>NC_003552.1:4237941-4540651 GCF_000007345.1 Methanosarcina acetivorans C2A | reverse complement strand
CGATATAATTTATCTGCAATTGCACAACATCCACATCGGGATGTTCTGTTAATATTTTAACAAGAACTTCCGGTGTGTCGTGAAACGAAAAACCTATATGCTTCACAACTCCCTCGTCCTTTTTCTGTCGAAGAAACTCAAAACCTCCGAGTTCTTCACATTGTTTATAGGTTTTGTTACCAAGGTTATGGAAGAGATAATAATCGAAATAGTCTACTCCACAACGTTTCAGCTGTTCGGTGAAAATATTCTCATAGTCCTCACTTTTTTTGAGATTATAGGTCGGCATCTTATCCGCGAGACAGAATTTTTCCCTGGGATACCGTTCTACAATTGCTTTTCTACAGGCGTCTTCAGCACACTGGGAATGATATGGCCAGCCGGTCTCAAAGTAAGTATAACCCGCTTTCATGAATTCATCAACGAGCCGATTAAAAAGATCCTGATCGATCGATTTCACATCGTCAGGACGGGTGAGTGGAAGACGCAACGTCCCGAATCCAAGTTTTTTCATAGCTAACATAATCAAGAAAAAATGATTATAAGTAATTTCCGTATTCTAAAAAAATAGCAATGTTTTATCTGAAAAGGTAACCGTTTTTTTCTATTGTATAAAATTGTCCTGAATTAAAATTGCAATGGCGCGGACATATCCCGCAGCAAACGACGGTATGTCCGCGTCAGCGCTATCAACCCTCAGCATAAGATCTCGCTTTATATGCAACCGTTTTTACACTTATTCGAGCAGTACTTTACACTACGTCTTTCTGAGTCAATTACAGTCCCAGAAATATACATTTCTTTGGTATGAAAGTACTTTCAATTACTTTTATTATTTGTGCCTGCTATTCGAAGAATATCATGTGTGTTTTTTTGAGGGGGTATCTGTATCCACTTTTAATTTAATTTTCTTTGTAGCAGCTTCGAGTTTAGAGACACGGTGAAACACTACTATTAGTGTTCAGGTTTTTTCTATTATTTTTTCGTATACTTCAAGGGTTTTTGTAGCTATCGTTTCCCAGTTGTATCTCTTTTTCAGGAGATCGTACCCCTTTTCTCCCATCCTGTTGCGGCCGAGCCCTTCAAGTACGTAATTGAGGCCCCAGGCAATGGACGAGGGCTCTTTATGGGCAATGACACCTGTCCTGAAGTTCTCAACAAGAGCGACTGCATCGCTTGCAACTACCGGCTTTCTTGCATCCCATGCCTCAAGCACGACTATCCCGAAGGGTTCGTTCCGGCTCGGGACACAGACAAGGTCACAGGCGTTAAACCAGTCTATGACGGTGTTATCCGGAGCATAACCAAGGAAATCGCAGGAGCCTCCGATCCCAAGCCTGTTAGCCTGGTTTTCACATTGATTCCGCATCTCTCCTTCTCCTATAAGCACAAACCGGGCATCCCGTTTCCTCAGGACTTTTGCTGCGGCTTCGACTAACAGATCCGGTCCCTTTTGGTAAGACATCCTTCCGGTAAAGAGCACCACGGGAAGGCAGGGGTGGATACCGTAGTTTCTTTTTATTTCTCCGGGGTCAATTTCCCTCTTTATTTTTCCCACGTTTATCCCATTGGGGATCTCCCAGAGCTTATAATCGGGAAGTTTGTATATGTGCTTGATTTCGTCTTTCAAAATCGTAGACGTAACAATTACATCGGAAGCTTCATACCCGCCAAGCCACTCCCTGTGTGAAATCTCTTTTGCTTCCCACCAGTCTCCGTGGCGGTTTCCATTACGCCCCCATTCCGTACTGTGAAAAGTCAGGACAAAAGGCAGCCCAAATTGGGCTTTAAGCCTGCAGAGGACATTTACAGGATGCCAGTCGTGCCCGTGGAGGATATCAAACTCTCCAGCTTCCTCCTGCACGTCCAGGAACCGACAGTACATGGCGTCGCACATCCTGTTCATCTGTTCAACTATTCCTCCATACCGGTCGCACTCCACTCTGTGGTAGTGAACTCCTTTGATGATTTCATCACTATTATCTTTGCCTCGTGTAAAAAGGTGAATATCATGACCTTTGGCTGCAAGAGCCTCAGAGAGTTCGGATACATGGGGTGAAATCCCACCTACACGTATCGAATACAAACTTTCCCAGCTAAACATTCCTACTCGAATCTTTTTCATAGACTCACTCATTCCTTTTTGTCAAGTGAAGGACATTGCGGCTGCTAAAAGTTACAGGTATCCCCCAGCCTGTTTTGTTAAAACCCTTCAGTTTTACCTGATATATTTCCAGATCGGTAACCGGTAAACTCAGGTTGCGCCTTTCTTGTCGTAATTTCTCTATCCTTCTTCCTCTAAAACCCTTCACGTACCTATTCAGAACAGGAATTCTCCAGATATGCCTGTTCACAGGATGATTTTCGCGTTAAGGATACATCTCTATACTTCCCTAACTTTATCCTTTTTAATTGTACATAAATATATCTCCGTTTTTTTCCCTATGTTCTACAGCGGAAACTTTCACTCCAGCTGTTTATTTTTCTCTCCCGACTTTCTCCCGAGTCGGCTCATTAATATCCCCCCTCAGATATGAAGCTGCCTTTTCAGGGGAAACCGTATTGATGTAAATTCCGGTATTCAATTCAAACCCCGCAGCCGTGGAGATCCTGGGCATCAGCCTCAGGTTCAGGTGGTACTCTGGTGTCTCAAAAAGCTGGTAGAACATGTGGTTATAAGGCAGGTTCCCCAGTACTTTTCCATAACTCCTGAGGACCGCTCTCAAAATTTCCCCGAGAGCAAAAAGGAGTTCCGGACTGAAATCTCCCAGGAAACTAATATGTTCTTTTGGAAGGATCCATACTTCAAAGGGTCCTGTTGAATAGTAAGGGGCAAAAGCCACAAATTTGCTATTTTCACGGATAAGGCGTGTCGAAGTTTTTTCTTTTTCAAGGAGCACACAGTAAGGGCATTTTTCTCCTTCCCTGATAGCCTTCAGTTCCCTTTCCAGAACCTGAGGGCAAACCGGCAGGGCGAGGAGCTGGCTATGTGAGTGGTTCTGTGAAGCGCCTGCAGCTTTTCCGGAGTTTTTGAACAGGGAAACATAACGGATTTTTTCACGGGCTGCGTAATGGCATACTCTGTCCTTATAGACTCCCATAAGCCCGGATATCTCAGCATCGGAGAATTCCTCAAGTTTTTTCCCGTGTACGGGGGACTCCACTATTACCTCATGGAAACCGAATCCAGGAAAAGCTTCAAGCCCTTTTCCGCGAAATCCGGGAGAGGGCGGAGCAGGAGAAAGTGCGGGATAGAGGTTTGGAAAACAGCGAAAATCCCAGTTGCGGACTCGTTTTTTTTCGGTATCGGCAAAGATCTCCCCCTTCTTATATGCCGCAGTTGCAGGAGGTGTTTTTTCTTCATTCCCTCCGCAGAACACGCAGCTTTCAGAATGATTTTTTTCGGAATCTTTGGCTGCCCCTGCAAAATCCGAAGGTCTTTTAGCTCTCCCTTCGGCAATTATGCAGTATTCGGGGAGAAAATAGTGCTTTCTGATTTCTGACATTTTCGGAAAACCTCAATCTACTCATGATTTCCTCTTTTACCTATTTAGGAGTCCTCATTATTTCTTTTTACAAAAGCGTGCCCCGCTTATCAATTCATAATACTGTTCTGCGGGTTTTTCCCAGCCCATGTCCTTTGCAAGGAGAAAAGCTTCCCTGCAGAGAAGTTTGTATTTCACCCGGTCGTCTATGAAATTTCTGGTAAAGTAACTGACTGAAAGGGCGTAGTCAAGGACGGTCTCGTAGTAAGAGAGGTCTATATTGTCTACCACTATTACTCCGCCCAGGCCTTCTACCAGGGACTCGATAGTTTTTATGGCATCGCTGAAACCGCAGACCCGGCTTACCACGCTTGGGGTCCCCTCTCTTCCGGCTTCGAGCCCCGTGAGCAGGAAGGGATCATAACGGGAAGGAAAAACTCCGGCACAGCAGCCAGCCATGAAGTCCCTTACCCCCATTCCCAGCCCACCGTCCCCGGGAGAGATGATCTGGGGGTAGAGCATAGCAGCAACCGAACGTTTTCCTCTTACCATTTTCGGGAAGTCAAGCTCTCTTTCCTCTATCATCTGCTGAAGCCTCAGCTCGTTTCCTACAAGCACATCTTTTGGAAGATTTACCGGGAACCCTTCCGGAAGGTTGGTTTTAGGGCCTTCCGTAGCTACAAGGAAACAGATCACCTTTATCCCCTCTTCCATATGCCCTTCCATGATGCTGTTCCTTATTATATGCTCGAGAGCTACAAGGGAATCGAGAAGGTCAGGGTACCCTTTGTTTTCAACCTCTATGCGGGAGATTGTGAAAATGGGGATAATCTTTTCGGGCTCGATCTTTTCCCCCCCGTAGTATCTGTACAGGTTTTCGGAAAGGAAATTCCGGATCTTTGAGAGGGAGAGTTCTTTTCGGCTCCAGTCTATTTTTTCGGCTTCGATTGTTATCCCGTTTCTAATAACAATCCCGTTAATTCCGTAAAAAAGTCGGGCTTCCTGGCGCGTGGATTCCCCTACTGCAGTAACCATGTCTGCGTACATGGCAAGGGCTTCGAGGGAGGCAAGGTTCTCAGGTACTCCCGGAGGCCACGTGCTGTCATTATTTCTTCTTTTCTGGATGGAGTTGTATCCGGCAGCTCTGCCGGGGATAGTAGCATGCAGGGTTGCAACGGAGTTTGTCGGGATTCCCAGTTTCCTAAGTCTCGCAGGAGCATAAAATACCCCAAATTCATGGCAGTGCAGGGAAACCCCCGGACAGGGAATTAATTCTTTCTCCTGGTCTTTCTCTTCTGCCAAAGTTTTGGGAGCCGAACTTACAAGAAGCTGGATCAGCTCGGAAATCGAATGTGAAAGAGAAAGGTAATGAGTATATTCCGCGCCATTTGGCATGCCTTCATATCTGAGGGAGTCAAGCCCCAGGAGTTCGTAGGCTTCGGCTTTGACCCTGCTTTCGAGAGTCATATCTTTCCCCCCATAGGTTGAACGGATTTTTCCAAAATCAGAGGTCTGGAATTGCAGGTAACCTATCCTGGTTTCTCCGACCAGTTCTTCTCCTGTGAAAACTTTAATGCCCTCGTCTTCAAGGGCTTTCAGGCTTTTTTTGAGTTCTCCGTCAGTGCTGAGAGGAGCAAGCCCGTTCATATCCGTAATCCTGTTCAAACCCCGGTTCCAGTCCGCGCCCCTGTGCCCGAAATACGGGCCCGCAACAAGGATCTCGGTATTTTCTTTTGCCTTCTTTAATTTCCCGGAGTCAAAAAGAGTCGCAAGGGTGTGTGCCTCTTCATGAATGACGTTCCAGATCCCGCCCATTTTATTTGAGGCAGGCCCTGCCTCTTCTCCGGCAATTATAATGAAATGGTTTCCCAATTCTGAATTCCCCCTAATGTTTTTTTTGCCGTTAGGTTTCGTGTTAACTTTTTATTTTCTATGAATATTAATGCCTCTCAATTTATAAAGTAAACTGATGTATACGGTGAAGCAGAGAAGTGCATAATAAATATGTGCAAGATGTGATCGCGATGTGTAAGATATGGCAAATATTTGGAAGATATGACAAATATGTGTGGGGAATATGTGTGAGATAGAAAACCGTGTCAATATGTTTTCCAGAACCTATCTTCCAGGACCGACCTTTAAGGATTGAATCAAAAAAATAGAAAACGATTCCGGAATCTGATGAAGCAGGATAGAAACTTTTCAGGCCCCGGTTTTCGGACTCGGATTCGGACTCGGATCCTGGTTTTCAGGTCTGGGAATGAGGGCAGGCCTCTAACATTGAGGCTTTTGTTTTTGCATAACAATTCTCCACAAGCTGCAGAGTCCCTTCGAGGTCCGTAACCTCAAACTCAAAGAGCGTAGAGAACTCTTTTACCCGGGCATCAAAGTCTTTTTCGTAGGCAAGGCCTGTATTTACCCTTGCAACCCTTTTGTAACCTGCATAGTCAAAGACGAATTTCGACATCTCAATATCATCCGGGTTCCGGCTCAGACCGGCAGTCCGGATCATTTCCCTCCAGTTCACGGCCCACATGGGGGTCAGGAAAAAGGTCCCTGCGCCTCTACAGCTTTTCAGGGCTTCTAGGTAGTGCCCCCTGCCTCCGAGGACAGCCCCTATGCAGTCGTCTACGATTTCTCCGTTCTCTTCTTTCAGGATACTCACCCTGCAGTCCAGGGCTCTGAAGTCCTCTTCAATTTTCCCGAGCACGTTTCCGCAAAGCCCGTAAAAGAGCAGGACTCCGTCCGAGCGGGGCGCCATAAGTTCTACTTTTGAATAAACGGTTTTTTTGAGGTTTTCAGGGATTGCATGGAGGGCAAGTTCAAGCATGTATATGATCAGGGTTAAACCTTCACCTTTCCCTGCGGATTTTTCGGGAATCGCTTCAAGGGGGAGCGCAGTATGTGCAATTCCCGCTTCTGCCATCTTTCTCATGATCCCGCCGCAGTCTTCGTTTTCCACCACAAGCACTTTTCCGATCTCAGGGTCGTTTTCAAGAAGGTGCATTATCTCGTCTTCGAACATCCTGCACCCTATTATGGTCATTACTGGCATGTAGACTCCTCTGGCATGTACAAATCTTTATTTCCCATATTTTGAAAAGCTGACCGGGCAGCTCCTGAGGGATTCCATGTAATCTCCGGAAGAATGTTTTTAAAAATAATATGCTTTAAAAATCAGATTTTTTAAAAAGCCTAAAAAGATTCAACTTAATTTGCCGGCATTTAAATATATTCAGTTATTATTTTACGTGTATCCATATATATCTGAGCGTTAAAATAATGCACTGATCAATCATCTGGTACATTTCAATAACTTGACCTAATGCCATCAAGACAATTTTTCAGGTTCTTTATGGTAATTTCAAAAAAGCTAATCGTTTTTTATCCAGTCCCATTTTTATCCAATCCCATTTGACCCAATTTTATTTTGATCCAATCTTATTTTGACCCAATCTTATTTTGACCCAATCTTATTTCGACCCAATCTTATTTTGACCCAATCCCATTTGACCCAATCTAATTTTTATCCAATCCCATTTGACCCAATCTAATTTTTATCCAATCTAATTTTGAATCAATTCCATTTTGATACAATCTAATTTAGAGCCAGTCCGCAAGTAGTGAAGTTTTTAAGGTTCTTTTTGGATAGAACCTTTTCAGGCTCTGAGCGGATTGAGAAGCATTTTTTTCATTAGCCTGTACGACTTTTGAGCTATTTCAGTACTGCCTTCAAGTTCTATGACCTCGAACCCGAACTTAAGTGCAAATTCTTCAATTTTTTTCTCAAAATCAGGTTCATAGGAGAGCCCTGTGTCAATCTTTGCAACTTTTCGATATCCGAGTTCTCTCATGTTTTCAGGGGTGAATTCAAAACTCGGGATCGATTTATCTCCCAACCTGAAAGCTTTTTCCCAGTTTACGGCCCACATGGGGGTTAAGAAAAAGGTATCACTGTGTTTTTTCAGGGTTTCCCGGTAGCGGGAGGTGCCTCCGAGGGCTGCTGCAATACAGTCTTCAAGGGGCTGAGACGGTTCGCCTTCGCTCCTGTCCTGAAGTAGCTTCAGGGAACACCTGAAAAATGAACAATCTTTCTGCATCCGGGATAAAGCATGTCCGCAAAGCCCATAAAAAAGGAGGATCCCGTCTGCAAACCTGGACATCAGGTTCAGGTTTGTATATGTTCTGCTTTTGAGCCTGGAAGGGTCCGTATGGAGTCCTATCTCCTGAAGCTGGACAATGACGCTGAACTCGTCCCTTTGCTTCAGGTGGGTTCTTAATTCATAAAATGGAAGGACTACCGGATCAAGCCCCTGGGATTTAAGTTTGTGCAGGAGCCCTATATTTTCTTCATTTTTTATGATGTAAATCTTTTCCGCTTCAGGGTCGTTTGTAAGCACATGGACAATTTCATCTTCGAAGATCCTGCAGCCGATTATGCCCATCACTGTCATAATATAAACTTTTCCCGGGACTATTAAAGAATATCCTTATCAGGAGAGCTAATAACTCTTAGCGGAAAACAAGGGTTTTTTAATTTTGAGTCTATTTCCTCCGTCCCGGTTAGCTCTGAAAGGGGAGGATTTTCAGGGCTGGGTCCGGGATATGCTTTTTTCAACTCCAGGCCTGGTAGTAACCTTCTTTTTCCAGGACTTTTACCGGGAGGGAGAAAAGTTCCGAGAGGTTTGCGTCTGTCAGGATCTCTTCTTTCTTCCCGTCCCTGAAGATTTTCCCTTCCTTTATGAGGACCACACGGCTGATTTCGGGTATAACGTCCTGCAGGTTGTGGGTGACAAGAATCACACTTTTGCCTGAGAGCGCAATTTTCCGGACGCTTTCGCGGAAGCCGTGAAGGGCTTTTAAGTCAAGGCTGTTTGCGGGTTCGTCTAAAAAGAGCGCCTGCGGGTCGTGCACAAGAGCCCTCCCTATCAGCACTCTTCTTGCTTCTCCTGTGGAAAGCTCGCACATCGGCCGCTCTTCGAGGTGAGAAATCTCAAGGAAGTCCAGAACCTCTTCTGCTCTCGCTTCCATTTCCGGGGTCACTTCGTGGTTGTAATATATGCCTATGCTGCTGAAAAACCCGGAGAGCACCACATCCAGGACCCCGATCCGGCGGCAGCAGGTCTGCTGGAGTTCTCCAGAGACTATCCCGAGAAGCTTCCTGAGCTCAAAGACGTTCCAGGTCTCCTTCCCCATTATTTTCAGTACGAGCCCGTCGGCCGCTGCAAGAGGATGGTACTCTTTTGTTAAGGTTTTGATGAGGGAGGACTTGCCGGAGCCGTTGGGCCCGATAATTGCAACGTGTTCTCCGGGATTGATGGAGAGTGATACGGAGTCAAGGATCTTTTTCCCGCCCCTAACCACCGTAACATTTTTCATTTCCAGAAGAGAAGACGAGTTCTCAATCTCCGGTTTTTCGAATTGTTCAGCCATTAGCATCATCTTTTAGTTTGAGTCCGACTTTCAGTCATTAGTTAATTCATAGTCTCCAGCAAGGCTCTCACTTCGGGATTCCACCGGACTTCTTTTGCTGGTTCCTTTTTGCTGTGATCGCCTTTGATGAAATTATCTGTTGTCGGAGTTTTCCTCTTAGTTGAAATTCTCCTTTTTAAATCTTTTCCATACTTACAGAATACTTCCTCACTTTATTAAAAACAGGGCTAAAAATATTCATAAACTTTACATATTGAGTACATCGGGTATATGTTAGAAATACTCTTCTATCTATGCTCAAAACCAACTTCAGGAGCCCGTAATATCTCTTTTTTTATTTTATTCCTGAAAAAATCCTGTTAAATATATATTTTATTGTTTTCAATCTTATTCAAGCTCGTTTAAATCTTTATTTCGTATTCAGGAGCTCATAAACACCTTAAATATTATTAAAACCAGTTGTGGGCTCCTTACTAAAATTTGTGAACCTCTACCTTAGTTTCTTACGCTTATATAATCTCACAAAATAAAGTCGCTTTTAATTAAAAACAAAGAAGTAATAAGAGGGGGGTTTTCTTGGAAGTAGGCTATGCTTGGAGTTCGTTCAGGTCTTATCTGTACGATATCCGCTTTATCATCCTTTTCTATGTGATAGGGGACTGGGCTTCTACGTTTTACGCACTGCCTTTCGGCACAGAATATAACCCTGTTCCTGCCATGATCCTTGAAAAGTATGGAATTTATCATCTACTGCTTATAAAAATTGCATTCATCCTTTTGCTCTTTTACGTAGCTCCGGCGATAAAAACTTCAAAGGAACGCTGGACTCTCACAAAACACGTCATAGAATCCGTGGGCATCCTTGTAACCGCAAATAACCTTATGGTAGTCTGGTACGGAATAAGCCTTGTAGAGACTCTGGGGCTGGTCTGAGTTTCTACAGATCCCCCTTATCCGGGCTTTGTTTCCTCAGTTTTTATTTTTCTCGCCTGTTGATTAAGGTTCCAATTTTGCTTCTGCCCTGCTTCTGCTCTGCTCTGCTTCTGCTCTGCTTCTGCTTCTGCCTCGCCGCTATCTGCTGCTTGCTTGGGAACAGTATTTTGTCTGTTTTGGCATTTTGCCTGTTTTGGTATTTTGTCTGTTTTGGGATCTGCCCGGTTCCGGGAGCTTGCCTGTTATGGTATTTTACCTGGTTTTCGCGTATACGAAACAGTCGTAGTACCCTTTTCCTATCCTGTGGATTTTTTTTGCCACGCCTTCTTTTTCGTACCCGCACTTGAGGGCAACCTGCTCGCTCGCCAGATTTCGAATATCCATCAGGATGGCAATCCTCTGCAATTTCAGTTCGTCAAAACCGATTTTCTCAAGCTGCCTTACGGCTTCGGTTGCGATTCCCTGCCCGCAGTAATCCTTATCTACGAGATATCCGATTTCCCCTACCCACGGCCTGTGCTGGTCGATCCTGATCCCGCAGGCTCCTACGAGTTTCCCGTCAAAAAAAATCGAATAGTTGTGTTCAAAATTGGTTTTTCTTTTTACCTCGTTCAGATTCAGGAAGCGTTTTTCGTCCTCAAGGGTTTCTACCGGGACTTCTATGTATTCAAAGTCCGTTTGTGTGAAGATTTCAAAAAAACGTTTGGCATCTGAAAGTTCCTGAGGGCGAATCTTTACATGAGGCATGATGGAAAATAAGCTTCCCTCATGAAAAATGTTTTTGACGCCTCCCTTATGCCTCTCTTATACCTCCTTTATACCTCCCTGATTTTTCCTTCTGAAAAAGAAACTATAAGAACACCTTTGATTTAATAAAGAACTGTGCAAACCGATATCGTATCCAGGGTCAGGAAAGACTTAATAGAAAACGTTGACGAAAAGGCGAAAAACAGCTGTTCCCGCTTTTTTAAAGAGGAAGTGAAATGCCACGGGGTCAGGGCGGCTGCGGTCAGAAAAATCACAAAGGACTATTTTAAGGAACTGAAATCGGCAGGCCAGGCGGATAAGGAAAATATATTTGCCCTCGGGGACCCCCTTCTGCAGTCGGACTACTGCGAGGAAGCCTTTGTCGCCTTTGAGTGGGCATACATGGTAAGAGCCGAATACACCGAAGCCGATTTCTTCGTTTTTGAGCACTGGGTCGAGAACTACGTCAACAACTGGGCGAAATGCGACACCCTCTGCAACCACACGGTTGGCTCTTTTATCGAAAAATTCCCCTCTTACATTGAAAACCTCAAACTCTGGGCGCAATCGGACAACCGCTGGTTCAGGCGGGCGTCAGCCGTAACCCTCATCCTGCCTGCAAGAAAAGGCCTTTTCCTGCCCGAGATCTTCGAAATCTCAGACCTCCTCCTCACGGACAAAGACGACATGGTCCGGAAAGGCTACGGCTGGATGTTAAAAGAAGCCAGCAAACCCCACCTGCAGGAAGTCTTCGACTACGTCATGAAAAACAAAAAAGAAATGCCCAGGACCTCCCTCAGGTACGCAATCGAAAAGTTCCCTGCAGACCTCCGGGCC
Source organism: Methanosarcina acetivorans C2A (assembly GCF_000007345.1). Lineage (NCBI taxonomy): Archaea > Methanobacteriati > Methanobacteriota > Methanomicrobia > Methanosarcinales > Methanosarcinaceae > Methanosarcina > Methanosarcina acetivorans. The sequence goes on along the minus strand of NC_003552.1, from coordinate 4,529,216 downwards.
AAAGCTATGGAAAAGTAAGCCTGAAATCCCGGGCTTGAAGACTAAAGAATCAAGGACTGAGGATTAACGAAACGAGGATCGAAGATTAAAAAATTGAGGATTAAAGGTTAGAGAAAAGACGATTTTAATTTACAGAGGAAAGACGATTTTAATTTACAGAGGAAAGACGATTTTAATTTATAGAGGAAAGACGATTTTAATTTACAGAGAAAGATCAGAGGGAGCAGGGAGTCTTTTCGATGCAGTACCCCCATACTACATCCTGAAACTCCTTCTCCCCCATATTCTCTTTGTCTCATTTCCCATATATTTTACCTGCAGTCTGGTCTGCAGGCGGGTCCATTATGCAAGCTTTGTCTGTCTGCCAATTACCTCAATGTCTTCACAAGTATTTTTTTCTTTTTACCCATCAATGATAACGATTTGATATTTCGGAAGTTTTGATGGGAAAATTTACTCTTCCTTCACTTCTTCTATGCTTCTCCGGCTAGCGTAATGCGATGATAACTTTCTATTTTTATTTATTGAGACATAATGTGAAGGTGTGAACATTTGAGAAATTAGGGTAAAGGACGGTGGGAGTTAAGATTTGTAAGTTTGTCAGGGAAACAGCTTACTAATTTTCTTCTTTTTCTCACAATTTGTGTTTGTTATAAATACAAAATATCACAATAGTTCTTTATGAGATGCAGGGTAAGTATCCGAAAAATATCTCCCTATCCGCTTCATTATGATTATCAGTATGGCCTTGCTTCCATGCTATACTCTAAATTAGCCACCTCAAATGTAGAGCTTGCGGCTAAAACTCACAGCAAGCAAGGTTTTAAGTTCTATACTTTTTCAAATCTCGTTCTTGATGATAGAATCCCCGAAAAGAATGGGCTAAATTTCAAGACGGCTCATTTTTTCCTATCATCTCCTGATCCTGAGTTCATAAGAAGTTTTGCGGAAGGGCTTTTGCTTGAACCGGAGTTTTTTCTCGGGAACAATGAAAACAAAGTCAGTTTCATAATTGAAAGAATTGAAGTTCTTCCTGCAGTACATTTTTCGGATATGTGTACTTTCAGGACTCTCTCGCCTATCTACTTAAAAACCCTGAGAAAGCAGAATGATAAACTAGTAGAATTCGATCTGTACCCTAAAGACTCGAAATTCCATGAAAACCTGCATAAAAATCTGGTTGCCAGGTATGAAGAATTTTACGGATCAAAAATCGAGAAAGACTTTTTTGAAATCCTAAATATCCCCAATTTCAAACCCAAGCGTGTAAAAATCGAAAACAATTATAGGCGCTGCAGTTTGATGGATTTTTCTATCTCTGCAAACCCGGAGCTCCTTAAATTTGCTTATGATGCCGGGCTGGGTGAAAAAAACGCTATGGGGTTCGGATGTCTGGATCTATTGCAGGTAAACACAAAGTAAGGAGACTCAGGAGTGAATAATGAGGCTGGTAAAGATAACGACTGTGGTTTAAATGATCTGGAAGATCGTCCCGAAACAAGTATACATGCAGAAGTTTTCCTTGACTCTGTTCGTATTACTGGAGTTAAGGTAAACTATTACCACATATGCAAGACAAAACTCTGGCTATTTTCTCATAATATTACTCTTGAGAAAGGTGATGATAATGTTGCTTTAGGAAAAATTCTGCACGAAGATCGTTATAAGAAGAATTCTAAAAACATTACCATTGATGGAATAAGCATCGATTTTGTGAAAACAGGGAAAAGAATTGAGATTCACGAAATCAAGAAAAGCAAAAAAATGGATGCTGCCGATAGGGCTCAGCTTTTATTTTACCTTTATTACCTCAAGAAAAGAGATTTTGATGCCGTGGGGGTTTTAAATTACCCTCTTCTTAATAAAATAGAAAAAGTTGAATTGAATCCCGAAGATGAGGACGCGACTGAAAGAGAAATTGAGGAGATTAAAAAAATAGTTCTTGGCTCAATGCCTGTGCCAGCTCATAAGAAAATTTGTTCAAGATGTGCTTATCAGGAATTCTGTTTTTGTGGGGAATGAGATGAAAACGGACATGAATTGCTTCAAAGTGATGAAACTATTGAGAAGTAAGAGGAGGTAAAAGAATCCGCGAAGATTTTTACATTTTACAGGATGGAATTTTGAAGAGAAAAGAAAACACAGTCTATTTTGAAAACAAAGACAGCAGAAAGATCCTGCCAATAAACAAAATAAACTCTATTTTCGCTTATGGTAATCTTTCTTTCTCGTCAGGAGTCGTCTCCTATCTTTCAAAAGAAGGAATTCCGATCCATTTTTTTAATTACTACGGGTTCTATGAGGGTTCGATGTATCCACGGGAAACCCTGGTCAGTGGAGATCTTGTAATTCGGCAGGCTGAAAATTATCTCAATTCTGAAAGACGGTTGTGCCTTGCTGGAAAATTTATTGAGGGTGCCTGTGGAAATATCCTGAAAAACCTCAGGTATTATGCAAGAACCCGGGAGGACGTTCAGGAAGCAGTTGGAGATTATGCAACTTCAATAGAAACTGAGTTTTCCCGCCTGAAAGATGCAGAGACAATACCCTCAATGATGAGAACGGAAGGGAAAATCAGGGAACTCTACTACAATGCACTCGATGAAATATTCCCTGAGGAATACAGGATAATAAAACGCACTAGAAGACCGCCGGAAAATAAAATGAATACGCTAATCAGTTTTGGGAATTCTCTCGTTTATTCCACGACCCTTTCAGAGATTTACAATACTCAGCTCAATCCTACAATTTCATACCTGCATGAGCCTTTTGAACGCAGGTTTTCTTTATCTCTCGACGTGAGTGAGATTTTCAAGCCAATTCTGGTAGACAGGATAATTTTTAAACTTATTAACAAAAATATGCTGGATGATAGCTGTTTCAGGGGAGAAATCGGAAACATGCTACTTAGCGAGAAAGGAAAAAAGATCTTCCTCAAAGAGTATGATGAAAAGCTCAAAACCACTATCAAACACAAAGGCCTGAACAGGAATGTATCTTATAAAAGCCTGATCCGGCTGGAGCTGTACAAAATTTCAAAACATGTTCTTGGAGTGGAAGATTATAAACCTCTTGTGATGTGGTGGTAAAATGTATGTGGTAATTGTGTACGATGTAGGAGTAGAACGGGTAAACAAAGTGAGATCTTTTTTAAGGGAATATATGAACTGGGTTCAGAACAGTGTCTTTGAAGGTGAACTCACAAAAGCCGAATTCCTGAAAATTAAGTCAAGGCTTAAAGAACTCATCCAGGAAAGTTCTGACCATATCATTTTCTACAGCTCAAGAGACAGAAAATATCTTGGAATCGAAGATCTAGGAACTCCAAAAGCAGATACAAGCAACATAATTTGATCTGCCAGATCTGTAATTTCATTCCTTAATCAATCCTCCTCTATGATCCAATTCTTTATTAATATATTTCTCATCGTTCCTCCATTTACAGTTCCGTTTTTTCTCTTTTTTTCGTGGATCCTTATATATGAAGCTCCAGATGAACAATCCACGAAACCCACTCTTAAATCTCTCTCAAAAAAAGAATACTTTTATATCGTAAAGCACACAAATAACATTGCCTAAAAACAGCATCATAACCCCGAATTCTTCAACTTTCGTTTGAAAAGATCATGCATCTAATTTGCATAAATTCGGGGGAAATTTCCTTGGTTAAAATCAGACCTTAGAGGGATTGAAACTGAGATCCACGTATATATTATTTGTCGCGGTGGAATGTTAAAATCAGACCTTAGAGGGATTGAAACCTCTCTCATTTTCGGAGTGGCTCCGAGCATAGCATGTTAAAATCAGACCTTAGAGGGATTGAAACGTTATCCGGAAATCCCCGCAGGCGTTCGCATTCAACGTTAAAATCAGACCTTAGAGGGATTGAAACATATCTGAAGTGTATATATATGAATATGAAGATGTAGTTAAAATCAGACCTTAGAGGGATTGAAACGCATATCTTCAGTTTCGTTTCGATAGTCCTCTGCAACTTGTTAAAATCAGACCTTAGAGGGATTGAAACTCATACTGCCTGACACTATGCCCCGTTGGATTATGTTAAAATCAGACCTTAGAGGGATTGAAACAAGGAGAGAACATGAAACAATATGAAGTTTCAGCAGGTTAAAATCAGACCTTAGAGGGATTGAAACGGTCTCAGATGCGGTTTACCTGGCATTCTTGAAGTGTTAAAATCAGACCTTAGAGGGATTGAAACCTTGAATATGAACTCGATGCGAAGAATGTAAGGCTGTTAAAATCAGACCTTAGAGGGATTGAAACATTTTCTCCTGGATCTCAGGAGTTAGCTTAGACTTCAAGTTAAAATCAGACCTTAGAGGGATTGAAACAACTGCTTAGAGGCATCTATCGAAGGCTCACTTACAAAGTTAAAATCAGACCTTAGAGGGATTGAAACTTCTAACATCCATCTCATACCGAGAACTCAACCTATGATAGTTAAAATCAGACCTTAGAGGGATTGAAACGTCGGTGTTGTCCAGGTCCCTGCTCCTGAAGAAATCGTTAAAATCAGACCTTAGAGGGATTGAAACTAAAAAAGATGAGAAACCATACGAATGGAAAGATTGTTAAAATCAGACCTTAGAGGGATTGAAACTAGTTTATGACGTTAGCTACCCCTGCTGAATCTCCTGAGCGTTAAAATCAGACCTTAGAGGGATTGAAACCTCGTCGTCCTCTATGGTTACGGGAGGCTTATAGGTATAAGGTTAAAATCAGACCTTAGAGGGATTGAAACACAGCTTGATTTCTTGAGAGTCAACAAAAAAATATAGTTAAAATCAGACCTTAGAGGGATTGAAACGTCGTCAATATAATTACGGCTGCGGCTCGTGCATTTGTTAAAATCAGACCTTAGAGGGATTGAAACACATCTTGGAAAGACACATCAGCCGTACTTGATTCTGTTAAAATCAGACCTTAGAGGGATTGAAACATCACTAGCATTCCTTACATTGTGATGAATGTCGTTGTTAAAATCAGACCTTAGAGGGATTGAAACGCACTATTATTTTTTATAGCAACAAAACAAAACTGTTAAAATCAGACCTTAGAGGGATTGAAACACTATGTATGAACCATTAGAGGCTACTGTGCCGAGTTAAAATCAGACCTTAGAGGGATTGAAACCACATCTGCACCGGTGTAACATGCAACTGTTTTTGAATGTTAAAATCAGACCTTAGAGGGATTGAAACCGATTCTTTTTTCAGGTTCAAGGACCTCAAAACTCTGTTAAAATCAGACCTTAGAGGGATTGAAACTGGATATCATCAGGACACCAATTGACATCCTGATAGGTTAAAATCAGACCTTAGAGGGATTGAAACGGTCATATCTGAGGATTTTAACCATGATTCAAAGGATGTTAAAATCAGACCTTAGAGGGATTGAAACCCGCTTGAAAGGTATGATAGCGTGAAAGTATATGCAGTTAAAATCAGACCTTAGAGGGATTGAAACGGTTTGCATGAAGCCATTCGCTACAGCTCCTGCAACCGGTTAAAATCAGACCTTAGAGGGATTGAAACGCAGCAACAGCAGCCGCAGACGTTCCCATTAAAGTTAGGTTAAAATCAGACCTTAGAGGGATTGAAACAATAAATGTAAATGGGAGACGGTTCCGAGTCCACGCACGGTTAAAATCAGACCTTTGAGGGATTGAAACGATTAAGTGTATTACAGGGATCACAGGGATCCTTAAAGCCAATGGTTAAAATTAGTTCTTAAAGTAAAATCCTACTTAAATAGATATTTAACTTTTTTTATTTGATGAAAAAGGAAAAGTTAATTATTTGAATAGTTTTTTCTATTTCAGAATGTTTTTTTGTGAAAGTAAGTTTTCTGGAAAATGGGAGTATAAATAATGAGCCAGAACTTTCTTTATAAGTTTACTGGAAATCCTTTTGTGGATGCTGGGATCTGGGCTATTTGCGAGTGGTCGGGTAGAAAAAAGCCTGAGGAAGTAAAAATTGAAGATCTCCAGGAGATTACCTCAGACATGGTTCCTATATATTTGACCAGTGAATGGGTAAAGAATCTTCACTCTTTTTTTCCTAATAATGCCGTTACTAATCCTTCAGTAAAAAATAAGAATCAACGACTTCTTGAGTATTTAAAGTCCTTAGTTAGTCAAATTGAACCTATAGATGTATTAACATCTGGAAACTGTGTTACTTGTGGTAGACGTAATGTCGAACAGATCAGGACAAAAACAGAAATACCTCTTATTGGGTCAGGCGGAATGATCAATTATTTCCCAAGTGGACAGCCTGGAGCTGATTATTGTCCTGCATGTACTTTTGCAGTCCAGTTTTCTCCTCTGGTCTCTTATTCCTGCGTAAAACTTCTGCTTCTCCATTCAGACTCAGAAAAAGTAATGCATTACTGGGCAGATAAAGCAATAAAAGATATTCGAAGACAGATTTCAGTAAATAGTTACAGTGGCTGTTACGATGAAGGATATAAAAATCCTGTTAATGCTCTTTTCCACATAATTGAAGATATAATCCTTCAATATGAAGAGAACTGGATAACCGAAAATCCTTCTATAAATATGTATCATTTTACAAACTACATTCAGGGGCCTGATCTTGATATCTATAGAGTTCCAACTCCTGTGTTCAGATTCCTGGCTTTTGTCAAACAAATGGACCAATTTTCGGAATGGAAAAAAATTGTCAGAAAGGGCTATTTTCACCAGGACAAAATAAAGGAAGGGGATGACTACAAAAATAGAGGAAATTCCGTTTACATAAATCTTCTTAAAGGGAACTCTATTGTGAAATATTTCATAGATAACAAAACTCGGCAGGTCTATGGAGATTGGGAATTACTAGGATATTATTTGACAGAGGTAAGAAATATGGGCGGTAAGAGATTGGATACTCTCAAGAAGGTTGGGGACAGCCTCTCTGAGTACATAAAAGATACCCAAAATATAAAAAGACTAAACCAGCTTGAAATGGCAAGCAACTTTGCCACATTCAGGAATCAACTGAGGTTGATTGAAAAAGACAGAATTAAACTGGGAGATCAAGACTCTATTTTTACTCTCGAAGAATTTATGGAAGACCTCTTCCCTGAAGGAAATATGGGCTGGAAAGAGACTCAGGATCTTTTACTTTTCAGGATTTACGAAAATCTGCATAACTGGCTTGTTGAAAAGGATACTTTAAAATCTGAACTTATTTTTAGTGAGGAAGGAACGGAATTATCTGAGGAGAACTGACTATGACACGCACGGTAAACGGTTTCATGCTTATTGATGCTCCCCATTCAGCATTAAACAACGCAGGAAATGACAGCAGTGAGCGGACAGAAAATATTGTCAGAGTAAAGGTGATTAGGAAAGGAAGAAAAGTTTATCCGTATGTCTCGGGCCAGGCTCTCAGGTACTGGTGGCGGACTACCTTGGAAGAAAAATTCGACTGGAAAGTTTCTCCTATCGAGCGCGAGAAGAAAATAGCATTTACAAATGCTAATCCTGTCGAATATGATGATGACGATGTTTTTGGATATATGAGGGCTCTCAAAAAAGCAGATGGTGGCACTGTTACAAGACTTTCGGTCCTGAAAAATTCGCCTCTCGTTTCTGTTACAGGCCAGGTTCCTACAGAAGATTTCGGAGTAATGGCTCGCCACGAAGGCGATCCTGTTCCTTATGAACACGAATTTTATTCCACTGTTTTGAAAGGGATCTTTTCACTCGACCTTGGCAATATAGGTGTGTTCTACAAAAGTGAAAAAACTGGGTACAAAAACATGTATCCTGAACTCGAAGCAATTGCAGAGAAGAATGGAGCTGCACAAGTAGAAAGTAAGTGGGTAATGCCTGCCGAAGTCAGGACAAAAAGAGCAAAAGATGTTTTAAAAGCTCTTCCGTATCTCGCAGGCGGTGCGAAACAAACTTCGCATCTTACTGACGTCTCTCCAAAGCTTCTCATACTTGTAGGAATAGACGGTGGAAATCACCTATTCATGAATCTCGTCAGAGAGGAAAACGGAGAAGCTTCTCTGGATATTGAAGCTCTGGAAGACGTAATTTCCGATTATTCAGATATCCTGTTGACTGATATCTATATCGGAAGGCGTAAAGGTTTCATGGAGGAGCTCGATCCCGTACTTAAAGCCCTAACTGAAAAATATGCGGGCAACAGTCCGAAAGTAATTTACGGCTCTATAAACGAAACAGTTGATTCTTTTGTGCAAGTGATTCCCGGGCTGATGGGGTAAGATGAAAGTTTTAAGGATCAAAATTGAGGGCTGGACCGCATCTTTCAGGTATCCGGGTTTTATAAGCGGTTTCCAGCCTACTCTTCCAGTTCCTCCCGTAAGTACTGTATACGGGTTGATTTCAGCAGCAAGAGGAGAGTTAACTGTCCCTGCCGATGTGAATATTGGTTATGTATTTGACTTTGAGAGTAAAGCCGTAGACCTTGAAACTATCTACGAATTAAGTCCAGGACTTTCTGCAAAATCAAATGTAATAAAAAGAGAATTCCTGTATAATCCTACACTCTATCTCTACCTTGATAGGCCCGATTTTGAGAAACACTTCCGTAAGCCTCGATATCCCCTTCTCTTTGGCAGATCTGGAGACCTGGCAAAAGTTTCAGAATTAAAAGAATTGGAACTTGAAGAAGAGGCTGGGAAGAGATTAGGAAAAACAATTCTTCCCTTTGGAATCAAAGGCGCATATGGTTTAGTTCAGGCTCTCCCAAGTCATTTTACAGATACAATTCCCAGAAAAGCCGTAGGGGTAAAGCCATATCTTTTGATGGATGAGTTTTTTGTCTATCCTGAAAAGTGCTTGTTCGACCCGGAAATGGATTGGGCGGTCTGGCTTCATAAGAATTGATAGTAAGTAATGGAAGAAATATGGTAATTCTTGCTAAAACAGATCCCGACGAAACTCTGCTGGAACATACAGAAAAAGCTCTTATGGTTTTCAAAAGCATAAAGGATGCTTACCCTGAAACGCCTAAGATCTGTGGAGTGCCTGAATTCTGGGAGCATCTTTTCTATTCTATTTTTTTCCATGACTTTGGAAAGGCTGCATCAGGATTTCAAAAAGCTCTCTCTGGAATGGAAAAATGGAAATACAGGCATGAAATTCTCTCTGCAGGTTTTGTTTCTGGGCTTGAATATGATAATCAACCTAAAGATGCCATAGCCATGGCAATAATCACGCACCATAAAGATGTATCTTATTTGCGAGAAATGTTTCAGACGTATCCAAGCCCGGTTGGCAAAAAAAGGTATACTGAAAAGCTGCAGGAATTAACTCCTAACTTTGAAGAACTCAGGGAAATTCAAAGAAAAATTCCAGAAATCAGCGGGAAATACCTGGGTTTTGAATTAAATAAATTTAGAGAAAGAGAATCAATAGAAGAAATGGTTGATTCTTATAAAAATACCGTACTACCCTATAAAAAGCAGCTTGAAAACGATGAATTAACAAGTTTGCATGGAAAATACGGAATATTTCTTAAAGGGTTTTTAACAGCCTGCGACCATCTTGCATCAGGAGGAAAGTACGGCTTATTATGTGGAATTGAAGACATGAAAGCTGTATACAATTTTTCCGAAATGAGAAAGACTCAGAGTCAAGCTTCAGAAACAAAAGGAGATGCCTTTTTAATCGCACCTACTGGAAGTGGAAAAACAGAAGCTTCGTTGTTCTGGAGTCATGCAAACCAGAATCTTAGCAAGTCTAAAAGGGTCTTTTACCTGCTTCCCTATACTGCCAGCATAAATGCAATGTATAAACGGCTTCAAAGGGATTTTAAAGACCCTGAACTTACCGGTATTCAACATGGAAAAGCTATGTACTATCTGTACCGGAGCTTTGAGGATGAAGAAGATTACTTGATTGCAACTGAAAAGGCAGAGCAGGTAAAAAACCTCACAGATAAAATTTACAGGCCTTATAAAATAGCGACTCCCCATCAAATTCTTAAATCCATGTTTGGAATTCGAGGTTTTGAGCAGAACCTTGCAGAAATGTCTAATGCTCTTTTTATAATGGACGAAATCCATGCTTATGATGCTCATACAACTGCTCTGATACTTGAAACTTTAAAGATCTTAAAAGAGTATCAAGCTAGTTTTTTGATTATGTCTGCTACTCTTCCTTCTTTTCTGAAAGAAATGTTCAAGCGAGAACTGGGAATCACAACAGAAATTTCCTTTACAGAATCTGAACTTAATGAGTTTACAAGACATAGAGTTTCTGTTCTTAAAGGAGGTATTTTTGATAATTTGGATCTCATTCAAAAAGAGCTTGATGATAACAAAAAAGTGCTTGTTGTTTGTAACACCGTGGCTCAGGCTCAGAAGATATACACCTTGCTTTCTGAAGGAATAGAAAATTGCGGCTTAATCCACGGAAGATTTATCCTCAGAGATAGGGAAGAAATTGAATCAAAATTAGAGAATCTGAATCTTCTAGTTGGCACACAGGCAATTGAGGTCTCTCTTAATATAGATTATGATGTACTGTTTTCCGAGCCAGCTCCTCTCGATGCCCTTATCCAAAGGTTTGGAAGAGTTAATCGAAAAGGATGGGAAGAAAAAATAATCAAACCTGTATATGTTTTTGAACAAGGATCTGAAAATGACAAATATGTTTACAAAAACCAGGAAATAGTCTCTAAAAGTCTGGAGCTGTTAAGCAAAGAGGATATTCTGGGAGAAAGCAGAATTCAAAAACTTGTGGATGAAGTTTATTCTAGTGGGTATCAGAGCTCTGATCTGGCATCTTTCGAAATGGTAAAAAAGAACTTCCCCAAGTTTCATAGCAGAATTTTTCCCTTTATAAATGAAAAAGAAAATAAGGAAGAATTTTATAACCTATACCAATCAGTTGAAGTTGTTCCAATTCAGTATAAACTTGAATATCTTGAGGAGATAGAAAATAGAAGATATTTTGAAGCTATGAAGTATGTTGCCTCGATAAGCGTTGGTCAATACAAAAAACTAATGCACAACAATCAACTAGAGATTGATTCTGACATGATATTCGCAAGTGTTGAATATAGTCCTGAGTTGGGTCTTTTGTTGGCTTCGGAGGAGACTATTTTAGGGATTTTCTAATCCCAGTAAAAATCTTAAATCCTAACTTTATTCATAAGTTCTAATTTTATTCATAAACAAGCTCTTTTAAAACAAGGATTGAAACTTAAGCGACTGTGCAGGAACTTATCCATCTCTTTGAGATTCGAAAACAAGATCCACTAAAACAAGGATTGAAACAGTATAAAAAAGTTGTCCAAAGCAGAATCCTCTGTAGCACCCAAACACAAAGGATTCTGCTTTTTCTTTTTTTGGAGTGAACATTGTAAATTTGTGTTCAAAGTATATAAAATGTACTCCTTGTGCAAGATTCGAAAGCAGGATCCACTAAAACAAGAATTAAAACAGCTGACGGTGCATCAGTATTTGAAAATACCAGGCCAGGCGAAAAAGTCGAAGGGTGTGAGGTAATTGAAAGCCTCAAAAAAGACTATTGGAGAGGGAAGGGACCTGATCCAAAACCTTCTGCGACTGCGGTAGATACATGAGAAACGTATATGTGAAGGCCACAGTTGACGGAAAAAGTGACATTGTCAAGGTTGGCCTGGTTTGCAAGTGTGAGAATTTCATCCCCGATGAAGAAGGGCTGGATAAATTACCTGTTTAATAAAAACCGACTTATACTATGCGAAAAATATATGAACTAAAAAATGTAGGGGTGTTATTCTGACAAAAAAGTTATTATCTATTCTATTCGCTGCAGCTCTAGCCCTTCAGGTCCTCGCTGGATCTGCAGCAGCTACAACCTTTACGGTCGATGACGACGGACCCGGAAACTATACAACGATCCAGAGTGCGGTGAATGGAGCTTCCACCGGTGATCTGATTGTAGTGAAGCCTGGGGTATACCATGAAACTGTTGATATAACTGTTCTGGAACTTGTGTTCAAAGGCGAAGGGATGCCAGAGGTCGACGGATTCAAAGAAGATATTCCTGGCGAGAATCCAAAAATAGCTATCTGGGGATTCAACATCACCGGAACTGGCATAAGCATTGACGGGAAATACAGTGGAGGGAATAATATTCATGACAATGTATTCCGTGAATGCGGGATATATCTTGGTATACAGGAATTTTCAGAGGATGACATTATTGAAAATAATGTGTTCAACGGTGGAGAAACGGCAATTAATTATGACGGGGATAGTGGTTTAAAAATTCGAGGCAACAAAATATCTGATGCAAATACCGGGATAAAAATTGATTCGATGCACTCTCAAAACCGGGTAAAAGAAATTTCAGGAAACACTGTCCAGGGGTGTGATGTCGGACTGGTCCTGGAAGATTATACCAGAGTTGATGAAATTTATAATAATGTTTTCAACAATACAGAGAATTTCAAAATTAGTCCCGGACCATACTTTGACATGATCCCAAAAGTACAAAGCTGGAATAAAGCCAACCTGTCAAAAGATGAGAACATCATCGGTGGCCCATACATCGGAGGAAACTACTGGGCCACTCCTTCGGGAGATGGTTTTTCTCAAACTCATCTGGATACTGACGGCGACGGGATTGCAGAAGAAGAATACCAGATAAGCGAAGGAAATGTTGATTATTTCCCCCTGGTCACTCCCAGGGTAGAACCCGGGGAAGAACCTGAAGAAGAACAGCCTGAGTATGAGGACAATAGTACTGAAGACAACTCGACTGACGTTATCCTGCCAGGGAACGAGACTAACTCTACCGACGATACAACAGTGGACAGCTCCAGCAACTCAGGCGGCAGCCGCAAGAGTTCAGGAGGTTCGTCCGGAGGCGGTGGTGGAGGGTCCCCTGAGCCTGCAAAGAATGTTGAAGTTAAGGAGCTCTCCCAGGTCTTTATCACAAACGGTAAGGCTGTTAAGTTCGAGTTCAAAAACAATGCAACCTGCGTGGTCTCTGTAGACTTCGACGCGATCAGGAACGCAGGCAAGACCACAACTATTGTCGAGCAGCTAAAAAACAAGTCCGCCCTGGTCCCTGAACTTCCTGCAGGTGAGACGTACAAATCCTTTAATGTCTGGGTTGGTAACAGCGGATATGCAACCTCAAAGAATATAGAGGACCCTGGCCTGACCTTCAGGGTGGAAAAAGCCTGGATTAAAGACAATCAGGTAGAGCAGGACACAATCACCCTGAGCAGGTACGTGGATGAGGACGAGCATGATGGCAAGGATGGTGCCTGGACAGAACTGAATTCAACTCAAGCCGGAGAGGATGATAAGTTCCTGTACTTCTCAGCAGAAACCCCAGGGTATGGTTCGTTTGCAATTTCCGGAGCTCCTACCCTGAAAGCCCCGGGAAAGCAAGTCCTTGAGCTGCAGGCTGAGAACAGGACGGTTGGATCCGTGAACGCTTCAGAGGAAGAGGACAAAGGGGCTGAGGAAAGCAACGGGGTTGGAAAAACTCTTATAAACATCGGAATTGTAACCTGTGCCCTTGTAGTCGTAATAGGACTGGCATTAAAAGGCGCAAAGAAGTAAGGAGGAGTAATTACTTCGCAGTCTTTGCGAAGATCTTCTTCAATTCTTTTCTATTTTCTTCCGGTGCGCTCCGCATTAATTACCTCTCCGGAATGTTCCTGGAGGGAGAACCGTACTCATGAACAAGGGCTATGCATGCCCTTTTTTCTTTTCCATCAAAGACGTTTACCTCGGCAGTCAGTCCATACACCCGGTGTCGATCTGTTGGAGAGCTATCATTCGTCAAAAAGCAGTTTTGAAGAACCCTTCCTCCTGATAGTGGCTTCCTTCAGAGACAAGGTCAACTGATCAGGAGAAATCTTTTCTGTCATTTTATCTTCCGGGAACATGCTTGCCTGCAGGATCCCACTCTCAGCTTTCTCTTTTAAAGTAGCTTCCCGGGTTCCAGCGAGGCAAGCACTTTCTCAGAATTTGACGAAAACTTTAGCATATCACATCAACTTTTCCCAGAGTCACTGAGCCAGAAAACCTATGACCAGACAGGCCCCGAGAATACAGGCACGCCAGTGTTCCAGGCTTGAAACTCTGCATTCCAGTGTACAAATAGACTCAGACTCATTTGTTTTTTTGCTGTGGTCTCAATATTTTCGAACTTTGTGTCAAATTCGAGAGCAAAATCCACTAAAACAGGGATTGAAACAACTATACAAATTTTGTTTTCTTGTTGAAAATAAGCCATATCCTTATACAAAAAAGATTATGACTCTGTAGCTGAAATAAGACGGGGTAAAAAGTTTTCTCATTTATTTGATTCAATATCAAAACTGGTCACAGTACCTGTATACAAAGATTTTTGGATATGTGATGAAGGGATCTTGAAAGCCGGCATAGAAGATGATTGGGTGAAGGCCGGATATGATAATTTGCTATAAGGAGAACTTGGGCCTGTTATGTTACCTTGCGGAGTCACATATTTGATTCTTCAGGGTTTTGTTTCAGGACAGGGGATACACTCTTAGATGATGGGATCAGTCCCTTTAAAATTTGGAAGGCGGTTTTAAGGACGGATACATGCAGGACAGTGGAAGCATTTTATGATGGTAATCCGGAATATGAATGGCGGAGGCTTGAGATACACCGGATTGAATATGAAACAACACGCAGATATCTGGATATTTACCTGCCCAAAAAATCTAGAATACTCGACGTAGGGGGAGGGCCCGGAAGATATTCCATATATCTGGCTTCACAGGGGCATAATGTTACACTTTTTGACCTTTCTTCAAAGAACATTTTACTTGCAAAGGCAAAAGCTGAAGAGCAAGGCGTACATTTAGAGGGCTTTATTCACGGCAATGCGCTTGAACTTGATCACCACACAAAAGGCCGATTTGATGCAATCCTTTGTATGGGGCCTTCATATCATCTTACTGATGAGAGTCAAAGACATATTGTAATCGATAAGTGCGTAAATGTTCTGAAGCCTGGCGGTATTCTGTTTGTGTCGTTCATTTCCGCATTTGCACCTATAATTGATATGATGAAAGGATACCCGCATATGATTCTGGACGAAAAGGACAGATTATTGGATTACCTGAAGGATGGGACCAATATTGTTTCTGAGGAAAATCCCGGATTCACGGACGCGTGGTTTGAAAATCCGGCAAATATAGAGGGTATTATGAAAAAGTATCCGCTTGAGAAATTAGTTATTACTGCAATAGAGGGGATGTTGTCGCCGAATGAGGGAAAAATAAATAGTCTGCCGGAGGACTGCTTTAATGCATTTATCGAGCTTTCCATGAAACTATCCACAAACCCGATGACATGGGGCAGCTGCGAGCATATGCTCTATATTGGAAGGATAAGTAAGTCCTGAAAGAATTATATCAAAAGCCGGAGCTGGGCTTAAAAAGCAGTAAAGGGGCTATTTGAGAGCAAGATCCATTAAAATAAGGATTGAAACTTCCCCGCACCTCGGGCTGCGGATGGCTGCATGCGCTGTAACTGGCAACGAGAAATAAGAGAGTCTGCTTATACTCAGCCTGGCGGGCGGGGCCTGTCTGCAATTCAAAATATAGTTATTGCGTAGTTGAAAGAGGGAAATGCGATGGAAACCCGGGATCTCATCCGATGGCTGTTAAAAGAAGGCGGGCCTGTCATCCGATACCGGAGCATGTGCGAGCTGGAAGGGTCTCGCACGCTTTCCGGTGACGAAGCTCAATTGGATACTCTGCTCTGGACTGAAAAGACCCGCTGGCTATTGGAACAAATGGATCTCTTCGGGCCGATTACGCACGTCGATAACCGCGTGTTTAACTCCCTGCACGGGATGAAACCTACTTGCCTCGAAAACGTTATTCCGCGGCTTCTGGAGCGGGGATTGCGGGCAGGAATAACGAGCTTCGATGAAAAGATGGAGCGCTTCCGGCAATACGTGGATAATCCCCTGGTTCACAGGGCGCTTGAGAAACCCGAATCTGCCTCTGTCGAGGAGGGAAGGGCGCTCTTTATTGCTACCGTCATGGCTTCGTACTTTTTGCGCGGCGGATACGAATACGATGAGATCATTCAATTCGTGATGCATAGGATGGAATTGTTATCCCGGCTGGCGGCGGAAAAAAATTATGACATTCATATGTCGGATGCGGAACTGGTCCGCCTCCCGAAGAAATGGGCAGGAAAACCTATCATCCGCCCGGAAATGGTACCCTCAAGCGGAACCAAACCATTACCCCTGATCCATGATCTCTTTGCCTTTGCTTACCTGCCAGCAGTGTTCCTGAAAAACCAAAACCGGCATCAGCTTGAAGATATCGTGGCTTATGTAACCGACGAGCGTTACCGGGCTTTCCCTCCAGGTTATGGCTACATCTGGCCGGAAAGCAATAGGCGAGTTTGTTATGCCTGTGGGTGGAATCTCGATCTGCCCTACCTGGGCAGCGAAAATCCATATCAGCAGCGAAAAATAGTTCAATATATGGAACTGTTGGCACATTTTCCAGCGGCGCGAAAATCCCCCTGGTTTCAGAAAAGGATGCAAATCCTGGAAACCTACCAAACGGAGAGGGGCACTTACTGTTTTCCATCCCCCTATCTGGTGGAAAAGAAAGCAGGATACTATGTGGGAGGCGCGTATATGGGGCTGGAAGATAACCGCAGGAATCCAAAGACCCTGGAATTGGAATCAACTTTCAGAATGTTATTGATCAAGAAACAGATCGCCTAACTGCTGTCCAGCTTGACTGCCCGTCCATCGTCAGTATGGAAAATCGGGATGTGGCTGCGATAACCGTGGAGAGGTATGAATTGGGAAAATATCGCGTGGAAGTTGCTTAAAAAGCCAAAATATATACAATATCAAACACGCCGTTATATATTCGAGGAGTCCATGTCTGCGGATATAGAGCACTTTTCCCACAGAACGAAACGATCCCCGGGTTATTCACGAGCAAAACCTACTAAAACAGGGATTGTAACTTACATCCTGATGTGCATCAGGGCTTTCATCAATTCATTCGCGGGCAAGGTCCGGTCTTGTCTCTGAGTTATGGATCAATTCCGAAAAAGCGAGTATATCCGCCGTATTTAATGAATATATTGAGAGATTCTTACGCTTCCGTTTTTCAAGGACTCACACCCACGACCAGAACTCCGGCAACGACAAAAGGAATAACTGATCACACATGGAGTTTTAAGGAATTATTAACGTTCAGGATTCCTGTTCAATAAATTGAAAATCCGGCCCAATAATTAACAACCAAAAATAAGGTTTCGTAGATTATCATCTCCTGAAGGGCTTTGTAAATGGAAACAATAGATAGTGTGAAACAAATATCCTCGGAAATTAGGAATTCCCTGCTGAAAGAGGGAGCATCCCTTGTTGGATTTGCCGATATCAGGCCTATCCCGTCAGAGGCACGGCAATCGATGGATCATGCAATCTCCATTGGCGTGGCGCTAAATCCTGCCATTATCCGACGGGTAGGACTAAACGGGCCGACCAGAGAATATTCTTACGATAAAGTACGGGCAAACAGTCTTGCAAACTACCTTTGTGAATTTGGGACGAAACTCCTGACGGACAGAGGATATAAAGCCGTTCCACTTTTGGCGGATGACCACAAGAAAGTCGATAAACAAACAGTGAGTGCTCCATTCCAGCATAAAACAGCGGCGACAAGGGCTGGTCTGGGCTGGATCGGGAAATCGGCGTTGCTTGTCACGGAGGAGTACGGTTCCGCCCTAAGGCTAAGTACCATCCTGACCGATGCCGTACTTGAATGCGGGACCCCGATAGAGATCTCGAAGTGCGGCGAATGCCAGGAATGTACAAACGCTTGTCCGGCAAAAGCAATAAATGGAACACTCTGGGACATCGCAAAGAGCAAAGAGGACATCCTTAAAGGCAGAAATCACCTGATAAATTTAACAAACTGCAGCCGATACTATTCTAAAACTAATGAAATGCTTGGCATAGTAGCGCCGGCAAGAGTGTGTGGCATTTGCATAGCGGCCTGTCCAAAGACCAAGCGTTACATCGGAGAGAAATAGATTATGAGAAGGATTTCTGAAAAGGTATGTCTATTTACCCATTACTGTCGAGCTTTGTGAAGATAACGGTACTGCTACAAAAACACAGGTTCAAAAAGGCCAAATGGCCAAAATGCTTTATCGGCGAGATCATGAAAGTGAGAGAAGGCACCTCTGCTGTCTGTGATCGGGACACATTCCCATGTGGGATGGGAAAATCTTGTGGGGGAGTTGCTTGAAATAGCTGATCCATCCATCCAATATCGAATCGCCGGGATATCTTCAATGAGCCTGTGTTCGCGGATATAGATTGCCTTTACCACGGAGCAGTAATAGATCCCCCAGGTTATTCAAAAGCAGATCCACTAAAACAAGTATTGAAACAATATTTTCTTTGTCTGCGGATGAAGATAATATTTATATACTGTTCAGGATCAAGATCCTGAAACTGGATTGAAACTTACTAATCGGGGTATAATTATGAAAATAATGGTTATAACAAGTAGTCCCAACAAAGAAGGTTTAACTGCAAGCTGCGGCGAAGCTGCAAAAAGGGGGATTGAAAAAGGAAACGGCGAAGCAGTAATGGTCCGATTGAACGATTTAAATATTCTCAGGTGCGAGGCCTGTGATCAGGGATGGGGGATCTGCAGGCAGGAAGATAGATGTAAGCTGGAAGATGATTTTGAGAAGGTTCATGAAGCTATGGGTGAAGCTGATGGTTATGTCGTTGTCACTCCCGTATACTGGGGGGAAATGAGCGAATCAGCCAAAGCTTTCTTCGACAGGTTAAGAAGATGCGAAGCGAAATTTTCATCTGATGAAAGGAACAAAATACAGAATAAACCATTCATATGCGTGGCAGCTGCAGGCGGCAGCGGAAATGGCACTCTAACCTGCCTGACCGGCATGGAAAGACTGTTTTTCCACCTGAACAGGAGGGACTATAAAAATATCACAAAATTCGATTATATAGGCGTCACCCGGAGAAATAAAAGTTATATGCTTGACGCAATCGAAGCCGGCGCTTTAAAAATGGCTAAAGGCGAATAATTCATTTTACCAGCAACTTCCGTAAATTACGAGATATCATTGTAAAGATTGTAAGAAGAAATCGATTTCATTAATGCAGTTTTTTCTCCAGGAACCGTTCGCATTATAGTGCGGTTCTGCATAAATCCCTGCCCATGCGCAGAGCCTGTGCATAATGCACTGTTGTATCCTGAAATGATTTCGTAGGTCCAAAACCATTTGAAAGTTCAATCTACGATACAATAGCAGGCGACCCAAAAGGTTAAATGTTGAGTAAATTCAAATTCCGTTTAGGTACTGTGAGATAATCATGTAAAATGAAACAAATTCGAAGTTGAAGTAAAATAGCGGGTCACCTGTCTACGATATATCTCTGCAATAAAAGAAATTAAAAAAGCGAAATCATTTCAGGATACAACACAGAATTATCGCTAAGTAATTTAAATTCCGTATCAAATGCCTTCCCTTCCCTGTTTAAAATGTTTTTTGTCCATTCCGCGTCATTATGGCCTGCGTAGTTTAATCTAAAATTTTTTATCTGCATGGGGACGATCTTTAGTTTGCTTATATTTCCCGTATCAGCGTCGAAGCCGGCAAAATACATTAAGGCGAGGTCTTCCCTGTACATTTCACAGTCTGTTATCCCTTCATAATCATTTATAAAATCACCGCATCCGTATAATATTAATCTATTTTTATAAACCTCAATGCCTACTGGATGATGCGATGAATGGCCGTGCACTATGTTTACTCCTGCCAGATCGACAAGGTTATGCGCAAACTCCATATGAGCCCCGGGTATTTTGTAGCCCCAGTTGCCACCCCAGTGGATTGATACTATCGAAATATCATTCTCGCCTCTTATTGCGTCGAATTTTTCCTTTATATTCCTGACCGTATCTATTGAATAATCGGGAATAAGATTTACCCCGGCTTTGTTGTTTTCAGCGCTCCATTCATTCGGTATGCCGCTTGTAATTGAGCCGCAGGAATATATTAAAACTCTCCCCTTCCCTTTTAAGTCAAATACGGCAATTTTTTCAGCTAAAGACTTATCGATTCCTGCGCCTGCAAATTTTATTTTTGCATCGTTGAGTGTTTTAACGGTTTCATCAAGCCCCTTATATCCCCAGTCCAGGACATGATTATTGGCAAGGGAAGTAAAATCAATCCCCACGTTCTTTATTACGTCAATATTTTGAGGATTTAACTTATAATGAACTTCCTTATGTTTCCAGTAATCCCTGCTTGATGTTATGCTTGTTTCAAGGTTTATAATCTTTAAATCCGGTTTTTTATTGTCAAATTCTTTTAATGCATCTCCCCAGACATATGAATAATCCACAGGTTTATTAATCTCGCCGTTTTTGGCTTCTGCAATATACACATACCATTTTGCAGACTTCATGCACGGCTCATAAATCTCCGGATCGCCCGGATGAGGCAGAATCTGGTCAATCCCCCTTCCGGGCATAACATCGCCGCATAGGAAAATTGAAATTATTTTTTCTATGAGCATATCCATAATTTAATTCCGGATATCATTTATAATATTTCATTACATTATTATAAAATTTCTGAATTTTGGCAAATAACATAGACTGTCCGTAAATCTATTGTGTTTTTCAATAAGATGCCTACAATAATTTCTAGTGCTGCGATTCCGAAGTATGTTCACAAAAATTTGATGTTTGAATCTATCCAGTGATCACGAATTTCTCGCTAAATAAGGAATTTATTTTGGAATCTTTTGAGTCTTTTTCCATATTCGAGAGCAAGATCCATTAAAACAAGGATTGAAACAGAACTACGGGGTTTTCATTCAGTTCATCAGAATAATTCGAGAGCAAGATCCATTAAAACAAGGATTGAAACTTAAGTGATCCGAACGGAACGAAGTGGAGTGAGAGCTCAGAGGGGCTTGAGTAAATCTGGTGTCCTTATTTCTCTTTAGACTTTTTAATAATATCAATCACAGCAAGAATTATTCCAAACCCCATTAAACTATAACCAATTAGTCTGTCATCGCCAAAAATAATCCCGGCTAAAACAAATCCAAAGGCCAAACCTGCTAAAGGTGTGAGTTTTCTTTCTTTCTTATTTTTCTTTACAAAAAACACAAGTAAAGCGATGATAGCTAAGATAACGATTGATGTTATTATGTAAAATTGTGATATAATCATATTACATTAATTTATTATTCGTTGTATCTAAATCTGTTGAATCTCAGGGGCTCCAGATTTATTTCACTTAACTCGTTTTTATGCGAAGTGTCTTCATAATTAAAATCAAATATTGCATATCATACGAAGTTATGGCAGTCTTCAATCGTATAAAAACTAACTCAACTACACTTCTTTTTAAGCGAATATGAAAACTGAACTACAACACAAATATCGATTATTTTACATTTTCACATTGAATGTCCACACTGTCAACGTGAGCTGTCCAAATCATATTGCTGCCACAATATTGGCAGACAATTATATCTTTAAACACCGATTTTTCAAAACTACTTTTTATTCTTCATCATTAAAGACAGTTTAAATGAAGACAATTTAAGTCCATTCTTTTTTGACAGTGACCACAAAAAATAATCTCTGTGAGTTTATTTTTTGCGTTGAGGAAGTGAATTCGTTCGTACTTTCACGGCCGCTATTTTATCAAAATTCTTCGATCATTAGGTGCTCTTAAAACGTCATCATTTGCCAGTACGAAGTTTAATTCAACAGCAAGATCCACTGAGACATGGATTGAAATTCCTCTTGCTGTGAGCTCAAAATGGAAAAAACTAGACTAATTTGCGGACAAGATCCATTAAAACACGGATTGAAGCTGCAGTATCCGCCTCCAGACATTATATTTGATTCTCCAATTGTGTTTAGTTTGAAAAACCCATTAAAAATTGGAACTCGTTACTTTCCTGAAGCTCAAGATGCTGAAGATCATAGTTTTTTGGCACTGCCTTATTACTTCTCACTTTGTTTTTCTGGCCTTTATTACTTCTGAAGGAAATGTGTTTTGACTTATTTCTTCTGTTTCAAGTAATTCAAAACCACTCAATTTTATATTCTCTTTCAATTTAATAGGACGGCAGTAGGTTATTATATATGGAAAATATTTGGCAATGTAAAACCAGATCCTGTTGTGCCATTTTTCTCCAAATGCCATCGAAGTTATAACTAATCTGCCTCCGGGCTTTAAGACCCTGTTAAATTCCCGGAGGACTTCATCAATTTTTTCTCCTGGAAATAGGTCCAGCATATAATTATTGATTAGTACATCAAAATATTGATCCTGATACTGTAAATTTAAGGCATTACCTTCGTTTAGATTATAGTTTTTATTATTGACATCCTTTAACCTTTTTTTTGCTCTTTTAAGCATATCATCAGAAATATCGATCCCTTCGTTTTCTCCCTCAGGATTCAATTTGACAATATGTTCAAACATTATCCCGGTACCGACCGCAACCTCCAGAACTTTTTCTCCGTTTTTTATTTTTGACATCTCCAAAGCCTTATTAACGGCTTTTTCCTCTGCAAATCTACTCCATAAATCATAAAACCAGGCTACTTTAGAAAAAGAGTTTTTTATTTTTTCAACTGAAAAATCTCTTTTCAGGATGTTAATCTTCGTTTTCTCCCTCCTAATCAATTATAATCACTACCGTATAATATCTATCGACACCAAGTATTTTTATATTTTTCATTATCTGACTCCCCATTTCTTAAGAAAACAGAATTAAAATCAGACCTTAAATGGATTGAAACCTGAGTTCGGCTTCAATAACACCGGAGAAAATAGAATTATTGCCGTTACTATGAAAGAGAATGCTCCGTCTCAGCAAGTCCTTACAAATCTTGGTTTCAAACTGTAGACAACAGGCCTCTTTATGGGTGTGAAGTGAGGGTGTGACGTGAAGGTGTGAAGTGAAAGTGTGAAGTGATGTACTATGAGTTCACTAAAGCAACATTCCAGGCCAAACATGGCGTTTGAGAGGGACTCTTGTATCTCGGCAACCCTAAGCTTTTTATTCGTCAATGAAGTGCTTTTAAAGATAAAGCATGTATTCACAGTTGAAATCGATCAGTCTAACCAAAAAACGATCAGCAGAGCCACCTCATTAACAATGGGTTAAGGTTGTCATTATGATTGATATGTTTCCAATGGAAAAAGGTGAAGAACAGGAAACTTACGAACTTATCGTGCGTGTCTTTCATAAGTATGTTGCTCCTGTTTATTCGGAAAACGGCGTTGCCAGGTTCCTTGGTATGCTTTCACCAGAAGGGTTGAGTGAGATGAACAATGGGAAAAATTCCTTTGTCATTGTAGCCAGGGACCAATCCAAGATAATTGGAATGATATCGGTAATTAATGATAGTCACATAGCCTTATTTTTTGTGAGCCCACGCTATCAGGGAAAAGGTATCGGTAAAAACATCCTCGATGAGGCAATTAAAAATTGTTTGAATCGGAACCCCGAATTATCGGCAGTCACCGTAAGTTCATCGCCAAATTCCAAATCGTTTTATGAAGAAGCTGGATTTGAAGTTATCGGAAATGAAATCAACGAGGAAGGCTTGCGCTTTACTCCGATGCGGAAATTGTTACGACAATAAATAAGCAAACATGCGGTTTCATAATTGACCGCTCGGAGCTGGCGGCTTATGAACCGCTGGTTCATAAATTTCAAGTCATCGGGATTAAGTAACTTCCTTAGAGCGTGTCTTAAAATTAAACTTAATCCTACAAATGGGATAGGGCTACATGCATTTGAACCGAAAAACGGTAGCATTTAATGTCTACTGTGCTTTATTTTATACTTTGAGTTAGTATAGTCCTATGGGGGAACGGGAGTGTCACGATTTTGCTGTAAATTAGAAGTCATATTATCCAACTGGGGAAATGGTTTGAATTTTAAGACAGCTCTCAGAGGGATTGAAACCTGACCTTTCAGCGCAGAGTCACACACTGGCCCAGCGTGATCTGGTCGGGTGTATCGACGGTAAAGCGCTCGATAACCGGCGCCTCGGCAACAGGTTTGACAGTCAGACCCCCTTGATTGCAAGCGCTGCCGCACCATTCTGGCTCCACAAACTCCTTGGTGTACTCGTGCATACCGCACCGGGCGTGATCTGGAGGAGCTGTACGATCACCGTGGAGGTGTTGCTTTCCGCCAGTAACGGAGCCTCCAGATCTGGTGTTTCTGTATGCTTTCAGCAGGCGTACTGCTGACCAGGTGGCGGAGGTCAAAGCTACCTGGCCTCGTACGCGTTGCTTTGTGCTCGTCGAGTTTGCTCGGCACCAGGAAATTACGCAACAAGCCGGTGCAGATATGGTTGTGCTTGAGGGGTTCGCACCGGGAAGGCTGCTGGAGATGCTCGACAGAGTCCGTATGAGCACAGCTCACAGCTCATCCGGGGATTCCACAGCCCATCCGAAGGATAGGACACCCTGGGGAGAGGGATCCAGTGGTCGTCAAGGGCGATCAGCATTCTTTGTGATTCCAAAGCCAATAAGATGAGAATTAATCATGCAACAGAAAAGAGTTAATGTGACTCATGACTGGGGAACTTTGAAAGAAGTAGTTGTCGGTCGCGTCATTGATTTTCGTTATCCCGAGTACAGCGAAAAGCTCAGGCAATCGGTAGCGTATGTTCCAGAGAAGATGCAGAAACAGCTGCGAGATTACGCGGGAAAACTCTTCTCAGAAACATCTCCGGGAGACTATGAACGGGCGGTTGCGCAGGTTGAGAATCTCGTGGAGTTCCTCGAGAAACGGAACATTGTCATTCACCGGCCGCGTGCCCTCAGTGACGAGGAACTGCGCGCGTACTATGAGTTTTCCTCATTTTCCGGTCAGACATATGCTCGCGATTCCATGATTGTGATCGGAAACCACGTGATCGAAGCGGCTTTGCGCCAGCCCTGGCGTTTCAAAGAACGCTTCGGTCTACGCCCTCTCTTTGAGCAGCTTGCGGCTGAACGAGACTGCCACTATGCCGTCATGCCGCCCCCCAGTCCGATGCGACAGGAAGACATTCAGTCGGGTACCGGGGCCTATCTTGAAGGCGGTGATGTTTTCCCTTTCGGCAAAGATGTGTTGGTTGGGCACAGTCAAGGGAATTTTGCCACAAGCATGAAGGGAATCGAGTGGCTGAGAAACTATCTGGGGGATGAATACACCGTGCACACGGTCGCCTTGGGTGCAGACTACCTGCACCTCGATGACGGGCTGGCGACGGTTCGTGAAGGGCTGGCGATCATCTGCCCCGATATGTTTGTGGAAGGTTTGCCGGATTTGATCAAGGGTTGGGAGTTTATCAACGTCACGAAATATGAAGCGCTCAACCTTTTGGCTGGCAATGGGATGATCCTGGGCCCCAATGAGATACTCATTGATAAACGTCTGCCGCACATTGCTGAACAACTCGACAAAAAAGGTGTCAATGTCCATACCATTGAATATGATGCCATCACCATTTTTGCCGGTGGTTTGCGTTGCAGTCACCACCCGCTTGTTCGTGAATTGGACTAAAAAGGGATATTCATGCAATCCAGGGTTCAAAATGCAGCCGACTATGTAGTACACAACAGCAAGATCTACACATCCAGTGAAAAGCAGCCCTGGACCCAAGCTATTGCCATCGAAGTCGATGCATAGTCCAGGCCGGCGATAACGATGGTGCCCAAGCGTTTAAGGGCAAGTATACGCTTGTCTGACCTGCGCGGCAAGTTCCTGATGCGGACATCATGGCCAGCCACACAAAAATCCGTTGATGACCATGGACATCCTCTTGGGCCTGATGCCCGAGTATACAGAAAAAGCCGACCAGATGCTGGCGTTGCTCAAGGATCGAGATGCAGGCTTCCTGCAACGTACGTATAAAATAAAATCGTTAATATCATCCAAAACATATTTTGGGGCTATTGAATGTGGTATGCTGGATAGTCTCCCACCAAATAAAACTGTTTTTCCCTGATTATTTTTTTCTTTATATTCATATGATGGTTTTCTTTTTTACTTGTTTTAATTTTCTGATTTTTTAGAACAATTCTCTGTGGCACACGAAATCTTTATGTATTTTAACACATTTACATTATTATGTAAATCAAATTTACTTGATTTACTTGCAAAACGGCATTTTCCTCCCGAAATCTGAAGAGCCGGTCCCAAAAACCAAAGATACTTCTTCGAACCTCGATTTTGAAATAGTTAATCGAGTTTCCGATCGGGAAAGTAGTTCTGAAAACTCTTATTGACACAGGAATAAGAATTGGTCCCGGGACATGCTCACAACCGTCAGGCAGCAGTTTGCCATTTGAAACCTCCATAAAGCTGCAGGTTTCCAGAAGTTGTTTGCCATTTTCAATCTTCTGGAATCTGCAGGTTTCCAACATCCGTTTATTCTCGGGCAAGGTTCACTAAAACAATTCCTGTCGCAATAGGAAGCTTTTATATAAAGAAGCGTAAAACTCCTGAGTCTTTAGTACAGGAGATGTAAGTGTAATTTATCCCTATTACTTTCACTTTCCTCTAAACTTTTAATACCATTAAAGCCGCTTAATATTAAGCGTGGGTTAGCGAAAACCAGGCAACCGTTGACAATGAGTTACCTTCAGGCTTGTTTTTTGGGTTCATTATCTCTTTTTATTGAATGTAACTTTTTTAATATGAGCAAGTTAGAGGGAGGAGCTAATCATGTTATATGAAAATATTGTATCGCTGAATCATCGTATAATTATGTGTCAAGAGATTTCTGAATCCGAAAAACAAAATATAACCAGACTAATATTGTATAAATGCAAATCTCAAGATAACAGAATAAATTTCTGGCTAAAAAGACATCAATATATGTATCCCTATTATTTGTTGCCTGCTGATGAGGAGAGTTGTTTAGAACGTAGTAAAAAACTAAGACTTATAACAGGGGAACTCCCAAAGACATATTTATTATCACATAATGCGTATGAACTTGAATTATTAAGAATTTTAGCTTTATGGCATTCTGACAATGATGACATAAAAGAAATTCTTAAAGTAACCGAACAACGGTTAGAGAATACTTGTTTTGGGCATTTTTGCAGTAAAGGCGAATGTTTTGGATTATCGCTGGTAGCCTTACGTTATTGGAATACATATGCACCCGAAGATGCTGACAGAATCAATGACATCCTTATGAAACTTAGTCAGTATAGTATTAACAGAGGCGTAAACGGAAGTAATAACAACATCCCATCTTTTTACTATTTACTCACATTATCCGAGCTTGCAGATAATAATGATATTGCAAAAGAAATTCTTGAGAGCAATAGTCACACTTTATATTCTCAATTTCAAAAAGGATGGATTGTAAATCCTGATAATGCCGATAGATACAATCCTATTAGAAAGTACGTTATCAGAAACGCATTGTCAAAGTTATCAGAATACAAGCATATGAAAAATGCTGAAGTATATGTTGGTAGCGATGGAAGATGTTATGGAAAATGTGTATATTGATAATTGGAGAAGAGTATCTTTTAGAGAATGGATTTAGAAATTATTTCGATACAAGAATTAAGATTTTTCTTAGACACATTGATTGCATCAATACATTCGATTAAGTGCCTATCCGAAAAGTCGGTAATGCGATCGAAAAGTTACAGCAGGTCTATAATAGTAGGGCATCTTCTTCGGTTTTGTATATTGCTAATGGTAAGTTACAGTAGGTCACAACACTTTTCGGATAGGCTCTAAGTTTTTTACTCCCATTACTATTTTTCCAAATCATTTCTTTTGATGGTCAATTTGTATTCGATTGGCATTACACATATGTAATCTAACGTTTACAGTTGTACTGAAGTTGCTCGCTTTTTCTCTCCCACGACTAATCCTCCTTCCCATGCTTGATGAGATATCCTGGTTTGAAAGTACTATGAAAATTTGTAGAGTCGTAGAAATACAATATTTAAACCAACTAAGGCTTTTTAAATTAAAATTCGCGAGCAGAAGCCGCTAAAACAGGAATTCTAATAACTCCTTTTTAATCTTCTTCTCCTTGAAATTCAAATTATCTAGCTAGTTTAACTAAAATAGGACTTACGCAGTTGAGCTGAAAAACACAAGCGGAAAAGACTTAACTGTATATACAAGAAACGTGTTGACGACTCCGCATATGTTTGATTTTACATTTCAAGTGCGTAAGTCCTATAAAAAAGATTGAAAAAAGATTACACAACAGGCTGTCTCAAAACTAAAGTTAATTCTACAATTGTGTCAAATTTTTCTACTACAAGGTTAATTCATGTGTAAATTTCTCTAATTTAGGTGGTCTTGTTTTTAAATTCAACGTTGCTCATTATCCAATTGTAGAAATGGTTTGAGTTTTGAGACAGCCTGACAAAAGGATGTTTTGCTTTTGTGATTTGTTCACGGGTAAGATCCGCTAAAAATAGATTGAATCTTTGCCGTTTTATTCCAGTTCTATTTCCAGCCCACCAATGAATCCGGTTGCTACATTATATACAAATGCAGTTATTATGCCGCCAATAAAACCTAAAATTCCGTAGAAGATAGGTAACGCTATAATAGCTCCAGCTCCGAACAGCAACCCTGCGAATGCTCCCTCATTTCCCATCACGGAACCCATTCCTATTGATGTGAGAGTCAGTATAGCGCCGAATATAAAGCCCATTATTGCGTAAATAGCTCCGGAAACCTTCCCAAGTGATAACACGCCTATTTTAGTAATATGTTTTGTAACCATAGAACAAATCTCCTTAAATAGTATAATAAGATACATCGAGAAAATATAAATAGATATTCGATATACTCTTGATAATTATCTATTTATCTATAGTGATCATGTTTATTGAAAAAAATATATATTAAAATTGAATACTCCTTCTACATGTTACTTTATATCCGGGGCGGTCTCAAAACTCGACCCGTCTATGCAATTGGATAATGGCATTTTTGGGTTCAAATGTAGATTGGAAATTATTCTGAAATTAAAGGTATATATTAACCTTGTAGTCTAATTATTAACCTATTTTTAGAGCCAAATATAGTTTTGAGACAGCTTTAGGGGTTACGCAGTTTGCTCTTAAGCTCCCGTTTTTACCATCATTGTCAACCCATAAATTTATTTAATGTGTCACAGAGGGTTACTTAAATATTCTGTTACTGCCACTCTCCTAATTTTCATGGTACTTTCAAACCAGGATATCTCACTTTTGACTCTCTGTAATTCCAGTTCTAAGGAAAGCTCTTAATGAGAACATTATATATGCTCTTTGTGACTCTTCCTTTCTTGCCTGACATTTTTCTATGCCACAAAACTGTTTTATCCCTCTATGATATTCCTCAATCTTCCATGACTTTTTATATTTTACAGTAAAAGTATACACATTTTTACTTTTGATTTTCTTCCCGGAAGATGATAATGACGAGGTGCATTACCCTCAGCCATGCCGACGTGGAAAGACTCGATCATTCCGTGACGACAAAAATTAAATAAGCGGTGAGATCTCGACCGCAGCCATAATTATAACTCCGATGCTCATAAATCCCACCGCTACTCCTATATAATTTGCTTTTTTCTTTGAGCAGTCTCTCCAGATATCTTCCGCTTTCCCTATCGTCGCTACCATATCCATCGTACGATATTTTGGTTCTCTTTCATAGGGATCATCGATGTGATCTTACTAAATCATCAAATTTCTTTCACTTGTTCTTATTTATTCATATTTTTATAGATAAATTTATTACTAAGTAACTACTATCATTTAGTTGGCTAGCTTCAAAACGAACTCTTAACCCCCCCATACCCCACAACTTTTTTAAGTATTGAAGCTGGCCCCTATGAATAAGCAAAAGAATGTTTTGCAAAGGCAAAAGAATTGGAAGGCAAGAGCACTTTTCAATCATCAAAAAAGAAGAACATGCGGGGAAAAATACCAAAGTCCTCTTCGACGGAGACCAAATAAAAGCAGGATGAGTTTAACCGCATTTTTAGGGTTAAGATGGAAAACAAATTTCCTGCAATGACGTTGAGGATTATCAGATCACCTCTAGCTCGTCAGGTATTCCTCAATGGATCATCATTGAATCAAAATCAGGTCAAATGAATGAAGTGAATGCTGTTCAGGTGGGAGAGATCTATAAAATACATGCTCATTTTAGTGAAACTAAAAAACTCAATACTATCTAATTTTTGGCCAAAATAAGTTAGTGAGAGGGGTAGATTAAGAGGAAGGGGATTTCCTCTCGATTTTTTAGTGTGGTGGCATAGGATTGAATCTAACCCTCTCTTGCTGTTCATTCCGTTTTTAGAGCTATGAAAGCTTATTATAACTTATTATAATCTCCAAATATTTATAATTTGTGGAGAAGTTGCGTACTATTCCCAATACCTAACAATGTATATAAAAAAGTAACTAATTGGCTTCTGATGTACACTTGGAATATGTTCGAAAGTATTACAATATTTGGATCCGTAATCAAAACTTATTTTTAAATACTTGTGTTTTTAGAAAAACTTTTCTATTTAAAAAAATATAAGTGTATAAAAAAATCAATCATGTACTTAGAGAGAACTGGAAAATATAACTGAAATCCAAAACCTTTGTTTCTCCTGTTTGAAGTTGAAAATTCTCTCGAATCCAGTCCTCTCTACCCTCTGAAATTAAATAGATTTTTGTAAAGATGGTTTTCACTTCCTCCGAAAAATTTTTATTCTATAATCTCTTCTATTTTATGGGCCAGTTTCTCATCTGAATACTCTTCACCTTCATTAAATATTCAGGATCTTCTTTTACGCTGAAACTGGTCTTTTTCTTTGATGAGTTAACGCCATTAAATAGTTGCCAGCTTTAAGACTATATACCTTCCATAGTTCCATGCACGATCCCTTCATTTTCTTCTTGAAGCTGGCTTGCTTTAGGTATGTTCCTATTACTTTCACCAAGCTTGACCATTTTATATATATTTACAAACTCCTCAAGTCAAATTATTTACCTATTTTTAGAACCAAATGTAGTTTTGAGCCAGCCTGTTAGAGAAATTATTGTCTGCAGTATGCATCCCTGGCTTTTACTGCGTCTGGAATACGCGGAGCACTTCCCGTTTTTCCTTAGGCCCCTGTCTGAGGTCCTTGTCGGAACAGTGTCCTGTTAGGCGGATAATCAGCGGGCACGTGAGAAAAACGAATGATAAATGTAGGTCTGATACAATAACTCATCTACCCTACTTTCATTGCTACTCTGCTTTCATTGCTACTCTGCTTTTATTGCTACCCTGCTTCCATTGCGGCAATGGTTAGTTCGCAGGTGAAAAGCGAAGTTTGAGCTCTAATTCTTATTTCGGCAAATATCAGTTAAAAATTTCAGAAATCTTTCAGGGTCTTATAGAGCTTTGTCACAATCCTTACTTTCAAAAAGAAAACTGGTCCCGTCAAAATTATGGAAACAAAAATGTAAAATTTCCGGCAATTATAAAATATTTTATAATTGTATTCGCTTTTCTGACAACCTGTTCTGTCTATTCTTTTATTGAGCCGTATCTGATAGAAGAGCAGACAACTATCATTAGCGACAGCGATGTGCCCCAGAATTTCGTGGGCAAGAAAATAATTTTTATTTCCGATATTCATCACGGGTAGTTTTTCGAAAGAGAAAGAGTCGCAGCCCTGGTAAGAAAAGTAAACGAGCTGGACCCCGATAATATCGTCCTGGGCGGAGTGGCTGGAAATCGGCGAAGATAAAATCAAAATCGCAGGCGTTGACTGGCATGATTCCCGGCACTTTTCCGGTGAACCTGATATCGGTCCGCTGATAATAGATGTTGAAGAGAATGATTTTGTAATTTTAGTTTCACATACGCCCGATTTTGCCGAAGAATTAAGAACAGGTAAAGTCGACCTGCTCCTCTCTGGACATACTCATGGAGGACAAATTACATTTTTCGGATTATGGGCTCCGTATGTGCCTTCCTGTTACGGGCAAAAATACAGGTCTGGAATTGTAATAACTGCCGGAACCACTGTTTTGATTTCCAACGGTGTCGGAAACACGTTTTTACCGATCCGTTTTTTTGCCCGGCCTCAAATCAATATAGTCATCCGGGAAAATGTTTAAAACTGACAGGTCTCCGGGTCTAGTAAAACGCATATGAAATTCTTCGAATAACATGCACAAAGAAATGAAAGTAGTTTTTTTCCTTCCCTTTTTATCGATCAACCTCATCATTCTCTTTGGCAGTAAGGTTGTACTTATTTTGGTTCTTCGAAGCCGTGATAAAACTAACCAGTGAATTGCCATCGAAGGCTCAAATGTGACTTTGATCACGGATGCTAAATTGGCCTTTGAGGCAATTCTACTGCCCAAATTAATTTGGTGATCTAATTTGGTGATCTAAATTGGTTGAGGTTATAAACAAAGCTTGTGGTTTAGACATTCACAAACTCTTTTTCATTGCTACAATCCTCAGTAGATCTGGTGAAAAACAGCAACAACATTTCTATAGAACCCCTGACGGAATATTAGCTTTTAAAAACTGGGTTATCTCAGAGAACTGTGACGTTGTTGCCTGTGAATCAACGAGTGACTTTTGGGTTCCGATTTATGATGCGTTGATAAAACATCTACCTGTTATAGTTGGAAATGCCCGAGATATGAAGGCGTTTACACACAAAAAAACAGATAAGATCGATTCCGAATTCATCGCACAACTTGCATTGAATAATATGGTTCAACCATCAAGAGTTTTCCCAAAAAACCATAGAACATTTCGTTCATGTATTCGGCTTCGCCATAACCTTGTACAAAAAAGAACAGATATAAAAAATGAAGCTCACGCCATACTCGCACCTGAGATGTTTAGTCTGAAGAATGTGCTAACAGATAGTTTTGGTAAGAGTGGTAGAGCAATTCTATCAGGAATTTGTTCAGGTAAAAGCGTTGACCAGATTATTGCAAACCTTTCTCCAAATGTTCGTAAGAAAAGTAATCAGATAAGGGAAATTCTGGACAGAGAAATCTCTCAAGATACTGCATTCAGGCTTCAAATCTGTCTGGATATCATAAAGCATCTTGACAATGAAATCAAAATTTTGGAAAAAGAAATTTTCAATTATGCTTATAAAAATCATAAGCAAGAAATGGAAATTTTAATGTCTGTTCCAGGAATAGGAGAACTTGGAGCAGCAACTCTTATTGCTGAAATAGGCGATTTCAAAGATTTTTCTTCAGGAGATAAGCTTGCTTCATGGCTTGGCCTAGTTCCGAAGGTGTACCAATCAGCGGATAAATACCATAACGGTAGAATCACTAAGAGAGGATCTAAGGAAGCAAGGTGGATCCTAACACAGATTGCCCAGGCAGCAGCAAGAACGAAAAATAGCAGGTTAAAAGAGTTTTTCAACAGAAAAAAGAAGTCGATTGGACATTCAAAGGCGATTATTGCCCTAGCAAGAAAAATTGCAACAATTATCTGGCATCTGATTACAAAAGAGGAGATGTATGAAGATGAAACTGGATATAAAAAGGGAGAAATTCAAAAGAGAAAGATAGGTGAGACTGAGATGTTCTCAGTTGATGAAAGGATCAAAATAATGAGTGAAATATACGTAATTGCGAGAAATGAAGAAAAAGAGAGTACGTGAGGAAGATCTCCTCATATACTTTCATGCTAAAATAAAAAAGAAAAACGCCTGATGAAAAAGCAAGCGTTTTGAGAATATATCTTTACTCCTGCTTCTTATGACTTATTCCGTGGTCACGCCGTCGAATTCGGCTTATTTGCTTCGGCTTCTTCCTTTGTGGCGCGTACGTCGAATAACAGGGTGGGATTACTCCCTACCCCGTCTTCTAGGAACCGGACTTGATAGTTTCCCATCATCCGGCTCGAGCCACTACTACCCTTTCGGGTGTCAGTTTAGAACAGAATTGGGTTGGTGATGCGTTTCTTTCGGTGGTATTCCATGAATTTCCATTGTTCGAAATATTCCTTGTCGATAAATGGATTTTTGTTAAGGCTTGCTAGTCTTTGCCTAACAACTTTGGAATTGGAGAACCTCTCCAACGTCTTTAGCTCTGTGCAGAATACATATTTTCTGCTACCGGATTTATGCCAGTATTTGGTCATTATCCAGGTGAGACCTTTATTTGAGTGTCTTCTTTTCGCCCAAGAGATAAGCATGTTATAGACTGTATCATCAAGTTTGCTGAAAATCTCAGAGGAAACTGTATGGTTGTGATACTGTGTCCATCCCCTAATGATTGGGTTGAGGATTCGTATCAGTCGGTCTTGATCCCATGCTTTTGCTTTGTGAATTACATCACTGATTTTCTTGATAATTTCCCTTTGGGAGTCTTTAGATGGCTTCGGAAGGAGTTTTCCTTTGTATTTCCTGAAGTTCCAGCCTAAAAAATTGAATCCTTCACTAATATTAGTTACAAGAGTCTTTTCTTCGCTGAGCTTAAGTCCACGAGGATCTAAAAATTCTTGGATGACATCGATTATTTCAAGAGCTGTTTCCGGGGAATCAGCAGTTGCCACAAAGTCATCAGCAAAACGGGCACAATTGACTTTGTGCCTGTTTTGATGAGATTTGTCAATTGTTCCATCTGATCTGGAGTAAAATCTCATTGCTAAGGCGTTTTCTAAGCCGTTTAAGGCCATATTTCCAATTATTGGAGATATGGGGCTTCCTTGTGGTGTGCCTTTTTCCGTAGGAAACAGATGATAATTCTCGACATATCCGGCTTTTAGAAACTCCTTAAGGATTCGTTTATCCATAGGGATGTTGTCAAGTATCCAAGTGTGGTTGATTTCATCAAAGCAGGCTTTAATATCACCTTCGACAATCCATTCAGGAGCAATTTTCTTGCTTAAACAGATGTGAAGGTAGGCGTAAGCATCTTTAGTTGAGCGGTAAGGTTTAAACCCAAACGAAGTCTTGTCACCTATAGCAGATTCGATTGGACCTAGCACCAGAGAGTGCAGGGTTTGCATTGCTCTGTCATACATAGTTGGTATGCTAAGAGGTCGTAGTTTACCGTTCTTCTTTCGAATGTACTTTCGTGTTAATGGTTTTGCACGGTAGCCCTTGTTCGTTAGTTGTAAAGCGGAACGCATCTTATCTGCCGACGATGACCAGATAATTCCATCAATTCCGGGAGTTCGGCTTCCCTTGTTAGTGGTTACTTTACGAACTGAAAGTAGTTTGGCATATAAGGACCGGGTCAGAAGACGGGAGAGTTTGTTCACGGTTATCCATTTTCCGTTCTTAGCTGCACTTGCAATTCGAGACTGAAGGTTATTAACAACTTCTTTAACTCTTTTCCAATCAATGCTTTTCCATTGTTGGGTGAGTTCTTTGTCTGTAAGGTCCGTAACCGAAGTTATCTCTGGTTTTCTTACATTCATAATTAACAATCCCTGTTGCTTTCGTGAC
This sequence comes from Methanosarcina acetivorans C2A, assembly GCF_000007345.1. Lineage (NCBI taxonomy): Archaea > Methanobacteriati > Methanobacteriota > Methanomicrobia > Methanosarcinales > Methanosarcinaceae > Methanosarcina > Methanosarcina acetivorans. Next base: position 4,493,700 of record NC_003552.1, on the reverse strand, counting down.
CAATGGCAAGTGGGCATGCTTTCGCATTAAGGAAAGAGTTTTTTTTTCCCTCCTCTATATTCCCCGTTACAGGGAATCTTTAGCTTTTTGCCATTTCCTCTGCCACCTGTGGTATTGGTTTTCCTCACGGAATTCCTACCTTATAGGGCCACAAATGGTTTACCGAGTTCTATACCATAGATAGTTGCTGAACACTTAGGAGGATCCTATAGGCCGGAAACCCATTCGTCCATTCGTTATGACACGGAATCGGATTGTCATAACCGGGTTTCGATGCCATTTGGCTCATGCGTAATTCAACCTGCTTTCGCATGTTGCAAGTCACGACCCCTGTGAATCTTCACCTTTCGGTTCTCCATATGTCCATTTCCCTAGCGGTTTGGAACTGTCAGGTTCAGTTTTACACCTCGTTGTCCTCTGAGCTTTGCACAAATCCGTTGCCAGAGATGCACATCAGAGTAGAGACATTCTGAATGGATAGAAAGGCGGATTGTACCGCAATCCATGGCATAACTTCTCGTCGCACGATTCCGTCCTTGTGGTGTGCCGGGGAATAGATTGTGTAGAGTTTCAGCTCTTCGGTTGCCGAAGTGTTGATGACGTTGTGCTGGGAGCCTGCTCCTGCCCGTACAGGATTCCTGAAGGGAACTTCTTCCGTTCAGGCCGGGCCGAGGAATAGCAGGGAAGGGCCACTAAAGTAAAAGGTCCGTAAAATGAAGATTGTAATATCATTTCGAACTTCTTATTTTTCTATGTGGGAGAAACGAAGCTTATAGAATTGAAACTTACTATTTTTGGCCTGTAGCTATTTTAAATGCGATAAGGATTATAAAAATAGAAAGTACTATTTCACCCGAAATAGAACGACATCAAAACGAAACCCTATGCATTAAGTAGAACGAAACCCTATGCATGAAACCGGAAATATAAATCATGTAACTATTTAATATACTAAAATGTGTGATCCAGTATGCCCAGAAAATACAGCAACAAAACAACCCATTTCATCCTCCATGATGACGGTACTTTCGACGTTTATATAAACAAAAAATTCAAGGAATGCGGCCTTTACGAAGAAACCCCGGATACTCTGAAATTAGACTATTATAAACATTCTTCGATATTTCAAAAAGAAGAAGGCTGTTTAATTTCCGATAACGGTAGGATATGGATAGAGGACGGAATAATAAACGTCCCAGGCGGAATTCTTGACAATGGGGTGTTCATCGTCAGCAACGACAGTGAAAATACTGTTTAAATTATTTTAAATCTTATGCTCCCGGAAAGAAATAAAGAGATTACAGGAGGTCTCAAAGTATAATAATCCCCGGAACTCCTTTCATTATATTTTCCGGGACATTCAGGATATTGAGAAGGACTGATTTCTCTTATCTTTTAGTCCGGCTTGGACTCACTTGAAAAACAAGGATTTTTTTTATCAGTTCCTTCATGGATTCTTTATTCCCGCTAAACCTCTCTTTTACTTCGGAATAAGCACTCTCAATCGAAGGACTTTTTTGAACCGGTAAACACCAGAGTAAATATCGGTCTAAGGTTTGGTTATTCTGCAGTTTTCCAGGATTCAGTTATTTGCGATCAAGGTCCACTAAAACAGGGTTTGTAATTTTATCATTTTATTCTACTTCGATTTCAAGGCCACCAATGAATCCGGTTGCTACATTATATACAAATGCAGTTATTATGCCGACAATGAAACCCATAATTCCATAGAATATGGGTAATACTATGATAGATCCTGCCCCGAACAGCAGACCTGCGAATGCTCCCTAGTTTCCCATCACGGAACCCATTCTCAGGGACATGAGAGTCAGTATGCGCTAAATATAAGGCCCGTTATTGCGTAAATAGCTCCGAAAACCTTTCCAAGTGATAACACGCCTATTTTAGTAAGATCTTTTGTAACCATAGAGCAAATCTCCTTAAATTGCATAATCAGACATATTGTGAGACTATGTAAATATTCGATATATATTTATTAGACTATTATTTCTCTATAGTAATGGAGTTTATTAAAATAACTATATGTTAAAATTAGATTCTCATTATGTCTACTTCTCTATATCTCAACTCAAGTGAGCCTGCATCGCTTGAGGGCAAATTTCAACTCTTTACTTCCAATTAAAAAATTAGACGATAAAAAATTGGAAGATAAAAAACTATACAATTAAATGATAAAAAAGTAAAAACGCCTGAAAAATAAGCATTTTTATCTGCATCTTTCAGCGCTTAACAAATTCTATTTATAAATCTTATTCCGTGGTCACGCCGTCGAATTCCGCTTCATTTGCTTCGGCTTCTTCTTTCGTGGCGCGTACGATTCCGTCCTTGTGGTGTGCCGGGGAATAGATTGTGTAGAGTTTCAGCTCTTCGGTTGCCGAAGTGTTGATAACATTGTGCTGGGAGCCTGCGGGCACGACAATTGCAAATCCGTCACTGACCACATATTCGTTGCCGTCAATTATGCACTTGCCCTGGCCTGCTTCGAAACGGAAAAACTGGTCGTTTTCTTCGTGTACTTCCATTCCGATTTCTTCCATGGGCCTGAGGCTCATAAGGACCAGCTGGCTGTGCTTTGAGGTGTACAGTACCTTGCGGAAATTGTTGTTTTCCAGAGTCGCTTCTTCGATATTAATTGAAAATCCTTTCATATTTTCTCATATCTGCTTAATTGTATATAGAATTATTTGCGAGAAAAATTCACGATCTTATATCATTTATTTTTCCGGCACCTTCTACTGAAGAGTTGAAAACTTTAATCTCAGAGGAGCCCAGGCGGCTCGTCAACTCCGATGTATCCCTGAATTTATACCTAGTGCTGCTATCCGAACACGTATTCATTGCCGGAAATGAGTACATCTCACCGTACTACCGGGGTTTCTCTTCAATAACATTTTTTTGCTTATATCCTGCTTGGTTCCTGCAACTCCGCAAATGCTTCTTTTTCCGGAATTTTCCCGGTTTTCACGGGGTAGGAATCACCACAGCTATGTCCATGTAGTTCTGAATCGCCACCGGCACTCCGTATACTTCCCTTATGATTTCCGGAGTGATATCCCCTATGCCTCCCGCTGCAAAGATTGTGCCGTTCTTGAGGAAGAGAAACTTATCGGCATACCTGAATGCAAGATTAAGGTCATGCATGGTCATAATGGCAGACATATTGTCCTTCCTGACCACTTCCCTTATAGTATCCAGTATTTCCAGCTGGTTCTTAAGGTCAAGACTGCTTGTAGGTTCGTCCAGCAATAGCAGTTTCGGGTTCTGTGCAATGGCCCTTGCTATTCCTATTTTTTGCAATTCCCCTCCGCTAAGTTCGTCAATGTACCTCAGTGCAAGTTCCTCAAGATGCAGTCTCTTGATGGTGGCTTCTACCAGTAACAGATCTTCAGTGGTGATTTCCCACTTTATGTGTGGAATTCTGCCAAGCAAAATAGCATCAAAAGATGTCAGCCTTGAGCATTCACAGTGCTGCGGAACATATCCCAGGCGACGGGCAATTTCTATCTGCTCAAGTTTAAGCACATCTTCATTTTCTATCAGTATTGTGCCGCTCTTTGGTTTTAAGATGGCATTCATGCATTTTAGCAGGGTGGTTTTTCCTACCCCGTTCGGGCCCAGTATGGCCAGTATTTCATTCTTATTCAGGTGAAATTTTATGTCTCTGAGTACTTCTTTACTCCGGTACTGAAATTCCACTCCATCTACTTCCAGGATCATATTCTTCTTTCCTTAAGTATTAAGTATATAAACGTCGGGGCTCCCAAAAAAGATGTCAGTACGGCTACCGGGAGCTGATATGGCTGTATTATTACTCTTGCTGCGGTATCCGCACATAGCAGTAGCAGGGAGCCCATTACTATACTCCCTGTTATCAGAAATCGATGATCGTCACCTATGATTCGGCGTGTCATGTGAGGGCATATAAGGCCTATGAAGCCGATAACTCCTAAAAATGCAACGATGGTAGCTGTAACAAGGGATGAGCATATCATTCCCCTCCCCCTCACCCGGTCAACATTCACACCAAGACCTTTTGCAGTTTCGTCTCCGGCATCTATGGCATTATATTTCCATCTGTTCAATGTGAAATATATTATAGATACCAATACTACCACAGTAATCAGTGCCAGTTCACTCCAGCTTGCCCTTGAAACGTCTCCAAAGGTCCAGAATACTATGGAAGCAAGTTGCGTATCATCGGCAAAGTACTGCAAAAACATAGTCCCTGCTGTAAAAAGAGAGCTCATGGCCACTCCCACAAGGATCATTACTTCAGGTGTGACTCCTCTGAATCTGGAAAATGCCAGGATGACGGCTGTAACAAGAAGAGAGAACCCAAATGCAACGGCAGTAGTTACATATGGGTTACTTATTGTCACAGCATCGCCAACAAGGGTGTGTGTAGCTCCTGTTCCGAGCACCATCACTGAAAAAGCCGCACCAAAGGCCGCAGCATTGGATATGCCCAGGGTAAAAGGCGACCCTAGTGGGTTTCGAAGTATCGATTGCATTATGACCCCTGCTACAGAGAGCCCGGCCCCGGCAACTATAGCCGTAAGTACCTGGGGTAGACGGATATTCCATACTATGCTGTCCCATCTACCTGAAACACTATGTCCCATCAGTGTTCGTACTACCTCGAGTGGAGGTATGTTAGCAGCTCCAATCGAGATCGACATCACAAGCATTATGCACAAAAGAACAATCCCTGAAAAGATGTATGTGTTTTTCCTGCCTGTATGCTCTTTGTAACGGCATGCAATTTCGCCTTCTAATCGCTTCATCCTTTCACCGTTTTCTCGAAAATCTCAGATTTCCAGTTTTGTAAATGCCGGGATTCCGTAGACATTAATCATTGTGTTGTAGACTTCCCTGCCGAGGTCTTCATCGCCTTTGCATACAAGAAATGTGTATATCTCTATGGTTTTGTTTTCAAGGTCTACGTCCTCAAATTTATCCGGATAAAGGGTCTTTCCCGCAAAATAAGAATCTGCAAGCACTGAACCGAAATTTGTTGCGTACTGGTTGAAAGGCAATACCCCATATACGTTTCCTGACTGGACTGCCCGGAGCTGTCTATATGATTCGTCATTCTGTAAGAGGCTAAGTCCGCTTCTGTCTTCTCCGCATTCGATCGTGTTCAGATCCAGGAATATGATCTCGGGGTCCCACTCAATGATTTTTTCCTTAGAAACATCTGCAACATTGATGTCCATGTCACCATAAGCAACATTTATTGCGTTGGTGAAAAGGAATGGAGGATATGTTGGTTCTGTGGACTGGAAACCCTGTGGTCCTCCAGCACGTCCAATGCCTCCGACGTAACATGTGGGCTTGTCTTCTTCCGGTATGTCGGCAGTGCGCTCTTTGAGGTCTGCTATGTTTTCGTCAAAGAAAGCAATCACTTCTTCCGCACGCTCTTCTTTGCCTACGACCTCTCCGATTATCCTGAGACTTTCATACAGGTCTTCTTTATTATCTGCTAAATCCCCCGTGTTCACAACAACTACCGGAATGCCTGTTTTCTCTTGAAGTTCAACAGGGTCAAAGCCTGTTGAGGAGTATGTCTTTATTATGACTTCGGGCAGCGGATCGAGAGAAAGTATCTTTTCAGGGTCGTCCATCCCTCTGGTTTCCCCGAAGACAGGGTAGTCAGTACTGAACTGAGGATTTGCAAGGGAATACGGCTTGGCATTAGAAGCCGAATTGGTTGTTTCGCTTCTTTCGACTCCTATAATCTTATCCTGTGCTTCAAGGTATGTAAGATATCTCAGGGAGCCTACGCCGGAACAAATTACATAATCCACAGATTCCGGAATCTCGACAGTTCGGCCGAGGGCATCGGTAACGGTTCTGCTTGGTGTTTCTTCCGACGTCTGAATGTCCTGGGAAGTTGACGAATTGTCCATGCAGCCTGCAGACAGCGTGCTGACAATTAACATAATAAATAATAGTAAGATACTTTTCCCGGAATTTTTTTGCGTTTTTAATCTTCTTATATTAAAACCTCCGTGTTTTTTATCAATTCAAATATATTTTTTCTGTAATCTGTAGTATGTTGATGGGATAAGGGGAATTTATTTGCAGGTATGAAATTTACCTGGCATTACTGGGGTGCCAATTTGCAGAGTTCATAGTTGTTTTTAACAAAGGAGCAATTCTTTCGTTTCAGATAACCTATCAGTTTCTCCTTTTTATGAAAACCCGACAAAAAGCGATCCCATAAACTCCGACAAGTATTTCGAAACCGGGAAGTTTTGCAGATGACTCTTCCCCTGTTTCTTCTTCAGGGGAATTATTCTTATTTTCAGAGTCCTCTACTTCGGAAGCATCCGGGCTGTAATCGGAGGAGATGATTTCAGATTCGTTTGAATCCTGGGTCATGTTAAGATTTTCTGTAGAATTCTCTACGGATTCGGGAGCATCTTCAGCTTCGATAACCACGCCCGTTGCAGGATAAATGACGTACCCGTTAAGAGAAGTACTGCCCTTTCCCTCATCTGAGGTCTGGAAATACCAGGAATCCGTAAAGTAATTCTTCGCATCCTTATCAAGGTTCAGGGTAATCGAATCGGAATTTTTGAGAACAAGTTCAGCTTCGGAAGCTTCTTTTACTTCAAAACCCTGATATTCATCCCCGTTTTCAATAACCAGAATGTTATCTTTGTCAATAAGCCAGGTATACTTGAAGACGGCAAAAGAATAATACGAACTTAAGAAAACGGAGTCAACATAGGTGATGAAATATAGCTGGTCGTTTCCGTCTCCAAAGTCTGCTTTTGCAGTAAAGAGCTGATTTTCAACAGTCCCGTCCGCATCCACAATCCCTGACTCCAGTTCTTCTCCTTCTTTATATAAGGAGAACCATACCTTGTTGCCTTCGACATCAACCTGGTTTACGGTCAGAGAGTAGCCTTTCCCGAAGTCCCAGACATCCCCGGCTTTAAGCATTTTTTTATCACTTCCGGACTGGTCGATTACGAGGCTAGCAAGCTGGGTAGCATCGTTTTCCACCGCAACATAAGGTTTGGCAAACCAGGGAAGCTTGTAGTAAACCATACCTCCGAGTTCTGAAGGCGTTGTATTTGCATCAAGACCAAGCTCGGAAATAACCTTGTATTTGTTGGGGAACTGCCTGGTAGAATACACAAGTTCCCCTTCCCCAATAACATGGTTTCCGGGATTGTTTTTTCCGAGTTCGTACTGACCGTCGGTTTCTATGTACTGGAGACGTTCTCCCCACCAGTTCTCAGAGCTTACAAAATCCTTGTGTTTGTTTGCAGAATAGTAAAGGCCCCCAAAGGTGGTCGAATCCCAGCAAAACTCATCGGAGGAAGCTACATTGGTGTCAAAAGGTAAACCTCTCAGAGTGTAATTTCCAGGTTTGCTCAGTTCTTTTGCAGGATAAATAACGTACCCGTTCGGAGAGGTACTGCCCTTTCCTTCATCCGAAGTCTGGAAATACCAGGAGTCGGTAAAGTAATTCTTTACATCCTTATCGAGATTCAGGGTAATCGAATCGGAATTTTTAAGAACGAGTTCAGATTCAGAAGCCTCTTTTACTTCAAAACCCTGGTATTCATCCCCTTCTTTAATAATAAGGATGTCATTTTTGTCAATAAGCCAGGTATACTTGAAGACAGCAAAAGAATCGGTAGCACTCATAAAAACAGAGTCAACGTAGGTGATGAAATATAGCTGGTCGTTTCCGTCTCCAAAGTCTGCTTTTGCAGTAAAGAGCTGGTTTTCAATAGTCCCATCCGCATCCACAATTCCGGACTCCAGTTCTTCTCCTTCTTTAGATAAGGAGAACCAGACCTTGTTGCCTTCGACATCAACCTGGTTCACGGTCAGCGAATAGTTTTTCCCGAGATCCCAGACATCCCCGGCTTTAAGTATTTTTTTATCACTTCCGGGCTGGTCGATTACGAGGTTAGCAAGCTGTGTAGCATCGTTTTCAACCGCAACGTAAGGTTTGCCAAACCAGGGAAGCTTGTAGTAAACCATACCGCCAAGTTCTGAAGGTGTTGTATTTGCATCAAGTCCGAGCTCGGAAACAACCTTGTACTTGTTGGGGAACTGTCTTGTAGAATACACAAGCTCATCTTCACCAATAACATGATTTCTGGGGTTGTTTTTCCCGAGTTCGTACTGGCCATCGGTTTCGGTGTACTGGAGACGTTCGCCCCACCAGTCTTCAGAGGCGACAAGATCCTTGTGTTTGTTTGCAGAATAGTAAAGGCCTCCAAAAGTGGTTGAATCCCAGCAAAACTCATCCGGGGAGGTCTCGTTCGTATCAAGGGGTAGACCGGAGATGCATGGATCCGGAGCGGCAGAGCCTGAGGATGTAAGTATCATACAAACTGTAAACAAAATGAATAGTAAATGTGACAGGCTTCGATTATTGGGTTTCATACTGCAATATCACTCTTCCTCATTACTTTTCATAGTTCTAAACGGGAACCCGCAATATTTTAATAAATTTATAATGTTGTTTATATAATATTTTAGCCTCTTTTGCAATAGGGAAGAATATACATAAAACGCAGTTTTGCGCTAACAATTGTTATCTTTTAAGATAAGGATGTCAAAAGATAGTGTTTTTGTACTTCTGTACCTGATAATCCTGGGTCAAAAAATGGTTGCAGTTGTACCAGAAACGAATACAAAATTTATTCATGATTCAAATCCATCAAAAGAAGAAAGGAACATAAGATAGTTGAAACATAAGATCGTTGGAACATAAGATGGCTGTGCAGAATAAGGTGGAAGCCTATAATATGGCCGGGAAGATCACCTATCTTGACGGGCTGCGCGGTGTAGCTGCGGTTAATGTCATGGTAATGCATTTCTTTGTCGCATTAGCCCCGGCGATGGTCTACGGCAGTGAAATGCCCTCACATTTCGGAAAGTTTGACCTGCTTTTTTCGAGCACGCCTCTTGGACTAATCGGCGCCGGCAATTTTTCGGTGTGCATCTTTTTTGTCCTGAGCGGTTACGTATTAACCCGGAAGTATTTCGAAACGAAAGACAACGGCGTAATTATAAGCAGCGCAGTGCGCCGATATCTGAGATTGTTTGTTCCGGTATTCGCAGCAGTAATGCTCTCTTACCTGCTGGCCTCTGCCGGGCTATACCGTTATTATCTCGAAACTATGGTGGTTTCCGCAGGCAGCAACTACCGCGGCTACTGGGACTTTACACCGGGCCTGGTCAGCGCGGTTAAAGAGGCGGTTTGGGACTCGTTTTTCGTAGGCGGCAAGACCCCTTATGATCCGGTTTTATGGACCATGAATATAGAATTTTTCGGGTCAATGCTCGTTTTTGCAATGGCCTTGCTGTTCGGGTCGCTGCGGAGCCGCTGGACGTTCTACCTTGCTTCAGCCGTGCTTTTCTTAAACTCTTACTACCTGGCTTTCATAATCGGAATGACGTTTGCTGACACGTCCAACAGTAAAATGCCGATATTTAATACCGATAATAAAATTCTACTCTCTATCATACTGGTTTCGGGGTTATTTCTCGGGTCCTATCCTCTAAGCCCCGTAACAACCGATTCCTTATACGCGTTTCTCAACACCGGCTTCTTCAAGACCCCGGAGGTGACCTATCATATAATAGGTTCAGGCATGATAATGTATGTCTTATTGAACAGCCGGGGGCTGCAAGCCGTCTTTTCTTCCCCCGTGCCTGTGTTCCTCGGTAAGATCTCCTATTCCCTGTACCTGGTACATTTCCTGGTGATAAGCAGTTTAACCTGTGCCCTGTTCCTTGCCCTGTACCCGGTATTGCCATACGGAACGGCTTTTTTTATTTCGTGCTTCCTGTCTTTATTTTTAATAGTCCCGTTGAGCTATCTCTTTTATAAGTACGTAGACATGGCGGGTATAGAATTATCAAAAGCTTTTTACAACCGGCTGGTCAATTCTCGCACATCCGCCAGTGCCGGGCACATGAAGCAAGAATACCTGTCAAGCTCTATTTTTACAATATTTAATAAAATATTTAAATAAAAATAGTGCATATTCTCTCTTAGTGAATATTCTCTCTTAAAGCAGCAATTGAAACATAAGTTTCGTTTCTGTTCCTGTTAGAGAATGCAGCACTTACAGACACGATCAACTAAAACAGGAACCCGGTTGTAAGGCCTGCAAAATAAAGTTTCTCTCTGAAAGTTTCAATGTTCTTTAATTTTACTTCAATAGGTTTAAATACTTGCGAATTATATTTTTGCATATTAAGGTTTTTTTTAATACCATAATATTTTATGGGCGGAAGTCAATAAACGCTTAACTTAAAACGCTTAACTTAAAATTTCTTATAGCAACTGACAATTTAATGCTTTTAATAAGTAGAATTTTGGTATATATTCGCAGGGAGAAACACATTTTCGAACTCGAGGTTAATTAAAAAAAGGAAGCGAAGAGTTTTGGCTAAACAAAAAATTAAAGATATGGTTAAAAAATTTAACAATTCTATCGAAATGAACAAGGATCACCAGGCTTATTCGGACTTTAAAGAAGGAATGAATAAAGGCCTGGATATAGCCAGATATACCTTCGAAGAAAACGCAGAAAAGTTCTCTTTATCTGACTCTGAAGATAGGGGTGTAATGGCAAAGAGCCTACAGGAAGACTTTAATCAGCTTTTAGACGATATTAACTTTACAAAGAATCCAAATCGCTCTGAAGAGCGTTTGGATGGAATATACAGCGGGTTTGAAAGATCCAAAAAAATATTTGGAGAATTCGTAACAGAGGTTTTTCTTCTGGAGAATTGATGAAAAGCCTCTCTAATTTTTATAATTTTGATCGAGCTTGAAAGTTTTATCCTTAAAATCCCTGTTTTTAAAATCTCTGTTTTTAAATCTCTGTTTTTAAATCTCGATCTCTAAAATCCCTTTCTTTAAAAAAATCTAATTTACTTTCTTATTTTCAGTTTAATTCTCAGTTAGCTAATTCTTTTTCTAATTTGCCCAATGATGATTTCCTGAGGGCGGTATCAAAAATTCGTTATCTTGCTCCTCTTAAAAGTATTGAAGCGAAAGTAAATATAAATAATAAAAAAGAAATCCATTACTCAAAAGTAAAGTCCGATAAAATAAGGATCTGGGCTTTTTGCTGCTCTTAAACAGTTTTTTATGTTTTTGCAGGGGGCAAAATTTGGATCAACAAAAAATTAAAAAGACAGTCCGAAGATTCAGTGACCTGATCGAGAGGAATAAGGATGGTCGGGCTTACTCGGATTATAAAGAAGGAATAAATGAAGGTCTGGAGATGGCCAAAGATACTTTTGAGGAAAATGCGGAGAAATTTATCTCCTCTTCTCCAGATGAAGATCCGGCTGAAAAGATACAGAACCTGCAGGACAGATTTAATCTGATTATAGATACGATTGTGGTTCGTAAAAAACCAAATTATTCTCAGGACCATTTGGAAGGAATATATGAAGGGTTCAAAAAATCCAAAGAATTATTCGGGGAGTGTGTAAATGAATACTATAATCCCCCCGATTAAAACTATATGAATCTAATTTTAATGATATTCCGCTTCCTGTTTCTATGAAGGGTCCGGGGGGAGAAAACCCAGGCTTAATATGGAGTTCGGGCTGAAATTAAAGGAGGGAGATAAAATGACTGCCGGATACGCTGACTTTGGAGACGGGAAGCTGTACTATGAAATTGAGGGAAACGGGGAGACCCTTGTGCTTATCCATGCGGGATTTGTTGACAGCCGCATGTGGGACGAGCAATGGAAAGCTTTTACTCAGCATTACAGGGTGCTTCGTTTTGATATGCTCGGGTTCGGGAAATCCGATCCCGTAACAGGCCCGGTTTCCCGCCGTCAGGACCTGTACCGCCTGCTGCAGGAACTCGGGATAGAACACGCACGCATACTGGGTTGCTCTCTGGGAGGAGAAACAGCTATTGATTTTACTCTCGAGCACCCTGAACTTGTGCGGTCGCTGATCGTTGTCAGCGCTGCTCCGGGAGGCTTTGAAATGCGGGGCGAACCTCCAGCTCTGCTTCTGGAGATGTTGCAGGCTCTTGAACAGGGGGACCTGGCCCGCGTAAGTGACCTGCAGATCCGTCTCTGGGTTGATGGCAGTTTCCGTCAGCCTGAGCAGGTGGACTCGCGCGTCCGTCAGCGGGCAACTGAGATGAACCGGATTCCGGTAGAGAATGGAACCTGGGCCATAGACGACGCCAATCCGCTTTCCCCTCTCGCCCCACCTGCTGCAGGGCGGCTTGGGGATATCAGCATTCCTGTATTGGTTATGGCTGGAGCCCTTGATAATCCTGAAATCCTGCGCGCAGCCGACCTGCTCGCTAACGAGATCGAAGGGGCAGAAAAGGTTATCATACCCGATACCGCCCACTTACCAAATATGGAAAAACCTGCTGAATTTAATCGTATTGTGTTGGGTTTCCTGAGCCGGCTGTGAGACCTCAAAAAGCACGTAATATTTACTTTTTTTAGCTCCTCCCAGCGGTCACAGTATCCTTTGATGCCGTTTTACGGCTTCTTTTTTGGGCACTAATTTCAGGATTTGAAAGAGAAAAGTAATATAATTATACTAGTATTATAAGGAGGAAATAATATAATTATACTGATAGTATAAGGTTATAGATCCAAACATATAAAAATATTTAAATTAGAGTATTCACTGATTTATTTTTTTGAGCACGCGGCTCAATAAAATTAACATTTTATTGGGGAGGAAATTAATGTCCGTAAAAATAGAATGGAAAATATTTACAGCTGAAACCCAGAGTGACGGGACATGGAAGTCGAACAGTCCCAGCCTTGCGGAACTGCTCAACGTCATTGCCAGTCCTGCCAGGATTAAGGGTCCCACTCGGGATCTCGAATATTCTATGGCTCAGCTGGCAGTTAAGGGACTGCCATATTTTAAAATAACAGAGACCACTGCAGGAAGTGCAGAGGCGTCAAGGGACGAAATGGGGCCGATTAAGGCTTGATGAGAAACAGTCTAAGGTTTGGTGTATATGGGCATATTTGAAATTTAAAATATAAAGGAGTCCATATATGGGAATTTTATCTATCTTTCATCCGAAATGCAAATATTCTTCATCATGTTCCCATTTCCTGCCTAAAGGAAAATACTGTGAGGGACTCGATTATCCCAAATGCGGGATATTTTTAAAACGAAGACGGGAGGAATAAATACTTTATTAAAACCAGAGTTAAATGCCGGGACCAATAAATTTACTTTATCACTGTATCACTTCATTAATTTATCATTTTCTCAATTTAGAGAAGTTTATTTCCCTCTAAAACTCATATATTACTTCTGGAGCTGATTTTGTGGCCTGTGCGAAGGCTTTCATATATATATTTCTTATTTTTCTCGTCTCTCTGGTGGCAGGCTGTATGGATACTGACAGCCTTAGTGGAGAGCTTGTCAGTAATGAGGTGAATAAACTGCTGCCTGATGAGGGTACGGTTCCGGAAGAAGAGTTAAATGCTGGAGATGTAGACCTTACCGACAGCAATGAAACTGCAGAAAGTATTACCTTCTCAGGTATTCCTGAAGTGCCCACGTATTCCGAAGAGAGAACAGGCTTCGTTTATCCCAGAGAATACAGGATACTCTCCCTGAACTTCCAGAGGGCTATAAGCTCAGGAGAGGAAAGTATAGGAGAAGAGGTCTTCAATATCACAGGAAAGATTTCAGGATTCAATATGGAAGATGCCTGTGATGTTTACAATTACGTAAACAGGCAATGGAACTACAGGTACGATAAAAACGCCGAGTTTTTCTTCGGGGCTTCCCAGACGATCGACAGCGGATATTCGGGAGACTGCGACGACTACTCCATTGTCATGTCTGCCATATTGGAAAATATGGGCTTCAATACAAGGGTAGTTACGGCATACAACGAGTCCTATGGGCATGCTTATCCTGAACTTTACATAGGGGACAACAGGGAGACGGCTTACACCATACTGGATTATATTGAAAAGCGGTATCCTTATGCCGAAAACGTCTGGTACTCGGAAAGGGTGCTTGAGGACGGGCAGACAACGCAGTACTGGCTCAACTTCGACTGGAGCGGGTCAAACGGGTACAGACACCCCGGAGGCGAATACTTCCGTGGGGGATGCGTCATATACTACCCTAACGGCCTTATCGAGTTCTAAAGCAGGAATGGGTGCAGTTCTTACCATATTTTTCCTCTCCCCCAAGTGCTATTAACCGGTTTATCTCTTCCGGAATTCGGGAGGAAATTTTCATCTTTTCTCTCCCCTGCGCTGCATCGGCTTGGGCCAGCCGTTAACCGGGCAAAAATGACATGAAAACCGACAGCGCAATTGAGGGATAAAACACTGAAGAGCTATCCTCCAGTTCAAGAGAACAATTTTTTCCGAACCCATAAACCGATTTTTAAATCTTAGCTGTACGTTTCGCCGCTTGACCTTTTTGGTTCCTGTTCTTACCCACTTTTTTATCCGGCTAAATGAGTATCAAATAAATTTTTATGATTAATTTTATATGGCCATACCTCCACTCGTTTAATAAAAGACCTGAATAACAGGCAGTTCCTATCAGGGTTAAAACCTGAATATGTTTTCAGAGGGGGAATTTTACATTGATAACTGATTTTGGAGAGCTTGTCAGGGGAGACAGGGTAAGGGCCCATACTTCTCCTGAAATTAATGAGGCAATCGACCGCGAAATTGCAGCATCGGTCCGGTTCTATGCGGGCAAGACCCATTACGAGATTTCAAAAAGAATCGAAGAGCTGGATAATGAATGGGATATAGGACGTTTTATTGAATTTCGTGCGGGAGTAGTTTCCATAATCGGAGTAGCGCTTGGTTTTAGAAAGAGCAAGAAATGGTTTATCCTGCCTTTAATAGCTGGAAGCTTCCTGCTTCAATATGCTATACAGGGCTGGTGCCCTCCGGTACCTGTGCTCCGAAGATTCGGGATCCGTACAAAACAGGAAATTGACGTGGAAAAATATGCCCTGAAAGCTCTGCACGGGGACTTTGACAGAGTTTTTTCTCAGGAAAGTGAAACGACCCGTGCAAAGGAAAAGGTCAGCGGCAGCAAAGGTGTTTAAGATTACTGGTTATGTACATGCACACAAGGGAAGGAAAACTCGAGGGATGTAAAAAGTAATATGCCTGCGGATATCCAGGAATGGTTCCCTGAGGAAACCATGCCGAGCCAATAAAAGGCTTTGTCTAAATTGAGGGCATTTTTTGAAGGCATTTTTTCTGACTTCATTTCGTTAATGAAATACAGCTTTGTAGAAGTTCTGTTTGTTCAAAAAATGGAAATTATTTAAGACTGAGTGAGAGGGAGTTGGATTTCAGTGGTTCAACCAAAATCTATCTCTATCTATTAAGGAGAATTCTTACAAAGCAAAAATATTTTCCAAGTTTTTTCGTCCTCTTTCAATCTTTGGGTTCGTATGTAATCAGCCTTGCCGAATTCATTATCACCGGAATTGAGGAGAGTTCGTGTAATAATGCTCCGGTTATCGGGGTAAGTATCCCAGGTATGGTTAATGCGACTGCCACAGAGAGGACGCTAAGTGAGAAGGCAACATTTTGCCAGATAGTCTTTATAGCCTTTCTCGAGATGTTTATGAGGTATGAAATTTTTAAGAGGTCATCTGATAGCAGCCCAACTTCTGCTGTCTCTATCGCCACATCTGTCCCCGTAAGTCCCATGGCTACCCCGACATCAGCCGTTACAAGTGCGGGGCCGTCATTTACTCCGTCACCTACGAATATAACTTTATGGCCTTCCAGCTGTAGACGTTTTACGATTTCTACCTTTTCTTGAGGCATTACTTCAGCATGTACCTCGTCTATACCAAGGATTTTAGCTATCCTTTCTGCAACCGCTTTGCTATCCCCGGTGACCATTATCGTCTTAATTCCCAGTTTGTGGAGATCCTTAACAGACTTTTTTGATTCCGGTCTGATCTTATCCTCAAATGTTAACAATCCAACGATTTCATTGTCGATCCCCATTAGAACGGTATTGTGGCCCGATTGAGATTGCTTTTCAATATTTTCTTCAACCTCATTGGAAATCGCGAAATTCAACCCGGATACTTGTTTAGGGCGGCCTATAAAGATGTTTTTTCCGCTGGTTTTAACCTTTATGCCAACTCCGGACACGGATTCAAAAGATTCGGGGTCCGGAACCGAGAATCCCTTCTCTTCTGCGGCTCTTACAACAGCTTTTCCAAGCGGATGCTCGCTAAATTTTTCTGCGATAGCTGCTAACAACAATAAGTCATTCTCATCGTTGTTTTTCAATGGTATGATCCCGGAAAGCTTTGGTTCCCCGTGGGTTAATGTCCCTGTTTTATCAAAAATAACGGTGTCTATCCTGGCCATGGATTCTACGGTAGCTCCTTTTTTAATGAGATTACCCCTTAGCGCTGCATTGCCAACCGAAGCTACCAGTGCTGTAGGTGTAGCGAGTACCATTACGCATGGGCAAAAGACAATTAACATGGTTATTGCTCGTGTCAGGTCCCCGCTCCACCACCAGAGCAGGCCGCCCAAGATAATTGCAGTAGGGGTGTAAACCTTAGCGTGCCGATTCAAGAGCCTTTCTATTTTTGGCTTCTGAGTCTGCGCTTCCTCAATCAGACGGTGGATTTGCCCAAGGGTCGTTTCTTTTCCTACTTTAGTGGCCAGTATTTCCATTGCTCCCGTTTCGTTAAGAGTTCCTGCAAAAACCGTGTCTCCGGATTGTTTGTCAACAGGCAGGCTTTCTCCGGTAATAGCAGCCTGATTTACCGAAGCAGTACCTGAAAGGACGGTTCCGTCAACAGCAATCCGTTCCCCGGACTTTACCAGAATTGTATCTCCTACCTGAACATCTTCAAGCGAAATTACAGTATCATGTCCGTCACGCCTGACAGTGACTCTATCAGGCAATAGTTTTGCCAGAGATTCAAGCGCCTTTCCTGCTCTTGCGGAAACAAGTTCCTCCAGCATGCCTCCCAGGAGCAAAAGCACGGCTACGACAGCAGCAGCCGAATACTGCCCGATGGCAATAGCAGCAATTGTTGCGATGGTAACAGGGATATCAGCCGTAAAGTCTCTTTCTTTAATCCCCTGGTAAGCAGACCACCATATAAATGATGATCCGATCAATGCGGATAATAGATATAACCAGTTACCCTCATCCGTAGCATTGCTGTCTGACAGCATATTTTGCGGATAAGCAACTATTGCTATTATCAGAATAAGCCCGCTTGCCATAGTAAATAACGTTCCGGGATCAAGTAAAAAATCCTGGTAACGGGTAATAAGGCTCCGGATATTCTTTCCTTTTGAATTTTTATAAGCGTTTTTTGTCATTGTATCTACCAAACAAATTAAATCCTGATATTTTAACAGCTATAAATCTCGATAGCATAAAACAGTTATGATTTAATACTAAGTATGAAAAATCAACTTTATTTGTGTTAAGTCAAATCAACTTGGTTAGTACATATCCTGCAGTGAGCTCTGGTATCAGGCTGAAATGAAAACCTGAAAGCTCAGGCGGAAATGAAGGGCCTGGTGCAAAAATACCCGGGTCATAAGATCTGATTTTTTAAAATTGTGAAACGATATCGATAGAAATTGTTTAAGCATCTGTTTTTGGCTATATCTGTTTTTGGTCATAAATGAATATCAGGGGTTTTGAAATCAGACAGGTTAAAAACAGAACACTGAGGGCTAGCTTAGTTGTGAATACTTTACATTGGAATAATTATTACAACTATGATTCGATTCAGATCTCTCAAAACTTTCTCCCGTTGTTTCTTTTTTTCAAAAAGGTTATATCATATAAATCCTAACTATGTTAATCTCATTGATGTTACAAATTCGAAGAATTGTGTTAAACACAATCCGAATGAACACAATCCGAATGAACACAATCCGAATAACCGCTTTAAGTTTAGATCAAAAATGAGGTTTAAAAATGACTGAGAAACTCGGAATCCTGGCCATCGGCCACGGGAGCAAGCTTCCTTACAACAAGGAAGTAGTCAGCCAGATCGCAGATTACATCGCCCAGAAGCACAGCGATGTTGTTGTCAGAGCAGGGTTTATGGAAAACAGTGAACCGACCCTGGAAGAAGCAATTGCAGGTTTTGCAGGCACAGGAGTAACAAAGATTGCAGCAGTACCGGTCTTCCTTGCATCAGGTGTCCACATCACAAAGGACATCCCTGGAATCCTGAGTCTGGACGAAAAAGGCTGTGGAATTCTTAATATCGATGGAAAGGACGTTCCCCTCTGCTACGCAAAGCCCCTCGGCGCCGACGAACTGATTGCAGACCTCGTTTTCAAGAGGGTTCAGGAAGCCCTGTAATTTAAGGCTCAGGGTCCGGTATTATCATGGACCTGTTCCGGAAGAAGCTCGCCGTGCTTGACCTGACCCATGGCGGGATTCCTATCGCAAGAAAACTCGCAGCTCTGGGAAATGACGTTTCCGGCGTAGACGTTTACGGAACCGTGGATCAGGCGCTGCTCGGGGAGCTTGAGGAAAAGTACGGCATACGCTGTTCAAAAGCTCCTCTCCCCGTATCCGATTTCGATCTCCTGATAGCGCCCGTACACCTGGACCCTGCCTATCCCATGCTTATAAAAGCCAGGTCCGAAGGAAAAACTGTTCTCTCACACCACGAAGCCGTAGGGAAAATCCTGCAGGCCGATCCCAGGCTTTCGGAAATCAAAATAGTTGAGATAACAGGCGTAAAAGCAAAAACAAGCACTGCATCTCTGCTCGCCGACATGCTTTCCCGCAGTTTCAAGGTCGTGCTCCATACCTCTCGCGGGCTTGAAGCCTGGAAAGCAGGCATTCCTTTTCTTATTCACAGGGGCCTGAGCATTACTCCGGGGAGTATCCTGATAGCCGTTGAAAAAAGCCTTGAGCAGGAAATCCGGCCTGAATTCTTCATCTTTGAAATCTCTATAGGAGCTACAGGTACTGCAGACCTCGGGATCCTGACAACTCTTTCCCCTGATTACGGAATTGCAAACAACACTTCCCTTGCAAGCGATGCAAAACTTCAGCTTGTCCTGAATGCCAGACCCGGAAGCACCCTTCTTCTCAACGCCGGGGCAGAAAAAGCCCTTGAGGCTGCAAAAGGGAGCCTTGCAAAGGTTCTTACCTTTAAGGACCCATTTTGTTCAGATTCCTATCTTAAGCTGGCTGATGCTCCCGATTTTGTTCTGGAAACCGAATCAGGAGCTGAAAAAAACCTGACCCTTCATTTTCTCCGCAGAGGAGAAGAGCTTTTTTCAGCTTCCCTGTGCCCGGGATATAACAGTTCGGCATACAGGACAGCCTTTGTTGCAGCGTCGGCAGCTGCTCTCGAACTGGGGGTTGGGCTGGAAGCTATTGTTTCGGTGCTTGAGGAGTTCAGGGGACTTTCAGGCAGGATGCAGGAAAAGGAACTTAACGGGGTTGTCCTGGTTGATAATTCCAACTCCGGAATGGATATCCTTTCGGCAGAAAAAGCACTTGAGTACGCTCTCCTGAAGAAAAAGGACGAAAAAAAGGGAAATATAATCCTTATCCTCGGAGAGGAAGCTTCTCAGGTCTGTGAGGGTTTGCCCCCGGGCTCAGTGCAGGGGTTTTTAGAAAAGTTCGGTACGAAGTGCAGGCATATTATACTGGTGGGTGAGAGAATGGAGGCAGTGGCTGCTGAAAATGCCTCTTATGCAGGCAGCCTTCCGGAAGGGCTTCAGAAGGCTTCGGAACTTGCAGGCACAGAAGACATAATTCTCTCATCAGTGAAATGTTTCCGTTAAGTAATGCCCCCAAGATGATCTTTCATGCAGTTTATTTCGTGAAGGTAGTTTCATAAAAGCTGCTTCGTGCAGTTTGTTCCTTCGAAAATCCTCTTCCCGGCTCTGGGAAACTGGCAGGAATTCCGGGTCTGGCCGAGGGATTTTTGCCGGAAATTTATGATACAATTTTATATAGGGTCTTCCAATCTGTATTCGTTTCCATTGCTTTTAACTTTCAACTTATCATGCTTCCGGATACCTTCTTCCCGTTCAGGCGGGGTTCACAGTCCTGCAGGATTCCGGAATCTCCCGGGTGAAACCCGTATCACATTCGTATAATCAAAAAGAGGATTCATCATGACTCAAAAAGAGATCTCAATTATTCACCCCCGCCCGAGTTCGATCGTTGCGGCTCTTTATACCCTCAGGGACTTAAATGTCGACGTTGCAATCCTGCACGGCCCCCCAGGCTGCTCCTTTAAACATGCAAGGTTGCTTGAAGAAGACGGGATCCATGTGGTCACTACGGGGCTTGACGAGAACGGCTTTGTTTTTGGCGGACATGACCGGCTTGTGGAGGTTATCAACAAGTCAATCGAGCTCTTCAACCCGAAAATCCTGGGTGTTGTCGGCACCTGCGCCAGCATGATCATAGGAGAGGAAATGCACGATGCCGTGCTTGAAGCAAATCCTGACATCCCGGTTATCGAAGTCGAAGTACATGCAGGCTACCACAACAACACAAGAGGCGTGCTCTTTGCCCTCGAATCCGCGCTTGATGCCGGGATAATTGACCGTAAAGAATTCGAGCGCCAGGAATACCTCCTCATAAAAGCCACAGAGGTCGAAAAGCGGTTCGGGGCTGCAAGTAAGGAATACCTTGCCCCTTCCAGGGGAGATCTCAAATATAAGGTTGCAAAGCGGCTTATCGAACTCCTTAAAGAAGGCAAGAAAGGACTCGTCATAATGAACGCCAAGAAAGAAACCGGCTACATGTTTGCAGACATTACCCTTGCGGTCAGTGAGGTTGCAGCCGCACTCGGGAAAAAGGAAAACCTGGTCAATATGGCAAACATCGACCCAGAACTCGGGCTTCCGAGGGTCAGGCAGCATGCCCAATACATTATGCGGGACTTCATAGCCCACGGGGTCGAGATCCATGAAATCATCGGCGGCATGGACGAGTACCCGATAGCCGGGGAAAAGGTCAGCGAACTTATTAAGGAAAAATACAGTGATTACGATTTTGCGGTTATCACAGGTGTCCCTCATGCAATCCCTATGGAGAACCTGCAGCACATGGAACTGATCTCGATTACGAACGGGCCAAGGCAGGTCTTGCCCTTAAAAGAGATGGGACACGAGCATGTCCTGGTTGAGATCGACCTTCACCCCAAGACTCTTGGAGTCAGCGAAATCGTGGAATCCGAATTCGGAGCCACATTAAGGGAAGTTGCAAAAGAAGCCTGAACGGAAACGAGTCAGGGCAAAAACCAGGAAAGAAGTTTGGATAAAGTCCTGATGCAAGCCCGGATAAAAACCGGATTAAAACCAGGATTAAAACTAGGATTAAAACCAGGATTAAAAATCTGGACAAATATAAGGATAAAGTCCAGGAGAAATCAGATAACGGGAGGAAGATCCTTTGAAAAAACAAAAGATCGTTGCAATTTACGGAAAAGGCGGCATAGGCAAGTCAAGTACAGCCTCAAACGTTGCAGCTGCCTGTGCGGAAGCAGGAAAGAAAGTCATGATCATAGGCTGTGACCCCAAAAGCGATTCGTCCATAACCCTTCTCAGAGGCAAAAGAATCCCGACAATCCTCGATCTCCTCAGAGAGGGGGTGGATGTACAGGAAAAAGATGTGGTTTTTGAAGGGTATGCAGGGGTTAAATGCGTGGAAGCAGGAGGTCCCGAGCCCGGGATAGGCTGTGCAGGGCGCGGAATTATCGTTGCAATCCAGAAACTCAAGAGCATTTCCGGAGATCTCCTTAAAGAGCAGGATCTCATCATCTACGATGTGCCGGGAGACATCGTCTGCGGCGGCTTTGTTGCTCCTGTCAGGAAGGGTTACGTAAATGAGGCCTATGTCCTGACCTCCGGAGAGTACATGCCCCTCTATGCAGCAAATAACATCTGCAAAGGGCTTTCCAAGATCGGGATGCCGCTTAGCGGGGTTATCTGCAACTCGAGGAATGCAAGCCGGGAAGAGGAAATCGTCAGGAAGTTTTCCGAAGAAATCGGAAGCCAGCTGATGGCTTTCATCCCGAAGCGGCAGATAGTGCAGGACTGCGAAAGAGAAGGGTATTCCGTTATGGAAAAAGCTCCGGACTCCGACATTGCCGAAGTCTACCGCCAGCTCGGAAAATCAATCCTTACAAACGAAAAGAAGGTTATGGCATCCCACCTGAGCGATGAGCGGTTAAGGGAAATGACAAAATAAACCGGGAATAACCGGAAGCGAAAGAAGTAACCGGGAAGATCCGGAATGAACTGTCAAATCATAATAAATTATAAAAGACGGTGTAAACCGCAGACACTACCAGTGCCGCAATAAACGAAGAAACCAGATCAGGGGTATTGAAAGCATGTCCCACAGCAAACAATCCGGAACAGAGGCAGGGAGCATTCCCAGAGTCCTTATTTCCGCAGACCGTTCCTCTTCAGGCAAGACCACGATTTCCATGGGGCTCATGGCTGCCCTTGTTTCAAGAGGGTATAAAGTCCAGCCCTTTAAGGTCGCGCTTGACTATATCGACCCCAGTTACCATACCGAAATCACGGGCCGGTTCTGCCGGAACCTTGACGGCTACCTGATGGATGAGAACGGAATCCTTGACGTCTACTCCCATGCCTGTGAAACAGGGAGTGGAGCGGACATTGCAATTATCGAAGGCGTCCGGGGGCTTTACGAAGGTTTTGAAGGCCTCAGCGACCTCGGGAGTACCGCCCAGATCGCAAAAATCCTCAAATGCCCTGTGGTTTTCGTAATCAATGCCCGCAGCATTACCCGTTCCGCGGCAGCCCTTATAAGCGGTTATAAGAATTTCGACCCTGACGTGGAAATCGCAGGCGTAATCCTGAATAACATAGGAGGCCGCCGCCACGCACAGAAAGCAAAAGAGGCAATAGAACACTATACCGGTGTGCCGGTTATAGGGATCATCCCGAGAGATCCCTCCATGCAGATTTCCATGCGCCACCTCGGGCTCATGCCTGCGCTTGAAGGCAGGAGGAGGCTTGGAGACGGAGGGTTTGAGGACAGGCTCCGGGGCATTGAAGAAATCATCAATAAAGGAATTGATGTGGACCGCTTTCTGGAAATCGCAGGAAGTGCAAAATCCCTGACAAGCCCCGAAAACAGTATTTTTTCCCCTGCTGCCGGGGCAGGTTCCCCCAGGCCGAGGATAGGTATTGCTCTTGATGAGGCTTTCAATTTTTACTACCGTGACAATATTGACCTGCTTGAACTTGCAGGTGCGGAGATTGTTTACTTCAGCCCGGTAAATGACCCGGAGCTCCCTGATGTGGACGGGCTCTATATCGGAGGCGGTTACCCCGAGCTTTTTGCCGCCGAACTCGAAGCTAACGAGTCCATGCGAAGAAGCATTAAAGAAGCTTCGGCTGCAGGGATGCCAATATATGCCGAATGCGGAGGGCTCATGTACCTTACGGAAAAAATCAGTACCGGAGTCCCGGGAAAAGGCACATACCACGATGCTTCGATGCCCGAGTCCACCTATATAATGGTCGGGGCGCTCCCGGGGCATACGATCATGGGACAGACAAGGGTTGTCAGCTACAATATCGGGACCCTTGACCGGGACTGCCTTATCGGAAAAGAAGGCAACAGCTTCAAGGGGCATGAGTTCCACCACTCCGAAATCCGGGAAATTCCGGAGTATGCGGAGTTTGCAATAGCTCTTTTGCGGGGCACCGGGATAAAAGGCGATAGGGACGGGCTTATTGTCGGAAACACCCTTGGTTCTTATGCCCACCTTCACGGAGTTGCATACCGGGAACTTGCAGGTTCGCTTGTCGAAGCTGCCGGGAAGTTCAGGGCTTCGAGGGCTCCCCGGTAGAAATATAACTTTACGGCTTAATCTTGAAGACTTGCTCTTGAAGGCCCTGCACTTTCAAACCTGCGCTTTCAAATTTGCACCTGTCTGCCTTGAAAGTCTGCACCTGTACCTGCAGCTCTGCTCCCGCAGGTCGAAAAAACAATATTATATTAAGCCAGATTATTACACAACGGTTAAAGACCGGCTTATACAGGTCGGATTATTTAATGTAAGAAAGATAAGCCAAATTGTTGCAAAGCAGATTGTTAGAATCCGGAATCTTACAAAATAGATTCCTGTAAAACTTATTTTCATTCTATTTTCTTCTCAGGTGAACCTATTGAAAACACAACTTGAAGGAGACCGGGTCCTTGCCGGAAAGGAAGCGGTTGCCGAACTTTACAAAACAGGTTATTTCGGGCGTCCCAGGGAGGACGGGCTTGAACTCTCGCTCGTGGAGGCCGCATACCTCCAGTTCAGAGGAAAAATCGAAATAGAGCTTGAAGGGAGAAAGCTTGATTTCAGGGCTCTTTTCGAGCAGGCTTCTCTGAGGCAGCCGAACTTCGAGCTGAAGTATATCGTTTATAAAGACCTTAAAGAGCGGGGATATTATGTCCAGCCTTCGGCTGCGGATTTCAGGGTCTATCCCAGAGGCAGCCATCCCGGAAAAAGTGCGGCAAAAATCTTTGTCCATGTCCTGTCCGAAAGGCAGCCCCTTCCTGTAAAGCTCTTGCAGGACTCGGTCATCTCGGCAGAAAATGTGCATAAACAGTTTATCCTGGCTGTGGTGGACGAAGAAAGCGACCTGACCTTCTACGAGATTAAAACCGCTTCCCCTCAGGGGGAGATGCCTGAGCCCTACCCTGAAGTCAAAACCGATGCGACTTTCCTCGAAGACCGGGTAATAGCCTGGGATGCCGAGGCTTCAGGGGCTCTTTACGCCGGGGGTTTCTACGGGAAAATGCTTGACCCTGAAAGGTTGCAGCTCTCCCTTGTTGAGTCCCTCTACCTCTTTTCGAGAGGGATAATAGTTGTCAGGGACAGGAAAGACAGGATCTTCTCGTTCGATGAATTTGTTGAGAAAGCCTCGGAAATCGAGAGTTCTTTCCTGCGTAAATACGGTGCATATAAAGCTCTGCGAGACTCAGGGCATGTGGTCAAGACCGGCTTTAAGTTCGGGACCCATTTCAGGGTCTACAGGAAAGTCGAGTCCATAGAAAAAATTCCCCATTCCGAGTATCTTGTAAACGTAATTCCTTCTGATTACGAGTTCAGGCTTCCGGTCATGTCCGGGGCTGTCAGGCTTGCAAACAGCGTGCGCAAAAGAATGCTTTTTGCAGTCGAGAAAGAGGAAGGAGTCGAGTACCTGGACATTAGCAGAGTCAAAATGTAATCCTATGGTATGATTCGTAATGCGACTTTATAATGTGGCTCCTTAATGTGGTTCTATAATCGATTATAGGTCATATTTCCTCTGCAATGTGGTTCTATAGTCGATTACATATCATATTTCTATAGATTCTGTCTTATGTTTCTTGAAGGTTTGTAAAAACAGGTATCATCCGGGCAGGAAGGTGAAACATAAATGTGGGATATTATTGCAGTGGACATTTCGGGCAGGCACAGAATCAAAGATGGCTACTATATGGTCTGCGCAGCTGTAGCCCTTACTGTTTCTGCTGACCATATCGAAAAAGTCAAGCAGGTGAAGATCCTTCCTTTCTGGCTTAAAAGAGCCCCCGGTTTGCTTGACGTCGTACAGCTGATTGAGGATACGGCTAACCAGCTTTCTTTTGAGGGGACGATTGTGGCTGAAAAAGGGGATATGTACAACCAGCCCCTCTGGGTGCCGGAAAGTATGTTTTCAGGGGCATTTAAGTACCAGGAGTCTCTGGCTGAGAGAAGGGCTATCGAACTTGCTCATCACATTTCCTTGAGCGCTCGAAATTTACTCATTAAAGAACTTAATATTGAGGCGTAACAATTCCATCAGAAAAAACAGATTCCGAAAACAGGGTAATTCTGGCAAAAAGAACCAATCCGCGAGCTGACCCTGAACGTAGCGAATACCTCTTTGAAGAACTCAGGGAGCTTGCAAGGGCTGCAGGCTATGTCCCTGTCGGGGAGCTTACGCAAACAAGGTTTCCGGATTCCAGGTATCAGCTCGGGAAGGGAAAGATAGAGGAGCTTGCCGAACTTGTGCGAATGAAAAGGGCTTCAAAAGTCATTTTTTATAACAGGCTTTCTACAATTCAGCTTTTCAATATCTCGGAAATCTGCGGGTGCCAGATTATAGACAAGTTCCAGCTTATCCTTGAGATTTTTGCAAAAAGAGCTACTACCCGCAGGTCCAAGTTGCAGGTTGAGCTTGCGAGGCTCAGGTACGAGGTTCCGAGGGCAAGAGCTATTGTTTCCCTTGTGAAAAAAGAGGAAAGGGCAGGTTTCATGGGGCTCGGGGATTATGAGGATGCCTATGAACAGGACCTGAAGAAAAGGATCTCAAGGATTGAAAATGAACTTGAGTCTGCAGAAAAAGACGATGAGTCCCTGCGGGCTTTCCGGCACAGGAAAGGTTTTTCTCTGGTTTCCTTCGCAGGGTATACGAATGCCGGAAAAAGTACGCTCTTCAATGCGATTGTTGATGAAAGCGTTGAAGCCCAGGATAAGCTCTTTACGACCCTTGTACCTACCACCCGGGCCCTCGACCTGGGCGGGAGAAAGGCTCTCCTGACCGATACCGTGGGCTTCATAGAGGAACTGCCGCACTGGCTGGTCGATGCCTTCAAATCTACCCTCGATGAGATCTTTCTTTCCGACCTTATCCTGCTTGTTGTCGATGTAAGCGAAAAACCCGAGACAATCTTGCAGAAACTTTCCACCTCTCACGATACTCTCTGGGACCGCATCCAGGGGGTTCCGGTGATCACCGTGCTCAACAAGACCGATCTGCTTGAGGCATCCGAACTTGAAGCTGCTATGGAGGAGATTGGCTATATGGCTCCCAACCCGGTGTTCGTTTCTGCAAAGGAAAAGCTCGGCATGAAGGAGTTAAAAGCCGAGATCATTAAGCACCTGCCTGCCTGGTCTTCTTACTCCTTTACCCTACCTAACTCGGAAAAAGGGATGTCAGTCCTTTCCTGGCTCTACGACGAGGGCATTGTGCACAGGGTTGATTATGGAGAGCGGATTTCAGTGGATTATGAAGCCAGGACAGAGATTATCAACAGGATCAAAGCTCTGGAGCTTAATCAGGGAGAATGATGCAGTATGGCGTTTTTGTTGATTTTTTCCCCTATATGGGTGAATTAAAAGCTTTTCTAATTATATAATAACTTTAGTATATTACTCCTACGTTTCCCAATTTCTTTCTTTTCAGAAATTCTTTTGTAGAGCCTGAATATTGTTCGTATATATACGAAAGACATTTATACCCGGAAGTTGTTTGTTTATTTGCGAACGGGCGTCTACTGAAGACACCAAACCCTCCTTATATCCTAAACTACCCCTACACCAGATTTTTGATATGCAAGTGCCCGTTCGTGATTCCTCCTTCCTTTTTGTTTCAGTCTGCTTGCCCTGATCCTCCCCTCCCGTTCCTCTCTTTATAATTCAGTTTACAGGACTGGATTTTTTGTATTTTTATTCCTATAATCACTTTTGTTGATTCATATAACTCATAGACAGATTTTCTAAAAAGTCCTTCGGAAAAGTCGTTCCGTAAACACCCTCCAAACCTTCCTGAAATGTTTCCTGGACAGTTCCAAGTTTCCTTTTTCCGCTATCTTTTCATCTTTTCTTTCCCAATTTTTCCACTATTCTTTCCAATATTGTCTGACCCGAAACCCCCCGTAAAGTGCCTGCTTTCCTTCTCTTTTTCTCTTTATTAATGTCCGTTTCAAAATTTATATAAATTCTACTCGCATTTTTATATTAGCATGAAATTCGATCTTCACGTACATTCCGAGTATTCAAGAGATAGTGAGTCAAGCCATGAGGATATCCTTGAGAATGCCCTCAAAAGGGGCCTTGACGGCTTTGCTATCTGTGACCATGATACGGTTGAAGGCGGGCTTGCCTGTGCAAAAAAAGCCCTGGAACTTGGTCTCGAAATTACAGTTATCCCCGGCGTGGAGGTCAGCTCCTCAAAGGGACATATCCTGGTCCTGGGAATCAAAGAGGATATCGAACCCCGGCTAAGTCCGGAAGAAACTATCCGAAGGGCTCGAAAACTCGGAGGCACGGTCATCATTCCCCATCCTTTTAAGAGCAGCTCTCACGGAATCGGAAGTTTCGAAGGGCTTGATACGGATGCGGTTGAGGTCTTCAATTCACGTTGCCTTTTCAACGGAGCCAACAGAAAAGCCTTAGTTGAGGCAGAAAGGCTTGGAATCCCCGCTGTTGCAGGGAGCGACTCCCATATCCCCGAAATGGTAGGGCAGGCATATACTGAAATCGATGCTTCCGAAAAAACAGTCGAGGCAGTGCTCAGGGCAATAAGAGAAGGAAAAGTTTCCCCTGCCGGGAAAAGTACCCCCACTCCTATCATCCTGAAACAGATGTACGGAAGCGTAAAGCGAAAGTTAAAGAAAAAACTCTTCGGCATGTCCTGAAGGTTTTTTAGTAAAATGGTCTTTGAGCAGACTCATGTTTTTTAAGCAGGCTTTCTTATGCTTTTTAAGCAAGCGCTCTGTCCTTTAAGCGAAAATTATGATTCCTTACCGGACCTTGAAGAGTAGCTGCTTGGAAGAGCTGACTGGGAAAGCTGACTGGGAAAGCTGACTGGAAAAGCCGACTGGGAAAGCTGACTGGAAAAGCCGACTAAAAGAGCTGATGAATGAGTTGGCTGGACGAGTTAACCGAACAAGTGACTTAACAAGCCCAACTGAACAAGCCAACTGAACAAGTCCGTAGTCCTTTTTTCATACTTTATCTTCCCTGCTCCCGGTTCAAATAAGTAGAATTAATAAGTTTGCCTTTGATAGACTAAAAGAGATCAGGAAAAATGAAAGAGGAGTTGCAACCATCGGGTTCAAAAAAGAAATCAGCACAGAAATCGAGATATTCGCTTCTGCGGATCGCATTTGGCAAATCCTTACGGATTTTGCAGCCTATCCCCAGTGGAACCCTTACATAAGGGAAATAAGCGGGGAGGTAAAGGTAGGAAGTAAACTTAAAGTTTTCATGAAGCCTGAATGGGAAAAAGGCGTGACTATTCATCCGAGGATCATTCGGCTAGAGCCAAAAAAAGAACTTACCTGGAAAGGAAATTTTTTCTTCCCTGGACTTCTCGATGGGGAGCGTAGCTTTATCCTGGAAGAAATTTCAGGCCATAGGGTACGCTTTATCCAGAAAGAGAAATTTAGTGGGATTGCAATTCCTTTTATCAGCGTTTCATGGTCTATAGAGAAAGGTACGGTACGCAGTTTTGGGGATATGAACAGCGCCCTCAAAAAAAGGGCGGAAAAGGTAAAATGAGTTTCAAAATTTTACCGGATCAACCTGTAAAAATCAGTTGGAATATCTCACTTTTAACGTAACAAGTACTTATGATAACAAGTACTTATGATAACAAGTACTTATGATTACTACCTGTGAACAAAGAAAAAATACGAACGATAACTATAAATTGAGGGAAGTCATCTCATTGCGATTTTCTTATTTTACTTTATAAAGACTGCTAATGATATTGTTTTTCTCTGGCCGGTCAGTTCCAGATTAAGTGTATACATAATTTTTAATTTGAGGGACGTTTTTCATAAAACAATATCCATAGACAACATTTAAAGAAAAATTATATATACTTTAGATTTTATTAGTCTCTAATAACATATTTTTGGAGATGACCCTTATGTCTGACACAAGAAATTTTGTTCTACGGGATGTAGATGGTAACGAGCACGGAGTTTTCACTGGTAAACAGCCTCGGCAGGCAGCCCTTAAAGCCGCAAACAGGGGCTCAGGAACCAAATCGAAACCGGATGTCATCCGGCTCAGAGAGCGCGGGACAAAGAAAATTCATGTTTTCAAAGCATGGAAGCAAACTGTCGCAGCTCCAAAAAACAGACCTGAATGGATGCCAGCGAAAATCAGTAAGCCCTTTGTCAAGAAAGAGAGAATAGAAAAACTCGAGTAAAATCCAGTTTTTTTGATATGCAGTAAAATTCAAAGTTTTTTCTTTTTTTCGATAATTTTTTCTTATTTCTTTCCTCATTTCTTTCCTTATTTCTTTTTCTGAATTTCTATCTGGTTTCTATCTGGTTTCTGAATTATTTGGCCTTTTTTCATGTCCAGGCATTTATATTATGAAGTTTATATATTATATTGCGATTAATCTCCTGTGACCTTTAATTCCACAAAGGGGTTTTTTGATCGGGGAAATCGGGATGAAACTGAGCTGCAGAATCATGGGAGGGTTTACTCTTGGAAGGTATTGCTGTTGGAAAATGTATACATCTGTTGTCCCGAATAGAGGACAGAGCTCTTGAAAAGTTCTGGAAGGATGCTGTTGCGGGTAAATACCCTATAATCGATCTTCAGGGCAATATGGGGTATTCGCTCTCGGACCAGGACGGCATGCTGTTTGTCAGAAACGATTTTACAGCTTCGACTTATGAAGTGTGCGAGTTCGTCTTCGGAGGTTTTTTCCTGCCGGATACGGTCCAGGAACTTCTTTCCAAAGATACGATACTGCTTTTAGGGGTGTACAGGAAAAAGACCCGGAACCTTTTATTATCCGAACTTGATGCAGACGCGCGGTACATGCTTGACCTGCCGTACGGCCTGTATTCCTTCTTTGCCCTCCTTCTGGACGCACGAGCCGGGACCCTGTTAGATTCCACAATCTATGCCGCAGGTCTCCCCTGCAAAGAAAACCTGAACCACCCGGAGCTTGAGAAGTTTTTTCTTGAACACCCAACAGATATCCGGGATTTTCTCGACCTATCTCCTGTGAAAATTAAAGGTGGTGGGCCTTTTTACCTGAATTTAATTCTGATAGATGCCAGCTTGATCCCGGACTGCCCGGCATTTTTTTCAGAACTTTTACAGGAAGATGAAGTCTCCCCCTCTCTTTAATCCAAATTCTCCTTAATCCAAACTCTCTTTAATCCAAACTCTCTTTAATCCAAAAATAGTTATATAGTTGCCAGTATCAGTAGTTCTGAATGCGGATAAAAACAAGATACGAAATGGTAGAACCCTACATCACAAAAGACGGCTCAATAATCCGTGAACTTATGCATCCCGCAGTCCACGGCAACTCAAAGCAGAGCCTTGCCGAAGCCATCGTGCCTGCCGGAGGGGAAACGCTTCTTCACAGACACCGGCTAAGCGAAGAAATCTATCACATCACGGAAGGCAGCGGGATAATGACCCTCGGATCGGAAGAATTCGAGGTCAGAAAAGGGGATTCCATCTGTATTGCGCCCGGAACTCCGCACAGGGTCAGGAATGCAGGTGAAGAGGAGCTGAAAATACTTTGCTGCTGTGCGCCGGCTTATTCGCATGAGGATACGGAATTGATGGGATGAGTGATAAGGTCACAAAATCAGATTTTTAGGTATTTTCTTATTGTGATTTCCACTTTTTTCGGACGAAAAAATACCTCAATCTGCATCCCATTCAATTTACAGTGCTTATTTGAAAACTCTTCTATTGCTTTACCATATACTTTCGAGTAAGTATCAGAAATTTCTTTAGGGATTTTCTTGGAAGAATCATATATAATGAGCTTATCCCAAAACCCAAAATCGGCTCTCCGAATCTTGAATCTGAAATAGTCAATCGAGTCACAGATAATGAAAATAATTCTGAAATTTTGACCGATGCAGGGATAAAATAGGTTTTGGGATGAGCTCAAAGTTAGTAAGAAAGCCTAAAGCTAATTCTGAAAAAACCATTATATCCCTGCTGACAAGAGCATTTCTTCTTTACTTCTCTATCAGCTCCCTTATTGAAACCATTTAAATTAATTCTTTCTATTTCTCGCGGGAAAGACCGCTCTCCTTCGTCGAGCGTGACAAGAATGACTCGGTAAAGCGAATAAGGTTTCACGGGCAAGGAGAACTTCTTCTTATCTTCAAAAAAGGTTTTTAAATTCGCATAATATAGGAAAACCCGCCAGCTTGTCTGGCGGTCCTACCCAAAAAGTAAGAGAAGGAAGAAGAAATTTGAAAATTAGTAACACAATAAAACGAGCATGTAAAAGAGTTCTTCAAGTATAATTTAATTTTGCTTCTTCTGAGTTCTTTCAGACCTTTCAGGCTTTTGCCGTTTTTAATTCTGTTATTTGAGAAACAATTTTGAGTTTTCAGGATAAGTTCAATCAAAAAAACAAACTTTTTGTCCTGATGCTTCTTATTTTTAAGAAAGATCTTCTCCGATTTGTAGCAAGTATTTTAGTGATCAGTAACCGAATAGTGTGTTAAACATGAGAATTATAGCCTGGAATTGCAACATGGCTTTCAGAAAGAAATACGAACAAATTCTTCCCTATGAGCCTGATTTGTTAGTAGTACCGGAGTGTGAGCATCCGGACAAGTTCAAAAATAAGTTTTATGATGATGTTTTATGGATAGGCGAGAATCGAAACAAGGGTCTGGCTGTTTTTAGTTTCAATGGCTTTGAAATTGCAATTCATGAGTCCTATTGTGAAAGTTACAGGTATGTCCTTCCGGTCAAAGTGTCTCATAATAGAGAAATAAATCTTATCGCGGTCTGGTCACAGAACAATAAAGAAGATCCGGGAAGAAGGTACATTGGGGAAGTCTGGCAGTCATTGAATTATTATAAAGATATGTTCGGCTCCCCAACAATTATTGCAGGCGATTTTAACTGGAATGTTATCTGGGATAGTGAACACCTCAAGTATCCTCTTCATGGAACACTTGCCGATGTAATTAATCTGTTAAATCGATTTGAGATTTCCAGTATCTATCATACATCAAAACAGGTAAAGTTTGGAAATGAGAAGGACCCTACGCTATATTTCAGAAAAAATAGGCAAACCCCTTATCATATAGATTATATCTTTGCACCGGTCGACCTCATCAATTGCAGGAAACCTGTCAATCTTGGTAAATATGAAGATTGGATTTCTCTGAGTGATCACATGCCTTTAATTGCGGAAATCGAATAAAATAATTGATTTCTCAATATTTTAAGGAAAAATTGCTTCTTTTCTCTTTTTCCTGTATTTGCTTCTTCTGTTTTTTCACGTGAAAAGCCGCTCGCAGGCGAGCGGGACAAGAAATGGTTGGTATAGTGAATAACGTTTTACTGTTTAGAAATCTTATTAGTTAGTCTTTTTTGATCTCAGTTTACTCTATAGCCCATCAATTAGTCTGCTTGAGCGTAGCGAAACAGACCTCGTGCTCCCGAAGCGAAACTCGGGAAGCGAAACTCGGGAAGCGAAACTCGGGTGGGGAAATACCAGTTCCAAACCCAGGCCTCGAAATAAGGCTTACCAGCCTTTAAACAATAGATCGTTTTTGATATGCTTGATGAAAAATTATCCGACTTGTTCGGCCAGTATTTCTTTCCGAATTATTTCCTCTTTATCCATTTTTAAGTGGGAAACGTCGCTGATTCCGGTACTGTCAAGTAATTTTCGTATTTCATCCATATGCAGTTTGTTTTCATTTTTTATCCTTATGAGCGCTTCTTCCCGAGTCATCAGACCTTCTCTCACCATTTTAGAATAAAAATCATCTTTTTCGGTCATGTTGAGGGTTTTCAAATACATAAAATCTTTTAAATGACTTACAGTGCAGTCAAATCTCCAGGATGAACTGAATCTTTTCGGGCTTTCCCATTTCAATTCCTGCTTAATTCTTGACAAAACTTCCTCTTCTTGCCAGGGAATGTAGTGAAATATGTCTATAAACTCAATATCCGGGGACAAAAATTTGGGTCCGAAGCTGTAAGGATTTCCATACAAAAATCCTGTTATCATTGTGGAAATGCACATCGGATGGCAATACATTGGGTTATTTAACATTTCACTCGCAATTCCTCCAAACCCTTTTAAGCCAAAGCTTTTTTTTAAGAGCTTCATGTAAGTTTCATCTGTTGAAACATTCAGTAATTCTCTTTTAAAAGATGTGTATTCATATGGGTTACCTCCTGTAACTATACATTTCACACCATACTTTTTTGCGCATTTAATCACATTCGGAAGAATCAATTTACAGGCGATACACATCATAGGTATGGCTGCAGGAGATGGTTTGCGAAGCCATGAAGTGAAATTATGTTTAAATGTTTTTTCATGAATATTATTCTTCAATTTGAAACTAACAACGTCAACATTTAACGCTTCTACAGCATTTTCAATATTGGTTTTAGCCTGCGGGTCAGTAAACGGATTTTCGTAGTTAACTGCCAGAACTTTCAGGTTATAATCCTTTACGAGCTTGAGGAGGGCGTAACTGCTATCCCGCCCGCCACTTATTCCTATAGCACAATCATATTTGTTGCTATCTTTGCGATGCGAGTGCAATAATTCTCTAAGTTTTGATTCCCCTTCATACCGGACTTTTATGTGAGAACGGCAAAAATTACAAACACCATCTTTATCAAAAATAATGTTTGGTGTTGTTTCAGGTAATATACACCTGCTACATCTTTTCAAGTATTCATTCTCTGTCATAACTCCCCCATCCCTAATTCACTTTGCTAATTTTGAATAATTCATAACTTTCATGTTGAAGCTGGATTAAAAACGGTTTAATATTTTAGTTTCATCTGGAACTTTTTTAATTTTATAATCCCCCATGTATATAATAGCATAAATGAACTTAAAATTAACTATTTTTAAATTTAGAACTTATTTAATTTCCTAATTAATCATATATATTGTAGTATAAACGCACTTAATATTAACTATCTTTTATAATAATTGGGGGATATGTAAGGCGATGTTTTATTCATCGAATTCGTAACTTTTTTGGTTAAATAGAGGCCTTAAAAAAGATTTTCCTGGTATTTGACAGGTCCAGGTGCTTCACGAGATGTGAACATTGAGGAATTTTATGTTATGTAATAAAACAGGAGCCCGTTTAATACGGGTACTACGTAACTGTCCGGAGACAGCTAAAAAGCTGGTCTGAATTTTCTCCTTACTTTTATCCTCTCCTTACTTTTTTCCTCTCCTTACTTTTTTCCTCTCCTATTTTTCATTCCTTCTCCCCGTACCACTCGTTCCTCGCTTCCACAAGCGCCCTTATATTTGCAAGCGGGGTCCTCGGTGCAATCCCGCAGCCCGGGGCAAGGATATCCACGCCGTCCGAGAGGCATTGCTTTGCTTCGGCTTTCACGGCTTCAGGGGTTCCGAAGAGCAGGGTCCTTGAAGGGGAGACGTTTCCGATTAGCCTTGCTCTGCCGTCGATGACTTCTTTTGCAGCTTTGAGGCTAACTTTTTCTTCTATACTGATGGCTTCGAAACCGCATTCCGAAAGAGTTCCCAGGGAATCGCCCACGTCACCGCAGATGTGCAGGATTACGGGGCCTTTTACTTTTTTGCAGAGGCGTTTGTAGAAGGGTTTGACGGAGTTTTCAAGAACCGAAGGAGGCATCATTCTTGAGCCTACTATCCCGCCGTCGGGCATGGAGAGAGTGTCTGCGCCGCAGTCTAAGAGGGCGTTTGCGTATTCGATGCAGATCTCGGTGCAGGTCTCCATGAAGGCATTGACATAGTCGGGTTTTTTTATAGTCCAGATCAGGTAATTCTTAACTTCCGCAAGGTGGGTAAAAACAGTAAGGGGGCCTTCCATCCCTGCTATGAGGGGAACTTCTTCCTTTCCGTTTTCTTCTCCGGCACGGGCTGCCAGGATTTCGGTTGCTTTGAGGACAATGGGAATTCTTCCTTTTTCGAGCAGAGCTTCAGGGACTTTCAGTTTTTCCGGACCTTCGGAAAAGGGGTGAGACAGGACCGAGGGCTGGATATCTTTTGTGCCCATCCTCACGTTGCAGCCCATGGTTTCGGCAAGCACGGTCAGGCAGTAGGGATAACGTACGGCTTCAAGGCCCGCAATTTCGTGGCCTGCAAGGGCGAGGGTTGCCATCTTTTCCGGGTCGGAATGAGCTTCCGGCCAGGAGGCGTCGGTCAGATCCATCAGTTCAACGGTTCCGGTCTGGGTGACAGAAAGGGCAGGGGTCATGCCAACTGGATTTCCGCAAAGAGCGTTAAGAAAATTTTTCCTGAGGTTTCTTTCCATTTTTCTGGCTCCGATGTTTTAAAAATGATATTTTTTAAACCGATTTTTAAAATTTTTTAAATAATTCTTATCGCTTCATTCAAATCTGTTCCTTTTTTGGAGTTATTGCAGGTCCGGAAACAGCCGGGTTTTTGATACTTCCTGCATTTCAATTTCTTCCAGGATTTCGAACGCGAGATTTGCCGCGAGCTCATTTTCTGAAGCAAGTAAAGCCTGCATCCGATCTTTATTTTCTTTCGTACAAATTTTCATGAGGGCTCCGGTAGCTTCTGCTTTTACAAAGCGGTTCCGGTCATAGAGGGCATTGATCAAAGGTTCGATAGCTTTTTTGGGTTTTATCCTGGCAAGAGCTTTTGCTGCAGCAAACCGTGTAAAGTCATCTCTATCTGAAAGAGCGAGAATCAGGGGTCCAACTGCAGTTTCAGCTTTAATCCTGCCCAGGGCTTCGGCAGCTCCCCATCTGCCTTCATTGTTTTCATCAAGGAGTGCGTCAATAAGCGGTTCTATGGCTTTTCTGGATTTTACTTTTCCAAGAGCTCTGGCCGCTTCTCCTTTCACAATTCCAGATGCATCGAAAAACATGGTATCTATCAGGGGCTCCAGGGCTTTTTCGGATCTTATCTGCCCGAGGGCTTCAGCTGCAAAGCGCCGCACATTTTCGTCTTCGGACTTGAGAGCCCCGATCAACCGGGGCACAGCTGTCTCAGAACCCAGGCACCCCAGTACCCCGGCCAGCAGCCTCCTGACCTCTTCGTCTTCATCGTCAAGCGCATTAATCAGGGACTGAAAGGCTCTTTCAGGCCTGTTTCCGGATATATTTTCCAGAGTTCTGGCTGCTTCCCTTCGTACAAGCTTATCTTCATCCTTAAAGGCATTATCAAGAATGTCGAAGACTTTATCCGATACCTGGAGGGTCTCATCAGAACTCATCTGTCCCAGGGCTCTTACTGCCCCCTGCCTCATAAAATGGTTACCTGACTCAAGCGCATGAATAAGCAGTTCAAGGACTTTTTCGGGTTCCAGCTTCCCGAGTGCTTTTGCTGCTTCTTTTCGGACAAACCGGTTTTCATCCCCCAGTACCAGAAGAAGAGGGGTAACAGCTTCCCTGGACCTTGTCATTCCGAGTGCCTTTGCCGCTTCCAGCCGAACTAAATGGCTTTCATCACTTAATCTCTTTACAAGTGCACCAACAGCTGTATTTGAGCCTGCAATTTCGGGTCCTCTCTCTCCGAGGGCTTCAGCAGCTGCCTTTCTTACGAATTCGTTCTCATCCGAAAGCGCGGAAACAAGGAGATCAAGTGTTTTCTCCGAACCTAACATCCCGAGCGTCTTTGCGGCTTCTCTTCGGACGAAATGGCTTTTATCTCCAAGTGTACAGGTAAAGGTATCAGGGGTTTGATCCGATTTGATTTTCCCGAGTGCCTTTATCGCTATCCATCGTACAAATTCGTCCTCATCCTGCAGGGCATCCATGAACGGTTCGACAGCTTTTTCCGACCTCATCTGCCCCAGGGCTTCTGCAGCTCCCCATCGGACAAGTTTGTCCTCTTCCTTAAATGCTTTTATGAGAGGGGTTGCCGCTTTTTGAGGAGTTGCCCTGCCCAGAGCTCCCATAGCTCCGAAACGGACAAAATCATCTTTATCCCCAAGTGCGGAAATAAGGACATCAAGAGCTTTTTCTGACTCTATCCGCATCAGTGAATCGGTTGCTTCCAGGCGGACAGCCCGGTTCTTATCCGCCAGTGCGTTCGTCAGCAGGTCGACAGCTTTTTCCGTCCCTATCATACTGAGAGCCTTTACGGTTTCGATCCTCACGGAGTAATCTTCATCCCCAAATGCAGCTGTCAGAGGGACAAGGGCCATTTCCGATCTTGTCTCCCCGAGAACCCTTATTGCTTCTCTTTTCACTCCCGTGTCTCCGTGCCCAAGCACTCCTGAAATGGCTTCAATTCCACAGTCTCCAAGCCTGCCCAGGCTCCGGATTACTCTCATTTTTTCCAGCGTGTACCTGCTGTCCAGTTTTCCGGCAAGTAACGAACATAATTTTTCTTTTGTTTCGAGGCTTGTTTTAGCGGCACATTTTGAAGCAAGGTCCAGGTTTTTGCTCAAAATTATGGAGTTTACCAGTTTTTCTCCTGATTCGACCATCTCCGAGACGAATATCACAACGTTTTCCCATCCCGGGTGCCCGAATGCTTCTGAGGTCTCTGTTCCCTGTTCAAAGTGTTGCTTCAGCTTTAAAGCTGCAAAGTATTCCTGAAGGTCCAGGTTTATCCCGAACCTTACTTCAGAACGGTTTCTGGTCAGGAGCCCTGGCCCGAAGCAAGCCTTGAGAAGCTTTCTGGCTTCTGTTTTCTTATACTCTGTTTTTTTGTCTTCTGTTTTTTTAGATTCAATTTTTCCGGATGGATTTTGTTTTGCAGGATTTTGTTTTGCGTACTTTTCTGCGATTTCAAGGGCATATCCGTACTTGCATGAAAGCCTGTGCTCGCACTGAAGCCTGAATGCCAGGTCCATTAGAAAACTTTCAATCTCTATTCTTTCGAAATCCATTTTTTCCGAGCCTGTTCTCGGAGTATTTTTGGAAGGCAGTTTTTCAGAGCTTCTCGACTCTCCGCTTCCCAGGCCGCAGTTTTCCATATCTCTGCTTTTTTTCATGGAGAGTATCTTTTCGGAACTGAAGAAATCTTCTTTAGTCCCGGAATGTCTGAAAAGCTCTGAAATAAAAGCCTGGTAAAGTTCTGCCCGATTGGAGGGGATAAATTCAGGGTCAAAATAAGTAAGCTCTTGATTAAGTCTCTTTTTTCCCCCCATCCCAATTCCGGCGATTGAAGTTTTAATCCGGAGTTTGAGCAGCAGGGGATTTCGGAGAAAAGGATGTGAATTGGTTTCATTCAGGCTTCTGCTTTTCAGAATTTTTGCCTGTCTCTTGTTGGGGACGGAACTCTCTATAAAGAGCCCTATTTTTTCATCTGAGAATTTCTCAAGCTCGCAAACGGCAAAAGTACTTTTTATACTGCCAGAGGGGCCGTTTCTTGAGGCAATAACGTATCTGCAGTCTTCATGATCGGAAATGAAATCGGAAATTTCATCAAGGGGAGAAAAGTTATCGGAAGATCTGAGCATGTCAAGCCCGTCTAAAAGCAGCAGGGCTTTTCCTTCAAGTAATTCTCTCAAATCAGGTTCCAAAATCCCTTTTCGTTTTGCTTTTGCTTCCAAATATGCATAAAAAGAACCTTTAACATAAGAATCAAGGGCTACATAAATAGGAATGTATTCTTCTTTTTTCTCGAGATATTCCCCGGCCCATGTGGTATTTAGCCACTTGAGAGTACTTGTTTTTCCCGAACCCGCTTCTCCGTAAATTATCAGGCGCTTTTCTTTTTCTACAAGCTGGGAAATTTTGAATTCATGGGCAAGAAAAGTGTTTTCTTCAAAAATCCGGCGTGTGATAGGTAGTATTTCTCTTGCAGACGGTTCGATATAGAGAGCAGGTATTTCACCTGCGGCTTCAAGTATTATGTTTTCCAAATATTCTTCTGCGTCCCCGCATGAATTTCCTTCAGCCTTTTGCATAAAATTCTCCCATTTTTATAAAGAATATCCCCGTTTTCTTTTCAGTCCTATTCTTTTTGTCAGGGGACTTTTTTAGGTTTGCTGCTTAGCCTGTGCCCTGGACTTTTTTGACAGCTTCTTCGTTTGCAAATTGTGATCCGGTTTTGGCCATCAGGGAATACCAATCACCTGGTCTCCGGCATGGGTGAGTCGAGAAATTTTGTTACGAAGGCGGCCAGTGAAGGAGAGGAGAGAATATTGTAATGAGTCATATCCGGCAGAATCGCAAGCTGTGCCATCGGCCGGCGGGAACCGTCCATACCGGCGTCCTGTTGCCCTCCACCAAATAGCGCGAAGAACTCCATTATGTGCGTCATACGTACAGCGTCCGCATCCGCGAAGATGATCCTTGTGGGGGACTTAATCGCAGCCACGTCTTTCGACCAGTCATAGTCCTTCCCGAGCAGGTCGCCAATCTTGGTGAAGAGCACTTCCCAGTCGGTTTCGGGATAGAGCTGGTAGAGCGGGCTCTGCTTTATGGCTTTTACAGTCTCCGGGCCCATCTGTGCCATGTCTTCCAGAACCTCGGGGTACCATCCGTCCCGCTTGACGGGAGCTGAGACGACCACGAGCTTGCGGACCAGATCCGGGTGCCTGATGGCGGTCTGCATGGCAACGCCCGCGCCAAGAGAGTAACCCATGATATCGGCCTTTTCGCTTCCCAGGTGCTTTACCAGTGCC
The DNA here is from genome assembly GCF_000007345.1 of Methanosarcina acetivorans C2A. NCBI lineage: Archaea > Methanobacteriati > Methanobacteriota > Methanomicrobia > Methanosarcinales > Methanosarcinaceae > Methanosarcina > Methanosarcina acetivorans. The sequence goes on along the minus strand of NC_003552.1, from coordinate 4,453,320 downwards.
GCAATGTCATCGGCCATTAACTCAAAGCTTAGAGGTCGGTCGATGTCGGCTGTCCTCCCATGGGCCTGTAAATGGACTGCGATGACCTGCCTGTTTTCAGCAAGGTCCGGCAGGATCGGGCCGAACATTTCGCTCGCACCGACGCCGCCATGAAGCAGGATAAGCGGTCTGCCGGTTCCGTGCAGTTCGTAGTACATATTGAGGTTATTTACATTCACGTATTTGCCTTCTGGCATCTTTCTCCTCCTATTTTCCACTTGCCAACCAGGCGATTGAGTTTCTTGAGTTCAGGATATGGTGTTTCAGGTAGCCTGTCCCAGATTGCATTGTTGCTGTCTGCCATGCTGTTTCCCCTTGCCGGTTATCCTTACAGATTATTTTTACTTCAAATCCGGATCTTTACCTTTCCATCTTTTCCAAAAGTTCTGCAAGTTGATCATAAGAATCGTTGACGCCTTCTTCCATACCTGACTGGAGCATTCCGTCACGATCCTCAACCGTCTGGAAGACAGATTGAGATGTTAGTTTTGTCCTGTTACCCGGTAAAGCTTCAAATTTCGTTGTTTCAAGGACGACATGCCCTTTTTCCGGAAGTCCTTCAAACTCAAAAGTGCTGATAATTCTTTCAGGTGCTGTGACCTCGTGATTCACTCCATGAAATGCATATTCGTTGCCGTCCTGATCTCTTTGAATATATCGCCAGGATCCGCCATTTTTCGGTTCAAATGTCTCAAGAGTCGTTGTGAAGCCTCGTGGTCCCAGCCACTCTGTATAAAGCTTCGAATCTGTAAACGCTTTAAAAACCAGTTCTCGTGGAGCATCAAACTCCCGTGTGATGATGATCTCCTGTTTTCCCGGTTCTGCAATAATCCTGGCATGATTATTTTTTTCCATGCACTGACACCTCTTTACCTCAGTTCATTCCGTAGTTCATCGCCGGAACATCTTACTCCACTCGCCTGTAAAAGAATCATTAATGAAGCGCTTCCCAACGAGGCGGTTTTGCGATAGATGCCCCGGACCAGTAATCCCGGATCTCTTGCGATCATTCGGCTGAGATAAACGCCATCTACACATAATCGATTCTGGAAACAAGAAGCTTGAAGCCTTTTTATGTGAAGCCTTTTTACCCCTCCAGCACTTCACACATCGGGTCGGTCCATGCTTTCCCCACGGCTCTCTTGATTCATTGAAGAGCCAGACCAAAGTATTATTCCAGGAAAACCAGGACCATGTATGAAAACTTCAGTATTTTTTCCAGGTCCTCTGATAAAGGTTGTCTGGTAATACATTATTTGGCCTACTCCGTATCCTATTCCCTTTACAATTATAAACAGCGTCCTACAAAAAAGCTACTACGTCGGGGGAAAAGGAAGTACCTTGAAGAGATATAACCGAAACGTTTTTTGCCCGGGCTTTTACAGGCTGTTGTTTTCAGTCGGTGTCCCGGACTTTTTCCACGACTTTCTTATTATACGAATTCACAATATCACTCCGGGTGATGAGGCCGAGGAGTTTGGTTTTATCCATGCGGTCCACGACAGGGAGCCTGCCTATTTGCTTTGAGCCAAGGCGTTTTAGGACGGCTTCAAGAGTTTCGTCTGGATAGGCGATTTCCACATCGTGAGTGGCTATATCCCCTATCTTTTTATCGACTTCTCCGTACTTTACTTTGCTCCGGAGGTCCGAGAGTGTCACTATCCCTGAAAGCTTGCCTCTGGAATCAAGGACCGGAAAACCTGCGTGGCGGCTTGCCTGCATGAGGGCGATGAGGGTCCCCACGTTCTTTTCTTCGGAGACGGTCTGGACATGTGTGACCATGGCATCTTTTACAAGCATGGATACCATGATATCGACTTCCCTTCCTTTCCTTATTTTGAACCCTCTCCTGCGTAGCCCTTCCGTAAAAATGGACTCGGAATAAATGGCATTGGACATTACGTTGCTCAGCACGCAGGCAAACATGAGGGGGAGGATAAGACTGTAGTCCCTGGTAATCTCAAAAAGAATCAGGATAGCGGTAAGAGGAGCCCGGGCAGTCCCGGCAAAGACTGCACCCATCCCGACCATTGCATAGGCTCCCGATTCTGCTATCGTCCCCGGGAACAGTACGTTTGCGGCTGTCCCGAAAGCTCCTCCTAACATCGCACCAGCGAAAAGGGAGGGGACAATCGTTCCTCCCGAACCTCCCGAGCCCAGGCTCAGGGAAAAGGCAAGGATCTTGAGGAAGAGCAGGATAAGCAGGAGCTGGAAGGTAAACTCGTTGTTCAGGGCATCCATTATTACATTATAGCCCATTCCCAGGACTCTGGGGTAAAAGAGGCCGATTACCCCTACTGCAAGCCCTCCAAGAGCAGGTTTGAAAACCGGATGGAGGGGGATTTCCGAAAAGATGTCTTTTGTGTAGTAGAGTGTCCGGATCAGCATTATCGAGACAAGCCCTGCAAGGAGGCCGAGGATAAGGTAGAGCCCGAGTTCCTTGTAGGGGCTGATCAGCTGGTAGGGGGAGATCTGGATAGGTTTTATCCCGAAAAGTGTACTTGAGACCAGGGTTGCAAAGACCGAGGAGATTACTATCGGAATAAAAGTCTTTGTTTCAAGTTCCCCGTAAATCACTTCTACTACGAAAACTACCCCTGCAAGTGGAGCGTTGAATGCGGCTGCAATCCCTCCGGCAGCCCCGCAGCCGAGAAGAGTCTGGAGCTGCCTTTCAGGGCTCTTCAGGATCCTCCCCACAAGAGCACCTGTCCCGGCTCCGGCAAGGACTCCCGGAGCTTCCTTACCTAGGGCGCCTCCCGAGCTGATAGTGATTATCGAAGCAAAGACTTCCAAAAAAGAATCCCTGAGCTTAATTCTTGCTCCGCGGAGGGTTACGGTTTCTATAAGCCCTTCAACGCCATATCTCTTTTTTATAAGGAAGTGGGAGATTAATCCCACCAGCAGCCCTCCGAGGGCAGGCATCAATATTACATAATAGTGTGGGAACTCGTGTAAAGAGGATCCCTGCTGCATCCCGAAAAGAGCATTGCTGTACTGGAGGGTGCGGTCATAAATTCCTATTACGAGGCCTGTCAGGAGTCCGATTAAAATTGCAATTGAGTTGACCCTTGTAGCTTCGGTATCAAATCGGGTGATGTACTCCGTTAGCCTTGGGTATTCTCTTATGCTGTGGAATCTGAATCTGGACTCTGGATCAACTTCCAAATGTTCGCGCCTCGAGGGAATTTTTTGTGCTTGAAACTCTTTTTGCAAAAACAAATCTTCAGGGTTCTGAATTTTATTTTCCTGAAATTCTTTTTCTGCCCCAGAAGATTTCGAGCATTTATTTAAATGTATCTTTTAAAAATATATAAATCTGTTTATTGGACCAGGCTCTTTCTCTGAAAATCATATTTTTTCTTTTATTATATTTTGACTTATTTAATTTATATAATTTGTTATTTATCTATTTTTCCAGATAAGTTCCAGCACATCACAGAGTTTTTTTGCAGTTTCGGAAACTGTCTGCATTCCTACGGCATCTTCCTCTGCAGGGTTCCAGACAATTCCGCCGAAGTGGGCGTTGTCCCCGACCACAATCATTCCGTGAATGTGCATCCAATCGTGGATGGACTGAATGGTCTTTTCCTGGCCTCCGTTTCTTGAACCTCCGACTGAAAGAGCTGCTCCAACTTTATTTTTGAGTGCAAAGTCTTTGCGGCGAAGCAGGACACTCCTGTCAAAAAGAGCTTTAAGCTGGGCAGGGTAATTTCCCATATATACGGGGGCTGCAACAATTATGCCGTCGGCTGCCCTCATCTTTTCATAAACTTCTTCCATATCGTCGTCAATCACACAGAAATCCTTTTCTCTGCAGGCTCCACAAGCTTTGCAGGGGCTAATATCCTTGTTTGAGAGAAAAACGGTATCGGCTTCAAACCCCCTTTCTTTTGCAAGCTCGAGAACAACTCCAACCATTTTCTCACAGTTCTGACCCCTCCTCGGGCTGCCTGATATCCCTAATATTTTCATTCTTATCATTCCGGAATTCTTTTATATCAATTTGTCATTTATATTCATAACAATTGTTTTAAATTCTTACACCTTTGGCGTAAAACTTATCTCAAATATTTATATATTTTGGGAATTAATATCCGAAATAATATATATTGAGTGTTCGAAATATATATTTTTTATTTTTATATATTTCACTATGCTTTTTACGTAAATTTATATATCAAGACCCAGCTAACTTAAATTACTCTAATTATATAGGAGGTTGGTTGATTGGTAACATTTTTAGAGAAGATCAGTGAAAGAGCAAAGAAACTCAACAAGACAATCGCTTTACCTGAAACTGAAGATATAAGGACCCTCCAGGCAGCTGCCAAGATCCTTGAAAGAGGTATTGCAAACGTTGTCCTTGTCGGTGATGAAGCCGACATTAAGGCGCTCGCAGGAGATCTTGATCTCTCAAAAGCAAAAATTGTAAATCCGAAAACCTATGAGAAAAAAGACGAATACATTAACACTTTCTATGAGCTGAGAAAGCACAAAGGTATAACCCCCGAAACTGCAGCTGAAGTTATGAGCGATTACGTTTACTTCGCCGTTATGATGGCAAAACTCGGAGAAGTAGACGGAGTAGTATCAGGAGCTGCTCACTCTTCTTCAGACACCCTGAGACCTGCTGTCCAGATAGTTAAGACTGCTCCAGGCGCAGCACTTGCATCCGCTTTCTTCATCATTGCCGTACCTGACTGTGAATACGGATCAGATGGGACCTTCCTCTTTGCCGACTCGGGTATGGTTGAAATTCCAAGTGTAGAGGATGTTGCAAACATTGCAGTTATTTCTGCAAAGACCTTCGAACTGCTGGTTCAGGACACTCCGTATGTTGCAATGCTTTCCTATTCCACCAAAGGAAGTGCACACAGCAAACTGACCGAGGCAACAGTCGCTGCCACAAAGCTTGCACAGGAACTTGCTCCTGACGTTGCAATCGACGGTGAACTGCAGGTTGATGCAGCAGTTGTCCCCAAAGTTGCAGCTTCAAAGGCTCCCGGAAGCCCTGTCGCAGGTAAAGCCAATGTCTTTATCTTCCCCGATCTGAACGCTGGAAACATCGCATACAAGATCGCCCAGAGGCTTGCCAAGGCTGAAGCATATGGTCCTATCACCCAGGGACTTGCAAAGCCGATTAACGACCTGTCCAGAGGATGCAGTGACGAAGATATTGTCGGTGCTGTTGCGATTACCTGTGTCCAGGCCGCAGCCCAGGACAAATAATCGAAAACGTTTCGGAAGCGTTTTATTAACTTTCATACATAGTATTATTCTATCCGAAACTCTAAATGTGATTGGAAAACAATGGATTGAACTGGGGTTTACAAATGAAAGTACTGGTTATAAACGCAGGGAGTTCTTCTCTCAAATATCAATTAATTGATATGACAAACGAGTCCCCTCTTGCAATAGGGCTCTGTGAGAGGATAGGCATCGACAACTCGATCATTACCCAGAAGAGGTCTGACGGCAAGAAACTGGAAAAGCAGACCGACCTTCCTAACCACAAGGTTGCCCTTGAGGAAGTCGTCAAGGCTCTTACGGACTCCGAGCTCGGTGTCATCAAAAGCATGGACGAAATCAATGCAGTCGGGCACAGAGTTGTGCACGGTGGAGAAAAGTTCACTTCCTCGGCTTTGATCGATGAAGGCGTAGAACAGGCAATCAAGGACTGCTTTGAACTGGCTCCTCTCCACAATCCTCCAAACATGATGGGAATTACTGCCTGTCAGGAGATCATGCCAGGCGTCCCGATGGTTGCTGTTTTTGACACAGCATTCCACCAGACAATCCCGGCCTATGCCTACATGTATGCTCTGCCGTACACACTGTACGAAAAGTACGGGATCAGAAAATACGGTTTCCACGGCACTTCTCACTTTTACGTTGCCAGAAGGGCTGCCGCTATGCTCGGAAAACCCGAAGAAGAAGTCAAAGTCATCACCTGCCACCTAGGAAACGGCTCAAGCATTACGGCTGTTAACGGCGGAAAATCCGTTGAGACAACAATGGGCTTTACCCCGCTCGAAGGAGTTGCAATGGGTACCAGGTGCGGTTCGATTGACCCTGCAGTAGTCCCCTTCGTTATGGAAAAGGAAGGCCTTACGACCCGAGAAATCGATACCCTCATGAACAAGAAGTCAGGCGTGCTTGGAGTCTCCGGGCTCAGCAACGACTTCAGGGACCTCGATGAAGCAGCTTCCAAAGGCAACCAGAGAGCCGAACTCGCCCTTGAAATCTTTGCATACAAGATTAAGAAGGTCATAGGTGAGTATTCAGCCGTACTCAATGGTGCGGATGCGGTAGTCTTTACAGCAGGCATTGGAGAAAACAGTGCAAGTATCAGGAAGAGAATCCTCTCCGGCCTTGACGGTCTCGGCATAGAGATCGACGAAGAAAAGAACAAGATCAGAGGTCAGGAAATCGATATCAGCACTCCTGATGCAAAAGTAAGAGTCCTTGTTATCCCGACCAACGAAGAACTAACCATTGCAAGGGACACAAAGGAAATCTGTGAGACCGAAGTAAAGCTGCGCAGATCAGTATCAATCTGAAGGTAAAGGATATTTTTCCTTTTCCTTTTCCTTTTCCTTTTCCTTTTCCTTTTCTATTTCTATTTCTATTTCCATTTCTATTTCCATTTCTATTTCCATTTCTATTTCCATTTCTATTTCCATTTCTATTTCCATTTCTATTTCCATTTCTATTTCTACAGCTGAGTTTTAAATATACTTTTATTTTGCCTATATTCTACTTTGTATTTTATTTTAGTTAAATTATTTTTATCACCTTTTACACAATTCGGTGTAATTTTTTCAAATATTAAACCATATTTCTGGTTTTTTCTGTATCTCTGTGATCTGAAAATAGGGATCAGGTTCAAAAAATGGTGAGGAAAAATAAATTCTTAACCAAGGATAAATTTTCCAATTGTTGATTATTTGGATTGTTGATACGATAACAAGTATATTTATATAAAAATCAACATATCTATTTCGGGGATACAGGTTAGGTGATGCAGGTTAGGTGATGCAGGTTAAAGTACAGGTTAAGGGTACAGGTCGGAATCGAAGAACCAATCATTATGGTATCCGATAGTGATGGGAATCCTGGCATGGAAATTACAACTAATCTCGTACAGGATATGGTACAGGACACGTTGGGTCGATTCTTCCAGGAACCGTACGGACAGTTTTTGGGTACTTCGTCCGCGTTATCGCTTGCTGTTTGAATTGGCTTATTCGTGCCTGGTGTAAATCGGAATTTCTCCCGGGTATCTGTCGGGTTCCAGAAAAAGCCTTCTTGAAAATAGGCTATATTTTTGATGTTGTCGAAAGGAACTTAAAATACCGGCTTGTCGCCGACTTCAGTCCGTAGTGAACCTGTTTTTCCTGATGAGGAGCATGTTTGACGTGCCGTGGAGGTGCTGGCAAACGGGCAGTTGTTCCGTAGCGAAAATGATGTAAATGACTATGTGTCTTCTGCTCGCCGACAGCGCCACGACAAAGGGAGGTATTTAAAATGACAAGCTATTCGGTCCGGATAATCGCCAGAACCCTTGAAGAGTTAAGGGCGCTGGAGAGATTAGATCTTGATTTAAAGTATCGCGCTGCACAAAAGTTGGAGACTGACCGTTTAATGGTTCCGGGGGTCCTGACGGATGAACAGATTAAACTGGTTGAGTCGGCAGGCTATAAAGTGGAGGTCATTTCCGATCTCTCAAAAGTCGCTGTGGAAAGAGTACAGGATGTGTCACAAGTTAATCGCTTTGCTGGAGCGCCTGGGGTCTCCAGGTTTGAAGAGCGTGCCGTACTGGGTTACATGACTGCGGATGAGGTTGAATCTGCTCTTATCAACCTCAAGGCCCTGCATCCAGATCTCGTGACCCTCATCGAACTTCCGCATCAGAGCTGGGAGAATCGGACCTCTCATGCTGTCCGTGTTCGCGCCGGGACAAATACGAATCGGGTTGGCGTATTGTTCACAGGCAGTATGCACGCAAGAGAGTGGGGAGGTTCGGATATCTGTATAACTTTCCTTGTCAATCTTATCAATGCTTACCGTGCCAACAACGGGATAACCTACGGAGGAAAGAGTTTCACTGCAGATCAGGTTCACACGATTCTTGAAAACATTGATCTGTTTGTGTTCCCTGATGTGAACCCGGACGGTAAGAACTATAGCCAGACCCAGGATGTATGGTGGCGCAAGAACCGAAATCCGAACACCGCTGTCAGTCCTTCCACGCCGGGTGTAGACTTAAACAGGAATTTCGATTTCCTGTGGGACAGTGGGATTGGGACTTCTTCCAGTCCGGCCAGTTCCACGTATAAAGGGGAAGGTGCATTTTCTGAGCCAGAGACACGCAATGTGCGCTATTTGTTCGACACATACAAGAATATTGGTTACTTTGTGGATATACATAGTTACAGCGAACTTATCCTGTACAGCTGGGGAGATGACGATAACCAGACTACCTATCCTGAACAAAACTTCCTGAATCCTGTATATGACGGAAAGCGTGGGATTCCCAACGATACGCGTTACGGAGAGTTCATATCCCCCCCGGACCGGGACAAGGCTGTAAACCTGGCTCACCGCATGAACGGGGCACTGGCAGCCGTCCGCGGTAAGATCTACACCGTCCAGCAGGCTGTCGGGCTTTATCCTACATCAGCGACATCAGATGATTATGTATTTAGTCGCCATATCGTGAACGGGTTGAACAGGAAGGTATACACCTACACAATAGAATTCGGTCAGGAGTTTGTTCCACCCTTTAGTGAGATGAACAATATCATCAAAGATGTCTGCGCTGCGATGGGCGAACTTTGCTGGGCCGTGAGCAGCAGTGCGGATGTACAGGCTGGTAAGGGTGTTATGGTCGGGGTATGATCAGGGTTATGATATTCTGTCAATATTCTGTCGAGGATGCATAAAAAACCGGGCCAGAAAGAAACCCGCAATGTGACGGGTTTTGTCTCGCTAACTTGCCCTTAACTAGCAGTTTCGAGCGCTTTACTCCCAAATAAACATCGTTGGGTGAAGGACTGAGTCATATGGGCTATTATATTGTCAGGATTCATGCCAGCACGTGGGATCTGCTGCGTGATCTTCAGCGGTTGCATGATCTTGACGTCTTTAGCAAAACTGCAAAGCAGCTTGATGATTGTCTGTTTGAGATTCACGGGCTGCTTTCAGACGAGCAGATTGAAAATCTATCCAAAAAAGGATATCAGATAGAGATTATTGCCAATGCTGCAGAGGTCGCAAAGGGGAGAAAGAAGGGTGTACCCTGTCTTTCCTTATCACCCGGAGATCAGTCGGGACAGGAATAAGTAAGGTAAGAATAGAGAGGTAGTAAGGTAAGAACAGAGAGGTAGTAAGGTAAGAATAGAGAGGTAGTAAGGTAAGAATAGAGAGGTAGTAAGGTAAGAATAGTGAGGTAGTAAGGTAAGAATAGTGAGGTAAATAACTGTCCTGACTATATTATATGATTATGAAACCGCTTGATCTTATCTCTCCTGAGTTAGGGGTAAATAGGGAAGCAGCGGCTGAAATTCTCAGGGCTGCACGAGAGGCTGAGCGGCGCACGCTGGGCCTTGAATCTTTTGACATCTTGAAAGCTTACGGCATTCCTGCAGTACAGACCGCTTTTGCAAAAACCGAGGAGGAAGCCTTCAGAGCTGCAGAAGAAATAGGCTACCCCCTGGTGATGAAGGTCGTCTCTCCGCAGATTTCCCACAAATCGGATGTCGGAGGGATCAGGCTCTCCTTGAAACACGGAGATGAGGTGCGGGTTGCCTATCGTGAAATGATGGAAAACATCCCTGAAAAAAAGCCTGATGCGGTTCTTGAAGGTGTCCAGCTGCAGCAAATGCTCTCAGGCGGAAAAGAAGCAATTATCGGGATGGTCCGCGATCCAACCTTTGGGCCCATGTTGATGTTCGGGCTTGGGGGGGTTTATGTCGAGATCCTCAAGGATGTGCAGTTTGCAATTGCCCCCGTGGGCGAAGAAGAAGCAAGGGGGATGGTCACAGGAATCAAAACCTACCCTCTCCTTGCCGGAGCCAGGGGGGAAAAGCCTTTGGATATTACTTCCCTGGTTGATGCCATTTTAAGAGTTTCAAAGCTTGTCTGCGATTTTCCGGAAATTGAGGAATTTGAGATCAATCCCATGATGGTTCTGGAAGAGGGAAAGGGAGCTTTTGCAGTTGATATGCGACTTACTTTGAAGAAAAACTGATACTCTGACGAAAAACTGATATCTTGAAGAATAAATGATATGGTTGATTACCTTTATCATGACTGGTCTTTTTTCTTCCTATGTTTTTCTTAACCTACCCTTAATATGTCTGTTTATTTGCTAGACCCATTTGCCTGCCTATTTACGTGCTCGATTTATTCATTGTCTTGGCTTATTTTTCATCTCACCAGAGATAAATCCTCTTATTTTTCAATATACCAGCCCAAAATATTTTTCGCTATCTTCCACCGGTGGTCTCGGAATTCTGAGACGTCTCGGGGTCAGGTTAAACTAAAATTATAACATTTGTTTCGTACATACTGGAGGTAGTTAATGAGGTGGTAGTACGATCCAGGAACGAAAAAGATTCGTGCTGGCTGTGGGTATCCTGCTCCTGTCAAGCATTGTCGCCATTGATCTTCTGCTTGAAGACACTCCAGTGGTGATCCAGCTTGATGGGGACGCATTCAAGGTTATAGATATACCATATGTGTACACGGTAAAAGAAGCGTATATTCTCTTTTTTTCCGGTTTTTTCGGTGGTCTGGCTCTGACCCAGGTTTTACTGTCTCTGGGGGTTTCAGGGTCATTTTATCCTTTACAGGGGCCCGCAGGAGAGTTAACAAATGTCAATGCTACAGTAGAATCCGCTTTTGAGGAGAATATCGAAGTCTTTCCTTACAATACTCCCTCGGGGGATGCTTTTCCCTCAGAGGGGGCTTTGCCCTCTGGGCCGGATATTGATCCTACGGATGTTCTTTTAAAGGCCCTTGAGGGAGATGAAAGGAAAGCCATAGAATTGATTGTGAACAGAGGAGGGCGAATTCTCCAGAATGAACTGGTCAATTCCCTTGATTTTTCCAAGGCTAAGGTCTCCCGCGTCCTTATGAATCTGGAACGGAGAGGCATAATAGACAAGAAGAAGTATGGACTTACTAACTGTATTTCGATAGCTGAAGGACTTGTAGGGGATGGTGGAATGAAGGGGGAGATGAAATGAAGAAAAATGTTCTGATTACGCTTTCAGCTGCCTTTCTTATACTGTTATTGGGAATTTTCTGGTATTACGGGACAGGGACTGACGTGCATATTGCAGAAATGAACGCATCTCCCATTGGAGTTCATGAGTCGGGACAGCTGGATATAGTGCTCCAGAATAATGGTTCAATGCCTGTGGACGTATGGATTGAAGCCGAGAATACGTATGTGGGCAGTGACGGAGTGGCTCACCCCAATTCTGGATTGCTCATTCCCTCTGATTCCGAAGACCCGTGGGATGTCAACTTTGTATCTCATGAGACGCCGATCCACCTCCTTCCTGGAAATAATTCGGTCAGCGTATGGATTGGGTATGTACTTCCAGGCGAATACCCGGTAAAGGTGAAAGTTCTTGGAGATGGTAGGATTCTTGATGAAGGTACCTATCTTGTAGAGATCCCTACTCCTGAAATTCCTGAAAATCTCTCCCTGAAGCTGGAATATGAAATCGAGAGCAGGAAAATCGAGAGCAGGAATACTTCTGATGTTTACAGAATCTACGGCTACCTTATTAACAAAGGATCAGGTTCTGCAGAAGACATACCCGTGAACCTGACAGTGACAGACGAAAGGACCGGAGAGCTGGTGTTTGCATCTTCTGAACTTTATGATGTGGGGGAGTATACCAAGACTCCTCTCTGGACCTGGCCGGATTATCCCTACGCAGTTGTGGAAATAGCACATGGAAATCCCTCGGGAGAATCCTATATGCCTGTCAAGAATGTTGTTGTTGGAAAGAGCGGGGATCGTTTCTTGATTAATGTGAGTTCGACGTGGCAGAATGGATCGACTTCTGCTGAGTTGTTACTTCCTCCGGGAGAGGAGAGAAGGTGATGCATATGGTAAAGCGATGTGAACTTTTCGGTTTCAGGTATGCAAAAATTTTTCTTCTCTTGCTTTTGTTCTCCGGAATCTGTGCCGGTTGTCTTGGCAAGGACCCTCTCGAGGCCAGGGTGGATAAACTGGTCCGGAACCTCGGGAATGAAGACCTGGATGTAGGTTATGCTTCGGCTTATGCCCTTATCGATATAGGGGAGCCTTCGGTTGATTCTCTGATAAAGGCTTTGAAAGACGAGGATCCTCAGGTTCGCAGCCTTGCCGCTTATTCCCTTGGGAGGATAGGAGAACCCAGAGCTTCAAAAGCTCTTATAAAGACTCTTGAGGACCCTGAGCCGGAAGTTCGTATTAATTCGACTGAAGCACTCGGAAACCTGGGAGCAGCAGAAGCCGTGGCTCCACTTATCGAGCTTCTCAAAGACGACGACGACAGGGTAGTAATCAGTTCCATTTTTGCCCTTGAGCAATTGAAAGCTCCTGAAGCTGTTGACCCCCTTCTAGAGTTTCTGGATCAAGATAATAAAGAAGTACGCAGGAGCTCCATATCTGCTCTTCGAGCTATTGGAGACCCGAAGGCCGTTGATCCTCTTATCGAGCTTTTTAGTGACGAAGAACTCGGGGAATATGCGGCAGATGCTGTAGGAGAGTCAGGGGATGAGGAAACCGTTGAAAAACTTCTCAAATTACTGGACAGCAGAGACCCAACGGTCCGTGTTAACAGTATTTATGCCCTTATAGGGACTCAGAACCCGGATTCTAACTATGCCCTTATAGGGATTCAGGACCCAGACCTTGTACTTCCCATTGTTGGCATGCTGGATGATAGGGACAAGGAAGTTCGCAGGGCAGCTGTTTTCGCCCTGGGGCGTTTCGGCCGTGAGGAAGCTTCTCTAACAGAGCAGCCTCTTATCAAGGCTCTCGGAGACCCGGAAGAGGATGTGAGGATGGCTGCAATCCGGGCTCTGGGCAATTCAGGAGGTGAAGAAGCCGTGGCTTCTCTTGTAGAACTTCTCCATCTTGAAACTTCGGACTTCTCAGGGGCTTCTGCAGCTTCGGATGAAGATGTTAGAGAAGCTGGCTCCGTTAAACTTGCAGACTGGTATGTAAAGAGAGAAGTCGTGAGGTCCCTCGTGGATATTGGTGATCCGGGGGCAGTCGAGCCCCTGATTTTACTGCTGGGGGATGAGTATTACAAGATAAGGCGGTTTGCTGCGGAGGGACTTGGAAAACTTGGAGATAGAAGAGCTGTTTCCCCTCTCCTCAAAGCTCTGGAGACCGAAAGGGAAAGTGAAGTTCGGGTTGCGGAAGTCCGGGCCCTTGGAGAACTTGGTGGTCCCGAAGCTATTGAAGGTTTGCGCCGGATCAGCGTGGATATGGAAGAATACGGATACGTCAGAACTTCTGCGGAGGAGGCACTCGCAAAACTTGAGGGAGGAGGGGAGGAGAATTCCTCCTCAACTTCCTGATCCATTTCATAAAGAAACAGGTAAGAATTTTTTCCCACTTTATGTTTTTAGATCTAGCAATAATTTCAAACGTTTGGGGTTCTGATAAAAGACCTTGATGTTTTCCGGGTCTTTATGGGTAACAACCAACGGTTAGCGGAAGCGATTCTAGATTTTTGCAGACCCCATAATATATTCAATCACTTCGTAAAAAATAAGGAGAAAAGAACAAAATGAAGAAACATACAGCAGTTTTACTGGCTGCTCTTGCTGTCTTTGTTGCAGCTGCAGCAGGCACTGTAAGTGCAGCAGACAATGTTAGCGATGGAAGCACTATTTGTAATGTTACCATTACCGGTTATGAGTGCGATAGCTGGTCTGATGAACAGTATCCGATAATCGATTTATGTGGAGAAGAATACGTTCCGCTGTTCACAACTAATGGAAATATCTGTGCTGTTCATGTTAACAAGCTTGCCCGTTTGATGCTTGACAGCAATGAAACACATACACTTGGACAAGGAGAAAAAATATATCTTGGTGAAGGCTATGCTCTCGAAGTCAAGAAAATCAGTATTGACTATATGGATGTATGGCTTGAATTAACCAGAGACGGGCAATATGTAGCTGACCAGAGTATCTCGATTGAAACTGATAACAACATGACGTGGAATGTTATTCTTGACAACGTTCAGGGTGAAAACGATATTGTTGTCATGAAAGTCTATGTCAGCAACATATTCGTGGGTGCAGAAAATTGCATCGTCAGGATTGATGGTATATGGCTTATTAACTATGCAAATGCCAGAACCCTCAATGTCGGAGACGAATTCGGGGAATTTACACTAAAGGAAATCATCAACGGAACAGGCGCACCTAACCTGGGAAGTCTTGTTTTCGAAAACAATATGGAACCTGCCCTTACCTGTAATGTTACCGCTGCCGGTTATGAGTGCGATAGCTGGTCTGATGAACAGTATCCGGTAATCAACTTATTTGGAGCGGAATATGTTCCGCTGTTCCCCACTGATGGAAATATCTGGGATTCGCATGTTAACAAGCTTACCGGTTTGATTCTTGACAGCAATGAAACGCAAGTCCTCGAAGCCGGTGAAATCCTCGACCTCGGTCAGGGTTATGCTCTCGAGGTCAGGGAGATTGATATTGACAGTGAGAAAGCCTGGCTTGAACTTACCAGGGACGGTCAATATATCGCCGATAAAAATGTCTCAATGGATACTGATGACAACAGGACATGGACTGTTGCTCTTGACGATGTTCAGGGTGAAAACAATATTGTTGTCATGAAAGTCCATGTCAAAAATTTATTCGTGGGGTCAGAAAAAAGGATCGTCTGGATTGATGGAATTTGGCTTGCCGATTATGCAAATGCCAGAACTCTCAATGTCGGAGATGAATTCGGGGAGTTTACACTAAATCAAATCATCAATGGAACAGATGCATCTAACCTGGGAAGTCTTGTTTTCGGAAGTGCTTCAGTTACTGATGAAACTTCAGTTACTGATGATACTTCAACCGCTGGTTTTTCTTCATCTCCTTCTTCTGAAAACGAATCGGATAAATTCACCAACACAAGTACAGAACCGCCTACTTCTTGGTACTGGAATTTTTGGAAATCTTTCACAATGAAACTCAAGTAAAAACTGATCATACTGAATACAAATTGTCATTCAGTTTTCAGAAAAACAAATGGGCATTTGATTGTAAAGGCTCAAGGGTTCAGAGTCCTGAGAATCAGGAGGGTTTGAAACTCCGGACTAATAAGGGAAATAGAATTTCTGGCCTGATAAGAAAATAAAATCTCCGGAAAAAGGAAAAACGAAATCTCCGGAAAAAGGAAAAACGAAATCTCCGGAAAAAGGAAAAACGAAATCTCCGGAAAAAGGAAAATAAAAGTTCCGGGCAGGAAAGAAAATAGAAGCTCGGAATAAAAAAGGAATAAGAGAAGAGATAAGAATGAGGTAACTGTAATGTTTTTGGGTTCTTTACTTTCGGGAACTGAAAAGGAGGTTGACAGGTTTGGAGAGAACTGAGGATTTAATCCCCGTGCCTGTCCTGTCTATCCCGGCGGAGGTGTCCCTGCTTGCAAGGACTCTTTCAAGGCCCCTCCCTATGCAGATCCTTAAACAGCTTCAGAAAAAACAGATGTCTGCAAGCGAACTTGCCTCAGAGCTTGGGCTCCGCTTGAATACACTGACCTACAACCTTGAGGTGTTGAAAAAGGTTGGATTGATAAAGGTCAGAAAGGTAAAATGGAGTTGCAAAGGCCGTGAAGTCAAAATCTATGCTCCTGCGGAGCAGCCGGTTTTGCTGGTGCCCCGGGAAAACAGGGATAAAGATCCTTTTGTTCTGGATGTTCTGGAAAAACTTCTGGAAAACTGCCGGACAAATCTTTCCGGACAGGCGGTTACCCTTTCCGAGGAGTCAGGAAAAAAAGATGATTGTGTATCCTCCGACATAGAGCACGATGATCAGAAAACTTTCCCAGCCTATACCCGCTATGCCGTGCTTTTCCCTATCAAGGAGGCCCATGACAGGGATTGACACATGCTTCATAATTACGGTCTTGCGTCATAATTACGGTCTTGCTTCATAATTATAGTCTTGATTCATAATTGCAGTCTTATCTCTTTCGGTCTTACCTCCCCAAACCTTTTCAATCCTCTACAAGCTCTATCGCATCGGTCGGACAGGCATCTACGCACTGTTCGCATTCGATGCAGTCCTCAGGACGTGCCACAACTGCCCTTTTTCCTTCTTCTGTCTCTTCAGCGTCAAACAATTCCACAGGACATACATCGTAGCATTCAAGTGAGCCAACACATTTATTGTAGTCAATTTTGGGGTGCATTTTCCATCTCTCCCGGAGTTCCAATTTATTTAGTTTAATTTATTTCTGGAATATTTACTTCTGGAATTTTGGTTTCTTTCTGAAATTCAGGCTTTAACCGCTGTTTTACTTCTTCCTTTTTTAACCGGTTGTTTAGTTGTTTTATTCCTTCACTTTTT
This sequence comes from Methanosarcina acetivorans C2A, assembly GCF_000007345.1. Taxonomy (NCBI): domain Archaea; kingdom Methanobacteriati; phylum Methanobacteriota; class Methanomicrobia; order Methanosarcinales; family Methanosarcinaceae; genus Methanosarcina; species Methanosarcina acetivorans. Next base: position 4,436,679 of record NC_003552.1, on the reverse strand, counting down.
AACCGGTTGATTGATTCCTCTGCTTTATCTTATCACAATAATGGTCTTAGAATTCAGCTTTCAACAAGCTCGATAGCTTCTGCAGGACAGGCTTCCACACACTGCTCGCACTCTATGCAATTTTCAGGGTTAGTTACCACGGCTTTTTTTACATTATCGATCTCGTTAATGTCAAAAACTTCTGCAGGGCAGACCTCATAGCAGGCGAGAGCGCCGTTACATTTGTGATAGTCGATTACCGGATGCATACTTCCTCCATTTTATCTGGATCTTACAAATTAGAAAGTTGAATTCCTGAGCTAATTGCTGCTAATAATTGCTCTAAAAATTGGTGCTGATTGATAATTTCCAGCTTCGTTAATCAGGTTCCATACAGGGTTTTTACTGGATTTTAACATCTACGGTCTCTGTACTTTCCCTGTAAGGCACTTTCACATAGAGTTTTCCATCAACGTATTTTGCAACAGCTTTTTCAGGAACGACCGCGCAGCAGAATGCATAAGTTCCAACATACTCTACCCCGGTTTCTTCCCTTTTTGCTCTTACAAAAAAGCCTTCTTCGACCATTTTCAGTTCGATATTTTCTTTCTTTACCCCAAACATATCGATTTCAATGTCCAGATTCCCCTCGTCGTCCGAACATGAAAATATGTCCGGTGACATCTTCACCATTGCTATATTCGTACCCCCAGGCTGCTATATAATAGTATAAAACAAATTCGAATAATAATTGCGGGATCGTTTTATTTATATTTTATGAACAATGCCTTCCTTTTATATTTTCTTCCAGCTTCCCCCTCTTTCCCCTTCAACTTTCCTTTTTCCCTTTTCCCTTTCCTTTTTCCCTTTTCCCTTTCCTTTTTCCCTTTTCCCTTTTCTCTTCCTACTTCTTCTATTACCTTCCTCTCTCAAATTCTCCTTTGCCTGATTTTACTGCCCTCTTTATCAGTTTCTTCTTTTTTTACTGCCATAGATCCCTGTTTTTATCTATGAAAGCCTTCTGAACATCTATTTTTGAAGCCGTATAAATTAGCGCTGCAGGGTGGTAGAGTTTCAGGATCATTCTTCCTTCGTATTCTACAGGGACTCCCCGTTCCAGTTTTCTTTCCGGACAATATGCCTTTTCAGCTGTGTTGCCGAGGAGAATTATAATTTCGGGGTCAAGCAGGGTTATCTGGGCAATAAGGAAAGGTTTGCAGCATTCTATTTCACTTGCTTTTGGCCTTCTGTTTTCCGGAGGGCGGCATTTGACGGTGTTTGCTACGAACCAGTCTTCTTCTGAGAGCCCCATGTACTCAACCATTTTGTCCAGCTTTTTCCCTGCCCTTCCGTTGAAAGGTATTCCTGTTTCATCTTCGGTTTTTCCGGGAGCTTCGCCTATGAACATTACTTTAGGGTTGCAGGACCCTTTTCCTATAACTCTTTTAGTCGCACTTTTATGGAGAGGACATCGTGTACAGGCTATTGCTTCCCTTGCGACGGTCTCATACCCGGCTTCCACCAGTTTCTGAACCCTCTCTTCAAAATTTCCGCAGTTTTCTTCCTCGGCTGCCACAATTTCTAGCTCCTTCATTTTCCTTGTTTTTGGGAAGTAATCCTGAGATTACTTTTTACAGTACTCCTGAGAATACAGCTTTTACCTGAAAACTGTATCCAATCAGTATTATTTTTTATCCGATGTTAACTGCTTTTTCCCCGGCATTGACTGCCTTTTTCTTCCTTCTTTCCTTATAAAATCGGTAATCCATCTCTTGAGACTCAAATGGGAACAAACTTATTTATGTAAAAAATTCCATGACAAAGATAACCAATACTGAAAGAATAAGATTCTCAAATATTTTATTTTTTAGACTTTATTCTCTGATATATATAAAATCTCGTTTACAAAGGTGTGCTGAGGGTAATGACTTCCAGAAACTTTCTTACGATCGATGACTTTGACATACGCGGAAAGACGATTCTTTTAAGGGTCGACATGAACTCTCCTATGGACACACAGGGCCACATTCTGGACGATATGAGGATTAAAAGCCATATTGCGACCTTGAAAGACCTTGAGAGCGCAAAAGTCGTTCTGCTTGCTCACCAGAGCAGGCCCGGGAAAAAAGATTTCACTACTATGAAACCTCATGCCCACCTGCTGTCAAGATATCTGGGCAAGCAAGTTACTTATGTGGATGACATTTTCGGGACATTTGCAAAAACCCATATAGCCTCTATGGAGGACGGGGACGTAATCATGCTCGAAAACGTCCGGTTTTATTCGGAAGAAAGCCTTGAAAGAACACCTGCAGAGCAGGCTAATACCTATATGGTTAAAAAACTGGCACCTTTTGTTGATATTTTCCTGAACGACGCCTTTGCAGTAGCTCACAGGTCTCATCTCTCGGTTGTAGGCTTTACCGAGGTCCTTCCGTCAGGCGCGGGTAGGGTAATGGAAAAAGAGCTTGTTTCTCTGGATCGGGGAGTAAAAGGAGGAGAAAGGCCAAGCATTTTCGTGCTGGGTGGGGCAAAGGTAGACGATTCTCTGAGAGTGACCGAAAACGTCCTTACAAGTGGCGGGGCTGACAGGGTGCTGCTTACAGGTGTGGTTGCAAATGTTGCTCTTGCTGCTTCGGGAGTAAACATCGGGAAAGTCAACATGGATTTCATCAAATCTCAGGGTTACGAAAACCAGATTGAAAAAGCAAGAGGCTTGCTTGCGAAGTTTAAAGACAGGATCGGCCTTCCAAAAGACGTAGCCTTAAACGATAACAGGGAACGCGTTGAAGTTCATATCTCCGAGCTAAACTCCGATTCTCTGCCTATTAATGATATTGGGCTCGAAACTATTGTGGACTATACAAATGAAATCCAGAACTCCAAAACCGTTGTCTTAAACGGTCCTGCAGGAGTTTCCGAGATTGAAGATTTTGCCCTCGGGACCCACGAAATTATAAAAGCTGCCATTAAATCCGATTTCTCGATCATTGGCGGCGGTCACATCTCAGTTGAGGTTGCACATCTAGGCCTTGAACACCGCTTCTCGCATATCAGCACAGGTGGGGGAGCCTGTATTGATTATCTTGCAGGAGAAAAGCTGCCGGGAGTCGAGTCTCTGAAAGCTGCCTACATAAAATATCAGGAAGCTAAAAAGCTTTAAAAATTTATTTCCTGCAAGTTCCGGCAGTCAGAAAAGATTTTTACCTGGCATTTTCTGCAGGAATCCGGACAATGCCAGAAATGTACTTTAACCAGCTCCAATAAACATACTGTTATACCAGCTTTCGTATCCAATCACATCTAACCTGTGATGATATTCCCGGGCTGGCATTTACAGGCTTCAAGCCATATAAACTTCAAGGCATAATTAACAAGTTATACGCAGTTTACAGGTGTTGGTTCAAGCATGCTTACAGAAACAGAAGGCAGGGTTGCAGTCAAGCTTGCAAGAAAAACCATTGAAACGCTTCTACTGGGAGGCAGGGTTCCCGGACCCCGGGATGCAGGTACAGATCTTCCGCCGGTTTTCGGAGAAAACAGGGGAGTTTTTGTCACATTAACGGAAAAAGGAATGTTAAGGGGCTGTATAGGGCATCCTTATCCTGACTCTACGCTTGAGCAGGCTATCATTGACTCCGCAATCTCTGCGGCAGTGCGCGACCCGCGTTTTCCTCCGGTCGGGGGAGAAGAGCTGGAAAGCCTGATTGTCGAGGTTACAATCCTGACTCAACCTGAAAAGATCAACGCCCCTCCGAAAGAACTTCCGGACAAGGTAGAGATCGGCAAACACGGGCTCATCGTAAAACAGGGCTACTGTCAGGGGCTGCTGCTCCCTCAGGTCGCTCCTGAGAATGAAATGGATTCCATAGATTTCCTGGGCCATACGTGTATGAAAGCCGGCCTTTCTCCGGACGCCTGGGCCAAAGGAGCAGAGGTCTACTGTTTCGAAGGGCAGATCTTCAAGGAAAAGGAACCCGAAGGGGAAGTCATAGAAGAAAAGTTTTGAGGTTTCTGAGCATCTCAATTTATGAAACTTTTTAAGGTCTGGTCATTTCCCTTTATTTTCCACTTATTTTCATCTTTTCCTCGTTTCACATGCTTCCTCTCATTTTTTCATTCATTTTTTCATTCATTTCATCTTTTTCCCTTCCGTCTTTTCTTCGTTTCATCTTTCCTTTATTACGTTTGAGCAAGACGATTTCAACATTGTTTTATAGTGTAAGATATTTGTTATTTTTTGGATAATACTCACTTTTAAGTTGAGTTGAGCAAGAAACATGAACACCTGTAACCTGCAGAAAAATGTGTTTCCGGAATTTTTCGGCAATATTAATCATGAGCTCTATGTCCTCTCCTTTTCCAGGTTCTGCGAAGATCTGGGTTCGGGGATGCTGGTTGCTTTGATTCCTTTATATATCTCCGACCTCGGGGCATCTTTTTTTTCCGGACTTCCCCTTGTTACCAGAGCGGGGCTTGTAATTACGGTTTTCGGGCTTTTCAGCGCCCTTACTCAGCCTCTTATGGGCAGGCTTTCGGACAGGCTTGACCGCAGGAGACCTTTCATCCTCTTCGGGTTGATAGGGTATACCTTCTTTTCTTTCCTTTATTCGCAGGTAACAAGCTATGAGCAACTGCTTTTTATCCGGCTGCTGCAGGGGATTACGGTAGGGGCAACCATACCTGCGGTTATCGCCATGGTTACGCACATCTCGACTTCCGAGACCCGGGGAAAAGCCGTGGGAGTATATACGACCATCAGAGGAGTTGGCTTCGGGCTCGGGCCTGTTGTAGGGGGAGCAATAGCCAGATACTGGGGTTTTGATGCCGGATTTTATTTTTGCGCCCTGCTCGGAGTGGTAAGCCTGGGGCTTGTGACCTTTTTCGTTAAAGAAACCCGCGGTTCTCCTGAACCGGTTTCCAGAAAAATAAGCGGTAAAAAAAGCTATGCTTCGGTTTATTCCCTTGCAGGCGCCATGCTGATGATGATGGTCGGGATAATGATGGTAGTTGCCCTTCTTCCCGAATATGAGGTAAGGCTTGAAGCTTCCGAACTTTCCCTGGGAGTTGCGGTTTCAGCCTACATTTTTGCAAGGCTGCTTTTCCAGGCGCCTCTCGGCAGCCTCTCGGACCGGATAGGCAGGAAGAAATTAATTGTTGGAGGCCTTTTCCTGAGTGCCCCGCTGGTTGTCGGGATGGGCTACATCGCAAGCGTAGGCCAGCTTATCATTTTCCGGGCTTTTCAGGGACTTCTCGTAGCTGCTATAGACACGCCTGCAATGGCGCTTGCAGCTGATCTTTCGGACGGTTCATCCCTGAGCTCAAGGCTCAGCATAATAACAACGGCACAGGCAGCAGGAATGGCTTTCGGGCCTATCTTCGGAGGTTTCCTTGCAGGCTATATGACCTTTGTAACACCCTTTTACGCCTGCGCCCTGCTGATGCTCCTTGCGGGCTTTGTGGTTATCAAAAAAGTAGAGGAGCCAGAGAAAGTAATCTGACCCGGAAGATGTCCAGGTTCCGGAGGAAGAACGGTCTGGAAAAAACCTGAAGTTTCTTTTTTCCGGGGCTTGAAGTTTTGCAAGCCTGTACCTTGCTTTCCTGATCCTTTTTCCAGGTACCTCTTCTCAATACCAATTCCTGGGTTCCACTTTTCAGACTCACAATAAATTACAAAAACGCTACTTTTTTCGGGTTTTTCCAGGATTATGTCAAAAAATAGAATAGTTTATGGAAAAACGTTAACGAAAAACGTTAATGAAAAATGTTAATGAAAAAAGTTAGTGGGGAAATTGATAGAAAAACAGGTGGAGGAAAAAATGGGTGGAGGAAAAATGTTTTTATGGCAGAGGCGTTTTTTAGTGGATTTTGCTTTTGTTAGCTGATTCGCAGTTTAGTGGAATGGACTTGAATACAATTCTGGACTTAAATTTAATGGGTTGGCCACGAAGGTTTGCCTGCAGGCTTGATAACCTGCAGGTCCTGTCGGCAAATCTGGTTTTTGCGGTTTTATAGGTTCTAACGGTGTAGGTTTTATCGGTTTTGTTGGTTTTATTGTTCTCATCGTTATGTGGTGATTAAAGCAGCCGTTCTCTTAGCAGTGAATCTGGCTATGATAGTGCCCCGATCACTCGATCGGGATTCTTTTTTCGGTTAATGCCTCTGTTTTTGGCATGGTGACAGTTAAGACGCCGTTTTTGAGCTGGGCGGTTGCCCCTTCTTCGGTTACGCCTTTCGGAAGAGGAATCTCACGGTAGTAGCGCATGAAAGACCTCTCTTTTCTGAGATAGCCTTCCTTTTCGTTTTCCTCTTCTTTTCCTTTGGACGCGCTGATTACAAGGAAGTTGTCCTTCAGGCTCAGTTCGATATTTTCTCTGTTGATGCCCGGCAGGTCGGTTGTAACAATTACTTTGTTGTCTTCTTCCGCGACATCGGTTAATGGGGCAAAGGTCCCGCCTGCATATCTGCTTTCCAGTGCAGGGAATGTTCTCATCATCTGTTCCATGTATTCCTGCATTCCTCTGATCTCATCAAACGGGTCCCAGTTGCACACGTCGCGGGATGGTCTCTTAATTGGGAATTTCATGTACTAATTTCTCCTTAGATGATCTTTCTCCTTAGATGATCTTTAACCTGATCTGTAAGTAGTTCTGGAGGTGCGGAACAGTGCCTTTTCTTTTTCCTCAGGAGGCCTGCCTGAAAGATGTGGAAACCCCTGCCAGGGGATGGAGGTTTGAGAGTGGAGATTTTTGTTTGCTTTTCTAGGTCTTGCAGGCAAGACAGATGAGAGTTTCAGGCTCACATCCTCTTCTCAGTGGAGGAATAAATCCGTTTTTAAAGGTGATACAGGTTCACCTTCAGTCTGTTCGCAGGTTTTTTGGGCAGATAACTGAGTTTAACCTCACAGTTAGTATGTTATGGTTACTGTGGGACTGTTAGTATTACTCAGTTACTAACATGTAGTTAGCATTCATTATATTTAAATCTTTTGTTAGTTCGCCTGTATTCAGTTTTCTCAAAACAGGATTTTTTTCAGGAAAAACGCATAATTCGCGGGCAAAATGGGCTTTTTCGTGTGAGGGAGAATCTTAAAATCTACTAAACAACTTCGCCCTGTAAAAGAGATAAACTGGAAATGAAGTATGCACTAAATAGTGAGTTTATTTAACTATGCCTCATTAATCGATGAAATCAATTTACTCAAAGGTGAACAAACCAAACCTAAGAGCGTGTCTTAAAATTCAATTTGATTATACAATTGGGATAGGACTCATATATTTGGACTAAAAAACGGTAGAATTGAACCGTTAAATGTCTAAAGTTTAAATTTTAACCATGATGTCTAATGCATTTGATATTATGCATCGAGCTAATATGTTAGATATAATTAATTTACTGAGTGACCTTAAGATCAACAATGCGTACTATCCAAATGTAGAAATGATTTGAATTTTAAGACAGCCTCTAAGATTCGTGGCTCTAAAAAGAATGAAGATATTTCTTCCGAGAAAGAGAGACGGAATAGAAAACTTCCATAGGACAAAGAACCTAGATCTAAACTGGACAAAATAGAAGCTCATCGAACTGAAACATGTACAGTTGATAGATCTGTTTTACCCAGTGATGCGTATCCTAAAGGCTACAGAGACGTAATAATTCAGGATTTATCCATAAAGCCTGTGAACACAAACTACAGGCTCGAGATTTTTTATTCTCCCTCTGGGCACAGAATATATTCAGGAGAATTGCCATATGGTATCAAAGGCAAATTTGGTCCCGGAATCAAGTCTAGGATAATCGCCCTTAAACATGTTGCTAATGTTTCAGAGCCCAAAATACATGAATTTCTGGAAAATATTGGCGTGCAGATATCCAGAGCAACCATTTCTCGAATTTTGACAAAAGATATTGATATCTTCCATCAGGAAAAAGCTGAACTTTTTCAGGAAGGTCTAAAGGCTACGTCTTATCGGCAGATCGATGATACAGGCGTAAGAGTCAACGGTGTCAATCAATATACTCAGATTCTTTGCAATCCTTATTATGCTGCTTATTTTACAGTTCTCAATAAGAACCGAGAAAATGTATTAGATGTACTTTTATGTGGAAAAAAACGTACTGCTTTATTGATGAAGCATTTGATCTGATGAAAACATTTAATGTTTCCCAAATCTGTATGGAAAAGCTCTCTTCTTTTAAAAACCAAATATTCAGTGACGAAGAAATGCATCGAAAACTGGATTGTGTTTTCTCGCTTAATAGATATAAAACTACTAAGAAAAAGTTCTTGAAGCCTGTGCGATTGCGGCATATCATCAAAGTGCAGACATACCTGTGGTTATCACACTTCTGAGTGATGATGCACGTCAATTCAAGCAGATCGCATCTCATCATGCTCTGTGATGGATTCATGAGGTAGAAACTACAAGAAATTGAGACCAATAGTACCATATTATAAAGAAAAGCTGGAAGCTTTTCTGGAAAGGTACTGGGAATTTTATGGGGAACTATCTGAGTTTAGAATAAAACCAGATTCAGGGGTAGTGGAGCAATTATCAACTAAGTTTGACCAATTGTTTTCGACTATAACAGGATATGAACAGCTGGATGAAAGAATCGGTAAGACAAAAGAGAATAAGGAACATTTATTGAAGGTACTGCTTTTACCGGAGGTTCCGTTGCATAATAATGCAGCGGAACTGGCGGCAAGAGCAAAGGTAAGAAAATGAGATGTGAGCCTTCAAACAATAACAGATGAAGGAACAAAGGCAAACGATACATTCATGACGATTGTTCAGACAGCAAAGAAACTGAGCGTAAGTGCATATAAATATATATGTGACAGAGTGAGCAATAAATTAGAAATGCCATCTCTGGTTCAACTAATTAGAGAGAAAAGCTCATTGAGTTAAAAGACACACACGTCCACTCAATTTGAAGGGGATACAAATAGAATACAAAAATACCCGGATCAAACTCGGAGCCTCAGACCTTGTCTACGAGCCTGCGGAAGACTCCTTCCTGCTTGCGGACACAGCCCTTGAAGAGGCATAGCCGGGCATGCGTATCCTTGAAATCGGGGTAGGCTCGGTTTTCGTCTCAGCCGTGCTCAGGGCAAATGTTAAGGACATCCGCGTGCTTGCAATCGAGATCAACCCGCATGTCGCTCTCTGTGCAAAAGCAAACGGGATTGAGGTAATCCGCACCGACCTTTTCAGGGGGTCTGAAACCGGGAAGTTCGAAAACTTCCTTTGACCTCATCCTCTTCAACCCGCCCTACCTCCCCACTTCCGAAGAAGAGAAAGTCCCAGGCTGGCTAAATTATGCTTTTGACGGCGGAGCCAGCGGGCGGGAAACCCTTGACCGGTTTTTGGACGAGGTCAGAAACTACCTGAAACCAGGAGGAAAAATTCTGGTGCTGATTTCTTCAATTACCGGGCCTGAAGCAGTGAAGGAAAGGATGGAGAGATTGGGATTCGAGGTCGATGTTGTTCGGAGAAAAAAGGTTTCATTTGAGGAATTGATGGTGGTCAGAGGGAAAATTTACAGATAAAATCAAGGAAATAAAATTTTGTTTTTGACAGGATCTTTTTCATTTTATTGAGAAATCCTAAATCTACCCTCTCGCTGATCTCTTCCATAATAGTTCAGTGCAAAGTGCAAACAGAAATTATATATGTAATTAACTAAGTAGTTAGTTACATGCGAAGTAAAGGAGATGTTAAGAATAAAAGAGACGCTGTAGAAAAAAGGACTAAAATACTTTTGGTAGCTGAAGAAATCTTCTCCGAAGTGGGTTTTGATGGAGCCAGAGTGGACGATATTGCAAAAAAGGCATGTGTGAACAAGGCTCTTATATATTATTATTTTAAAAGCAAAGATGAAATATTGGATACACTTTTTACCTCTCTGGTTGAAGATGTAAAAAAAATCTTGATTAAAAGTGTAGAAAGATCTTCTGATATCGGGCAAGAAGATAGTTACAGAGATCTATTTAATAAATACATGAATTTCATAATAGAAAAAAGAAAAATCATTAAAGTTGCCATTGCAGAGTCCACGAAATCTGCATCAAATATTTCAATTGTTATGAAGGTTGGAAATTTAATTATTGATTCAGAGATGGAGAATATTCGCAAAGCATATGAAGCCAAAGGGCTTAGTTTTCCAGTCGATAAACAGGAATTGTTGATAACAGAATTTTTTACGGGCTTAATGCCCTTATTTAGTTATGCATTATATAAGGACGAATGGGAGAGGTTCTACAACATTAGTGAAGAAGAATTACGTGAAAAGTTTTATCAATCATTTAAAAAGACGCATCTTGCAGCTCATTTGATAACTTAATTGTATATTTTTTCTAAATTCGACTAACTGGGTAGTTAGTTAATGATTCGTTAGGAGGGCTGTCTTAAAAGAAAAAGGAAGAACAAGCAGAATTTCATAAAAGTCAAAGACTGTGAATGGATTTCCAATATAAAACGTATTAGGCTTTCAGACAAAGACTTGCAACCAAAAAGAGGTTTCTGTATGAATGATCTTGATTTTTAAGTAGGGTTTGAAAACTTCAACGACAACTTACACTTGAATTTTCGAATCAACGCATGGTACAACTTGGGTTACCTAAGTTATAACGACGCAAAACGGGCTGGCACAAGAATTAAAAACGCTACAGACTGGAAATGCTGGTTCGTAGAACTTGGCAGGCGGGCGGAATCGGAAAGTCGATTGTGTAATGCAGCGTTTTATTATCAAATTGCAGAATTTCAATCCCTCATATTGATCCTGATAAAGAGATTCTCTACAATAAATTTCAGGAGATGTACTACAAGACAGTCAAGGGTACTTCTTTAGAAAAGCATCTGATTCCGTATGAGAGTGCATATCTCCCCGCATTGCGGATCCCGGCCTCAGGCAATAAAAAAGGTGTCCTTGTCATTCACGGCGGATACGATTCGTGCATGGAAGATTTTCACAGTGTTTATCGCTACCTGATAAAAAGGGGCTATGAAATCATCGCTTTTGAGGGGCCGGGCAAGGGTGCATCTATTCACAAATATCATCTGAAGCTGACACATGAATGGGAGAAGCCGACAATTCATGAGCGTTATTACTTACGTTCCACATCCTTAGGCGCATAAAGTTCCCTGATGTTGAATTATGCGCTTAAAATATGGGAAATAAGGATGTTGAGAATGATAATCAACGCAGTAAAATCCAAGAATGAACTCATGATCATCCCTGTGATTAAAGAGCTTCCGCAATAATTGAGAGATGTAAAAATAGTAACTGAGAGATGTAAAAACAGTAACGACGAGGGCTCTGAAGAACTGCTCAAAATAATCGAATATTATTATCAGCAAATGATTTCATTAGATTTAATTTTTAAAAGCCTTGTCGAATTTACAGAAAAAATCCAGACCGAGGTGAATAAAAAATGAGCCAGAGTACAAAGCTAACATATTTGTTTTTATTAGTTTTTACAATCAGCTTAACAGGAATTTCTATTGTTGAAGCAGAAATTTCTAGTTATGCATGCGTAAACGCAGAATTACAGGAAATAAGTCCCAGTTCAATAGGTGTCGATGAAGAATTCACTCTGGGAATTAATCTTGAGAGCTGCGGTACTAAAACTCCTGAAGATGTTACTTTTGAGATAATCAGCATCCCCTCAGATATAATAGTTACTGAAAATTTAGTTACTAAAGTTTCAAAATTAACTTATAGTACAAGTGAAAGGTACCTGATATATCACATGAGAACAACTCCTGATGCTAAACCCGGTCCTCATCTTATAAAAATGAAATTAACATATGCAAATGAACCCGTTGATACGGAAAAATATTATGAAGTTGAAATAAGAGTGATAGGCGAAGACGCTGAACCAAGGATCTCTTCTGTCGAAACAAGTCCAGAATATATCTATGAGGGCGATACAGTTGACTTAAGGTTAGGCATAGAAAATTATGGGGAAGCGATAGCAAAATCTGTATCAGTTAATTTGGATCATGAGTTTAAGGGAATTAAAACTTCTTCAATCGGAACTCTTGGCTTAAATGAAAGTCAAACTGCATTATTCAAGTTCAAGGCAAACAGGTCAGGAGAGTTTGAAATCCCTGTCATTATAGAGTATGAAGATGATTTTGGCAAACAAAAAGACGAATATGACATTAACATAACTGTGCTTGACAAAAAAGGAACTTTGAACCTCGCATCTGTAAAGGTTGATCCTGTTCTTCCTTATATGGGTGACACAGTAGAATTGACTATGAGGATCGAAAACTCCGGTGACAGAACAATAAACTCAATAAGAGCCTATGCTGACCATCCGTTCAAGGGATTAAAAGAATCCTTTATAGGAACTCTTGATCCGAATGAAGACGGGCCTGCGGTAATTACTTTTATAGCTGATCAATCAGGGGAATACGAAATTCCTGTAACCATAACGTATAGTGATGATTTTGGAGAAGAACAGATTGAAACGAAAATCAATCTTATAGTTTTGGAAACTAATGGTGGAGCAGGAAGAGCTGCAATTGTATTGCTGGTATTAGCAGTTATTGGAGGACTAATATACATTAATTATAGGACGAAAAAATCAAAAGATGAGGTAATCAGGCAGTTAATGGAAGGCAGCGGTAACCATCCTGACAACAAAGAAGAATGAGAGGTCTCCAGTATGATTAACGACATCAGGGTGGGAGCCCTCATTGCATATTTCAGTATAAAAAGAGGAAACAAAAAAACACTGATGTTCATAGTTTTTGTTCTCTCACTCATCTATATGAACTTAGTATTCCTCCCGTCAATGATAGGAGGAATGACAGTCCTATTTACCGGATTTATGCAGGACTACGCTTATGGGGATATTGTAATAGAACCTACAGGCGACAACACTTACATTAACAATGCCGATAACGTTTTGCAGAAAGTCAGGGCAGTCGAAGGTGTGAGAGCTGCAACAAAAAGACTGGATGTGGGAGCATCTATTGAGCATAAACAGAAAGTGGTAGGAGTAACTGTAACAGGGTTGCTTCCTACGGAAGAGCATGAAGTTTCAAGATATCCCTACATTATCAGTGAAGGAGATTTCTTAGGAGATCTCTCCCGGGACGAGATTATCATTGGGGCTATGATCGCAGGTACAGGTTTTGGATCGGAAATCTATGATAACCTGGGTGAAGTAAGACCGGGATCGCTTGTTGATGTGACATACAGCAATGGTGTGAAGAGAACCTATAAAGTGAAAGGCATAATGGAAGGCACGTTTGAACTTGTTGACCTTAATGCTTTAGTCCACTACAAGGAAATAGAGGAAGTCTATGGCCTGGAAGGAAGTAAAGCTACCAGTGTAGTCGTAAGGGTTGACAATCAAGGGGGCGAAGCCCGGATACAGGATAAAATCAGAGAAGCAGGCGTGAATGAGCAGGTCTTCACATGGGCTGATAAGTCAGAAGCTCTCATAAAGCAGGCAATGCAAAGCATGGGTGCTATAGATACCATGTCAAAGTTTGTGAGTTTGGTCGTAGGAGCAGCACTCGTACTTATAATCATCTATATTAACGTACTTAATAGGAAAAAAGAGATCGGTATTTTAAAAGCAGTAGGCATTACTCCGGGATCAATAGTATTGTCCTATGCGTTCCTTAGCATGTTCTATGTTTCCTTAGGAATATTCACAGGATTAATACTATACTTTGCGCTCATGTTCTACTTCCAGGCGAACCCGGTAATATTCTACGAAACCATGGAAATAAGACCCCAGATAGATCCTATGCTACTTATTCAAAGCATATTTACCATGCTTATACTATCAGTGATGGCCGGAGTACTCCCTGCCTGGAGTGTGTCAAGAGAGAGCATACTCAAAGCCATATGGGGACGATAAAAATGATCATAGTAAAGGACCTGAAAAGGTATTACGGAACAGGGGAAACAGCTGTCAAGGCTCTCAGGGGTGTTTCATTCGAAATAAAGAAAGGGGAATTTGTAGCGATAATGGGCGCATCCGGAAGCGGAAAAACGACTCTCCTGAGGATACTGGCATTACTGGACGACGCAACGGATGGAGAATACACCATTCGGGGATTGCAGGTTTCCAGCTTGCCTGAAGCCGAAAGAAGTTATTACAGGCTAACGCAGGTTGGTTATGTCTTTCAGGATTATGCACTCATCAATGAAATGAGTGCTGCAGAAAATGTTTACGTGCTTTCCATGATGGAAGGAAAATCAAGGAAGGAATCCTATAAAACCGCTCTTGAAGCACTGGATAAGGTTGGCCTGAAAGGAAAACACAATAGGGTTCCTGATGAATTATCCGGCGGGGAAAAGCAAAGAGTGGCAATCGCAAGAGCCATAGCAAAAAAGCCTGACATATTGTTTGCTGACGAGCCATGTGCAAACCTGGACACCAGTAACTCAAAACAGGTACTGGATGTTTTCAAAGAATTGAATGAAAAATATGGCCAGACAATCGTAATGGTAACACACGAACCTTGGCATACCGAGTATGTTGATAGAGTAATAACTCTCGAAGACGGCAACCTGGTTAGCGATGAGAAAAAACAAAAAGGGTAAAATGCCACTTCGAGTCTCTTTTTTGAAAATAGTTAATCTAAGTTTATGCTACTGAAAGGCCTACGTCCCTGCAGAGCAGTTCAGCCTGCTTGAGGATGTTTTCAGTAGCAAGCTTCTGCATGTCCGGGGGATAACCGTACTTTTTTAACAGCCTTTTTACACTAACTCTCATCTTAGCCTGGATGTTTTTCCTGAGGGTCCAGTCAACACCTGCATTTTGCCTGATGATTTTTACAAGTTCTGCGGCCATGAGCCTTAATGTCGCGTCACCTCTGATCTGGTTAAATGGATGCATGCAAATAGCTACATGAATGATGAAATCTACGAGGTAACCCAAAAAGATGTCCAGGAACTCAAGGCTGATGTCCCTGCAGCTAAAGAACTTGCCCTCCTCCTCTTCGAATACATCGAATCTCAACCTTTAAAAACATACACCAAAAGACTCTCAGGCTATTTCAAGATTGAAAAAATTGAGCCCGGAAAACTCTGGCTTTATGAGTACTATACACTAGGCCAGACTATATGCCCTGTAATTGTTTCTGAGAAAATCAGCTCAAAAGCCAGAGTGGGATGGACTGTTTATCTTGCTATAGGGATAAACGGCAATATCTGGAATCCCCTAACTGGAGGGCCCGTTCATCCCCGGTTTTCAGGGGAGTTTTAAAGCTTCTGAGATGTACTGGCGATTTCCCATATTATTGGTATTTCAAAATACTGATCTAAATTAGTACTAACCTTGATCGGTGCTGGCAGCTTGGTAGTCCAATGCTACGTTTTTGTGTTTCTTTGATCGAGCTTCCGGTATGGCTATTGTCTATTCCTACCATTACCTATTTCTAACTTATATTTCATGTAAGTCCAATTATCGCCTTCCTCATATTGAGTATTATAAAACAAAATTTAGGGGAGCTGTTTATGAAAAATGAAGAAATTCTCAATCTTATCCGGTCAAACCCGGCGGCTGTTGTTTCTTACATCGAAGAACTTGAAGCCAAAAAAGAGAAGCTTGAAGCCAAAAAAGAGAAGCTTGAAGCCAAAAAAAAGAAGTTTGAAGCTAAAAATAGAACTCTCCTGATAGGAGAAGAAGTTCTTGAAGCTAAAAATTGGAACCTTGATCCCATAAATATAGAACTTCGGAAACGAATATTGCGATGATCTATCTATATCCTTCTCCAGCTTTAAATAGGGATCATGAATGAAAAGTGTGAATAGCTGTTTTAATATACTTTTTCTGTTAGCGGTGCAGTCTACCGCTTTCAAAAACTCATTAAATAAATCGGAGCCGGCAAAAGAACTGATTTGAATTCAAATCCGGCAGGCGGTTTTAAAGAAACGATTTTTGGAAAAACAGAGGACCATATTAGCTTTCTTTAACGTGTCTCGGCAGATTTGCGGCTCTGCAGTGCACTGTCCTTCCCGAATTGCGCCTCGGGAGTACGCGGTCTGTTTCGCTCCGCTCAAGCAGGCTATTTATGGGAAGAAGTGAGCTGCGTTCAAGAGGACCGAGTTACTAATATCTAGGCCCTTACAACCATATTCACCTTACCGGGGCATTCTTGTCCCGCTCGACGCAGGAGAGCGGTCTTTCCCGTAAAAAAAAAGAAAACGCTGAACTAAACCATTCCACCCTGAACTTATTTAATTCTTAACACGAATTTTTCCTGACATGAGTTTGGGAAGAAGAGAATCACGAATTTCTTTTAAACGTATGGATTCTTTCGAGTTGTTTTCTATCATTTCAAACAATTCAACTATGATTCTATCGAATTCTCCAATAATTTTCTCAGGTGGGATACATATCAACAGTTGATCAAAACAGTCATTCGGTACTCTTTGCCTTCCCTTGATTTGTAAGGGTTTCCGTTTTCATCCGGGAACTCAAAATCGATGAACCAGCGTTTGAAAAGGGTCTGGGCGATTTGTTCGAGTGTGGAGTTCATCTGGTTGTTGAGGTCGATTTTGTCATTTACTAGCCCAATAAAATCTCCAATTTGGGTTTGCTCTGTATAGCTTGGTAAAGGAAGCACTAATTTTTCGAGATTCCCTTTGGTGATTGCTTTTCTCGTACCATCTGCATCGAAGGAAAGTAAAGCTTCTTTTGTTCTCTTTAAACATAAGTAGCAATAAAGAAATTTATAATACAGTTTAGTGTTTGTTCTAATGTTTGTTCTAATTATTGAAACGTGCTGATTAACTCTTGCCGGCAAAATTGAACCAGGAACGATACAACATCTACAAATAGAATTTCCAGTGATGTTAAACAGAATGTCATTCTTCTTTACTTCTACATTGTCCAGCTTTTTTGCATCTGAAATGATATTATCGGCAAGGCCGCTCGCAGGCGAGCGGGAAAGAACGACCTGGTAAGGTGAATATGGTTGTAAGGGCCTAGATATTAGTGATTCAGTCCTCTTGAACGCAGCGAAAAGGACCTCGTGCTCCCGAAGCGAAACTCGGGCGGGACAAGAACGACCCGGTAAGGTGAATATGGTTTTGCGGGTTACAGATATTAGTAAATATCTTCTTTTTCTATAAATTTTGGGTTTTTATTAATGTGCTGGCAGCGGAATTATTGCATATTCCCTGAATTATTCACGGGCATTTTATGCAGTAATTTTACGCATGGGCTGGCATAATTGAAGAATATGTTAATCGAAATTAACGTAAAATCGAAAAATATGATAATTAGAATTAACATATAATACAAAATACGATGGGGCATTCAGCCAGACCATTCTACCGCAGAAAAATATCTCCTACAGAGAATTTCCCTGGGGGCTAAAACATGATCAATCTCGCAAAATATAATTTTCACTGGAGGGAGGGCTTCAGTTATGGATATGATGTGAAGAGGGGGCTTTTTGAAGAGCTTGTGAGATATGCGGATGTAAGGCCGGTTGTGGGAGTTGTAGGGCTCAGGCGGACGGGAAAGACTGTACTTTTAAAGCAGCTCATAGATTATCTTGTCGAAAATGGAGTGAAAAGGGAGAGGATTCTTTATTTTTCGTTTGATGAGGTTGGGGCTTCCCTTGAAGAAGTTATAAGCGAGTATCAGGCAAGGCTCGGGGTAGAGCTTGCAAAGGCGGGAAACGGGGGGAAGCTTTACATCTTCCTTGATGAGGTACAGAAGCTTGAAGGCTGGCAGGAACAGTTGAAATATTATTACGATAGTTTTCCTGACCTCAAGTTTTTCATTTCAGGGTCTTCCTCGCTTTTTCTTAAACAGAAGGCTGAAGAATCCCTTGCTGGAAGGATTTTTCTTTTTCACCTGCCGGTTTTGAGCTTCAGGGAATTCCTTGTGTTGAAAGGGGAAGGAGAACTGGCTGAAAAGCCTGAGTTTTTCAAGGAATTGGTAAAAGAGCAGGTTCTGCTGTACGTAAGGCGACAGTTTCCGGAACTCGTAACTGCAGATGAAGGCTTTATCCACCTTTATGTAGATTCAATTGTCAACAAGGCTGTCTATGAAGATCTGCCAAAAATTTTCCCGATAGAATACGAAGACCTGCTAAAACGCATCCTCTATATTGTAGCTTCAAACCCCGGCATGATTACCGATTACGAAGCTTTTGCCAATGATCTCGGCATAAGCAGGGTAACTCTTACAAAGTATATCTCCTATCTTGAAAGGGGTTTTCTCCTGCAAAAATGCTATAACTTCTCCAGAAACCTTCTCACAAGTGAAAAAAAGACAAAGCGGCTTTACCTGACAAGCCCGAGTCTTGTAGTGGACCTCTGGGAAGAACCGGAATTCGGAAGAGTCGTTGAAAACCTCGTGGTCAGCAGTTCCGGAGCAAAATTCTTCTGGCGAAGCGGAAAAGACGAAGTTGACTGCATACTTGTCCGGGATGGTGAGATTCTGCCCATCGAATGCAAATATAGAAGCAGCATCCGGAAAAGAGACCTCAAAGGCCTGCTAAAATTTCTCACAGCCTTTGAACTTTCTCACGGTTATGTCATAAGCGAGGATATCGAATCCGAGGAAATCATCGAAGGCAAAAAAATAAGCATAATCCCGCTGTGGAGATGGCTCTTGAATTTCTGATCTTTAGCTGTGATCGTTCTTCCTTTTCTTCCTTTCTGACGCTCTTCCAACTTTATGAGAACAGGAAGCCGCAGCGAACTTCTCTGCGGCAACTGCATCTTCTTATATAGATGCTTTTTAAGAATCGGCTTTGTTCTCAAAACTCTTCTTTGAAATTTTTTTGCCGCTTTTGCATGTCTTTTTGCCTTTTTTGCTTTCAGTGGCTTTCTCTTCAACTTTCTCAGTAGCTTCTTCAAGGAGAAGGCTTGTTAGAAGGTCCATATTTCTTTTCAGTTCCTCTCTCATTTCCGGGGGGAATTCTTCGGAATTTTCGGTGGCTTTCAGAGTTTTTTCAAAATAAGATATTGCCTGAGCAGGGTCACTATTAAGGTAGGCAGACCCCACAATAAAATGCAGGGGGAAGAAGTCTTCATGTTTTTCATTGAATTTTTTGTAAAAATCCTGGATTTTTTCAAACTCTTCTTTTTCCGCAAGTCCCATGACATAATCCTGGACAAGTTCAACATAATCAGGGCCTTTGTCCAGCAGAAAATCAAATTTTTCATCCTCGGTCATTAAAAAGAAACCGGTTTCAAGGTCGTCCGCTACCCTGTCCTCTTCTAAAATATCTTCTAACGCCAGTTCTTCGAGTAAGCCGCCCTCTCCAAAAATATCGTCCTCATCAAAGAAATCTTCAGCCTCTTTTTTCATGAGGAGCATATCAACCTGAGCCCCGGATATTCCCATTTTGCGGGCAAATCTTTTGAACTTGCTTTCGTATTTTTTCTCTTCGGCTTCTGAAAAAAAGTCAAGTACATACGTGATCCACTTCACATAGGCCTGTTTGTCCTCAAGCCAGGACCTGTTGTCAATGGACCACAAAACATAGTCAAGGACAAGGGTGAATTCATGGTCGTAAAGCAGGTTTTCCTCAAGAGGCTCGAGAAGGCTTTTTACAATTTCTTTTTCAAGAGGTTTTTCAAAGAAGTTGATTGGCTTGTCACGGTTTTCCTTTATATTCTTCAATGCCCTTATGACGTCTTTGTCCGTTACTTTCCGGTTCGCGTTGTAGTAATAATCGGCAATTGAAAACTCGATTTCACTCAGATAATCACTGTATTCGTATTCTTTATTGTAAATGCTTTTAATTTCCTTTATCTCCGGCGTATCCGGCACGAGAAACTCGGACAAGGATAAATCTTCTTCAATCAATTCATTGTTTTCATCAGGATTCATAAATACTGCTCTCTGATTATTGGTTTATTATGGATTTCGAATGAATGTTTTATCCTAAAATTATTTCGCTTTTTTAATTTCTTTTGCTGTAGTTATATATCATATACATATGACTCACTGTTTACTTCAACTTCGAATTTGCTTTATTTTACATGATCACTCCACAATATCAGAATGGAATTGAAATTTACTCAATGTTCTACATTTTGCGCCATCTGCTGAGGTATCTTCGGGATTTTATTTCGTTTTTGAGCGGGGAACCAACTACATTATTGGAATCATCGACCCCAACAAATTATACTACCACCAGCTGTATTGGCAAAAGCAACAATTTCTTTTATAATTGACGGAGAAAAAGACTTCTTGAACTCGATACGAATGCCTTCTCCTTCTTGCAGAATCTGTTCTAATTGATTCTTTCCATTCTCAACCCATACTTACTTAGTGCCTATCCGAAAAGTCGGTAATGCGATCGAAAAGTTACAGCAGGTCTATAATAGCAGGGCATCCTCTTCGGTTTTGCATATTGCTAATGGTAAGTTACAATAGGTCACAACACTTTTCGGATAGGCTCTAAGAGCCTATCCGAAAAGTATTTTGCTTACGATTTAGGGTAATGTTTTGTAGTGACAAAACGAAAAACAGGACACGACTACGAGATCTCTGATGAATTGTGGACTAAAATAAAAGCTTTACTGCCATTGCCCAAACCTAAAAAGAAGGCTGGAAGACCGCGAGAGGATGATCGGAAAATAATGAATGGCATTTTCTACCTCCTTCGTACAGGTTGCCAATGGAAAGCGTTGCCAAGATGTTATGGAGCACCAAGCACTGTACATGATAGATTTCAGGAATGGCAAATATCAGGCTTATTTGAGAAAATATGGCAATTAGGTCTGCTGGATTATGATGATGAAGAAGGACTTGAGTGGGAATGGCAAGCTATTGATGGGGCCATGACAAAAGCACCATTGAGTGGAGCTGGGACAGGAGCTAATCCAACTGACCGTGGCAAAAAAGGCACGAAAAGGAGCCTGTTAACAGACGGTAAAGGCATGCCACTTTCAGCTGTTGTGGATGGAGCAAATCGTCATGATAAAATGCTTGTGAAAGGGACTCTTGATGCTATTATTATTGAAAGACCTTTTCCAGAGGATGGAATTCAAAATATCTGTATGGATAAAGGATATGATTTTCCTGATATCAGAGAACTGGTTGAAGAGTATGGATATTCTGCTCATATAAGGAGACGGGGAGAAGAAAATATAAGAATAGATATACCAGGTTATAGGGCAAGAAGGTGGGTTGTGGAAAGGACACATTCATGGATAAACAGATTTAGAAGACTGCTTATTAGATGGGAAAAGAAGATTGAGAATTATCTAGCAATGATACATTTCGCATGCGCATGGATAACTTTCAGAGCAGCAGGACTTTTCGGATAGGCTCTTATAAACCCATACTTGCTTATACTCACAAGTTAAGCATCATAGATACTAATAATGTTTAATTCCCTTTCTTCAGAGTTCATACCCGAGCCCTGCTAAATTCTCCTTTATCTTCCTCTCCAGCTCCTCGGATTTCCTGAACTGCTCCAAAAGTTCGGTGGTCAGCCTCTCCATTTTCTCTTCAAACTTCTCATCATCCTCTTCAGCTTCTTCAAAACCTACATAACGGCCAGGGGTCAGGATATAATCATGCTTTTTGATCTCATCAAGGGTTGCAGCTTTACAGAAACCGGGCACATCTTCGTATTTTCCACTCTCTATTTTTTCCCCGCGCCATTCATGGTAGGTCTCGGCAATCTTTCGGACTTCTTCATCTGTTAGTTCGCGGTGGGTGCGGTCCCTCCTTAACACTCCCATGTTCCGGGCATCGATATAGAGGCTTTCTCCGCGTCGGTCCCGAAAACCGCTGTTTTCTTTGTCGCAGGCAAGGAACCAGAGACAGGCCGGAATTCCTGTGTTGTAAAAGAGCTGGCCTGGAAGGGCTATCATGCAGTCCACAAGGTCGGCTTCGATGATATTTTTCCGGTCTCGCCTTCGCCGGAGGTGTTTGAGGACATTGAGCCGTTGGCGAGGACGAAGCCTGCTATTCCTGCAGGGGAGAGGTGGTGGATGTAGTGCTGGACCTAGGCGAAGTTGGCATTGCCTTTTGGAGTGACTCCGAATTTCCAGCGGGGGTCTTCGGTCAGGAGTTCGCCGTTCCAGTCAGAGTCGTTGAAGGGCAGGTTTGAGAGGATGAAATCGGCTTTCAGATCTTTGTGCAGATCGTTATGGAAGGTGTCTCCCCATTTAATGCCGTCATTGTCTATGCCGCGGATGGCGAGATTTGTTTCTGAGTTTATCTGCTGTCTGCCAGAGTTTTTCTTCAAAACCAAGGTTTGCGCTGTTTGAGCTTGATGTGTTTTTTGCCATTGATGATCATCACTGTAATGATGGCTTATGATAGCTTAGAATAATCCTTGAACTGTTATAAAAATGATGATTCTAAGCAATACTCAGCGTAGCAGTGTTCATCGCTTTAAGAAAAATGCTTTAAGAAAAAAGACTCCTTCTCAGAAAGCGAACAGAGTTTTCCTGACTAGAAGGATTCATCGGATAGGGTGATATTATAAAAAAGAATTCGGATAAAGGGCTGTCCGGCTTCTACTCTGTTTATCTTCCCATCTGATAGACAGCCCATCTGATAAACAGATCCTTTGGCAGCCACCCCAGTTTGCAATCAGTTTATTTTCTTGATCAGGGAAAGGAAGTTGTCTCTTAGTCTTTCTTTTGTGGAGGCCGAAAGCTCATCGAGATTATCGAGGGCTTTCAGTGCCAGTTCAAAATAGGACTTTGCAAGTGCAGGGTCTATCTCAAGGTAGGTTGCTCCCATGTACACGTACAGGAAGAGGAAATCGTCGTATTTCGCGGTGAGTTTGCTGTAGAGTTCTTGGATTCTTCCGAATTCTCCTTTTTCTGCCAGTTCGGAGATGTAGAGTCCCACAAATTCGTAAAACTCAGGGCCGTTTTCCATCAGGAAATCGAACTTTTCAGAATCTTCCATTGAAAGGAACCTTCTTTCCATCTCAGCTATCAGCTCTTCTTCGTCCGGCTCCTCTCCTTCACCCCATCCTTCATCTCCGTCGTCTCCTTCACTTTCTGCCCCGTACTCCTCTACAAATTCGAAATAATCTTCCTCTTCCCCTTTCATGAGCATAAGGTCCGCGTGTTTTCTGGAAAGGCCCAGTCTGGCAGCGAGCTTTTTGATGCTTTTCTCATACTCTTCACTCTCCTCTTCCGTGAACAGGTTCATAATGTAAGCTACCCATTTTAGGTATGCCTGTTCGTCTTCCATCCATGCTCTGTTCTCGATAACGTCTAAAACGTAGTCTATCACCAGTTTCAACTCATGATGGGTTATCGGTTTTTCTTCAAGGATTTCTACCAGGTTTTTGACGATTTCTCTTTCAAGCCCAGGTTTGAAAAAAGCAACGTCTTTGTTGAAGTTTTTCCTGATATTCTTTAATGCCGATACTGCATCTCGGTCCTTTATTTTTCTGTCAGTCTCGCAAAAATGCCTGGCGATTGAATATTCTACTATCCCTATATACTCGGCATATTCGTACTCTCTGCCCCGCAGACTTTTTATTCTCTTTACTTCCGGCGTATCGGGTAAAAGATGCCGGAAAAGTAAGTCTTCTCCCCCTTGAAAGGATCTGTCTCCTTTATAATTCATGGCCCTTCTCTCCTTTACTTCCTGCCTTCTCTCCTTTACTTCCTGTCTTCTCTCCTTTACTTCCTGCCTTCTCTCCTTTACTTCCTGCCTTCTCTCCTTTACTTCCTGCCTTTCTTTTTTTCTTTCTTCTTTCTTTACTCTTATGGCATTTCATTGAGTCCAACTTGATTTGATTCAACTTTATCGGGTTCAATTTGATTTGGTTCAACCTTATCTGGTTCGATTTGATTTGGTTCAATCTAATAGGTTCGACTTGACCGGGTTAAATTTTATTGGGCTAATTTTGAGCTGGTTCACCCTGATAGGGTCCAGTGTCTAACTTTAAACTGAACATGCATCAAAGGCCTGAAGCCCCGGCCCGGGACTTTATTCCCATTCCATCAAAACCTGCAGGCAGCTTGTGTGCTCGTCAACCTCTTCCCCGGTAGCTTTAAGCCCTCTACTTTCATAAAAGTGGATGGCTTTTTTGTTATCCCTGTAGACCCTCAGGGAGACCCTGTCTCTCAGGGTTTTTGCGTGCTCGAGGAGAGCTTTTCCTATGCCTTTTCCCTGCGCTTTGGGAGCTACAAAAAGGGCGCATACTCTCTCTCCGGCAAGTGAAATAAAGCCCACAACCTCTCCTTCCTGCTCAAAAACATAATTTTCGGCAAGCGGCAGATATTTTTCTTTCATTGCGGATTTATGCGAAGCCCAGAAAGAAGCCGAAACAAAAGGATGGGCAACGACCGATGCGTCGTACCAGATCCTTACCATTTCTTCAAGGTCTGTTTCCATGTAAGTCCTGATCAATTTCTCAGATTCCTTTCTTTCGTTAGGATTATTTTATTAATCTAAAATTAAAATTATTCCCTCATATTTCGGATGTTGTCAAAAAAAGTCTGTATACTATGTAGCAGTTATGCAGAAAAGGATGGACCGAAAAGGGTTCGGCCGAAAAAGGCTTGACTGAAATGGTCCGAGTCAAAAATGAAAATTCGGATAATTTCTTCTCTTTTAATCCGATTCGATCTGCCTGATCAGGTCGCTGGCATATCTTTCGGATATTTCCACATGCTGGCTGCAGGGTACAACCTTTACCAGTTTCCCGAACTGGGTCACATATACCTCGGGCCCGCGGGAAGTCCTCACTTTAGTAAAAGTGTATCCCTTTGGAAAGGTCATTTTTTTAACCTCCTACTTTTAATATGTCTCATCTTCCATATAAGTATTTTTAAAATTAATAATCATTATATTTGGGGCTACTGGATTTGAATATTTTTTAAGCTTTGTCTCATTTGGGAGATAATTTATATTGAATAAAAAAAGACTTTTCATGAGTTTTCTGCAAAAAACAAAGGTCATTTTTACGACTCAGTTAACAGACGTAATCCATTTATATTTTTGTGAGATGTTCTCGGGAAAAGGTGAGGAAATGTTTCGGAAAACGATAACCGAAGGTTCTTGAAGGGTAAAGGTTCTTGAAGGGTAAAGGGACATTCCAGAGAAAGATGAAGGAAGTTCCCGGAACATTGTAATGAAAAATTTCAGAAAAGAGTAAAAAGAGATTTCAGAAAAGGTAAAGGACCGGCATTTAGTGAAACCGGGGAAAAATAGTAGGTGGAAAAATAGTAGGTGGATAAATAGCAGGTAGATGAAGTTAATAAGCTGTATACCCGGTTGTAGCTTATAAACAGGAAATTATAAACTGAAAGAAGAAGGTTATCGGAATTTTTCCAGCATTTTCAGCAGTTCTTCTTCGTCTCTTGCCAGGGAAACGATAGACATCTCAACCATCAGGTTCACGATACCGTCTGCAAGTTCCCTGAAATCAGTTCTGAGTCCTATAACAGGTTTTCCTTTTGCATAGGCATACCCTATCTCCCAGGCGGTCCCTGAATCCACGTCCACCCCGTCAAGGACAGCGACAACAAGGTCTGAGGCGTTCACACCTTCCGCGCACTTCATGAATATATATTCCTGGTTCTGACTTTCGCGCCCCATTGCCGAATCTTCTGCTTCTTCCTGGGGCAAAAAAACGGAAAAGCTATTGTTGAGCAGCATATCCTTCAGTTTCAGGTTATATTCGAGTTCGGCACGCGAGAAGAGCGGACCTGCAAGGTAAATCATCTTTTTTTTGCTCAATTATTTCCCTCCTGTTACTGGAAGTCGGCACTCATAAGAATTTTCTTGCATGAAAAAAGGTTGAGAAAGGTAAAATAGTTTACCTTACAGGGCAACCTTTCCAGAGATACATGCTTGAATGAAGCTGATCTTAACATGTCAGGAGCTATCTTGATTACCCTTATATATCTAGAAATTTAAACTGCACTGTCTTAATATTAATTTTATGACTTTTCTATCCGGAGGGCAATATGACGGTCAGGAATATTTCAACATTGGGGAGCTCAGATGAAAGGGGGATAGCTCCTGTTATCGGAACTGCGGTCACGATAGCCATAGTTTTCATTCTTACAGGCCTGATTTCTGCAGTCATTTTTGAGGGCTATACGGACTCCTCCCATAAAGGGGTACCAGCAGCAAAACTTCAGGTATGCTTTACCGAGGACGGAACTTCGCTTGAGTTCGAACATTCCGGAGGGAATCCGCTCTTTTTTGACAGTTCATCGCTGTCGGTTAATGGATATCAATGGTACCTCATACATGCTCAATGACACTGCACTGGGAACCCTTGAAACCGGGGGATACAGGGCTCTTGCTCTCAACAGGAGTGGACTGCCTGCAATGGAGCTGGTGCCGGGAGATCCGGTTACTGTAAGAGTGGTCGATCTCGAAAGCGGTGGGCTTATTGCAAAACGCGAACTTGAGGTCAAAGAGAAAATAATTGTAGTCCCGGAATAATCCATAGTCGAATAATCCGTAGCGAATAATCCGTAGCGAATAATCCGTAGCGAATAATCCGTAGCGAATAATCCATAGCGGAAATAATCTTATGAGCTTACTCTTCTCCTGTCAACCATCTTTAGAGCTCTCTTTCTGGTTTTTTTCGATAACAAGCTTAATTATCTTGTATTGACATTACAATGGCAGTGAGTACCCATGATCAAGGTAGGAATTATAGGAGCTTCCGGATACACAGGAGGAGAACTCCTGCGCTTACTTGTAAGCCACCCCGATGTCAGGCTTGAGCTAGCAACTTCCCGGAGTCTTGCAGGAAAACCCGTATCAAGCACCCATAGGCATCTCACCGGTTTTCTGGACTTAAAGTATGAAAATCCGGTTTCCGAAGAAATCAGGGAGCGCTGTGATGTGGTCTTTGTGGCGGTGCCTCACGGGACTGCTATGAATTATGTCCCCGAACTGCTCGACGGCAGTACAAAGGTAATCGACCTCAGCGCAGACTACAGGCTTGATACTCCTGTATTTGAAAATATTTATGGGATCAAGCACAGCGACCCCAGGAAGGCAGTTTACGGGTTAGTAGAACTTCACCCTGAAGCTGCCAGGGAAGAGTTTGTGGCAAACCCTGGCTGTTTTCCTACCGGAGCAAACCTTGCAGCAGCTCCTCTCGCGGCAGCAGGTTTAATAGATATTGCAGTCTTTGATTCCAAAACAGGGATTTCAGGTGCCGGGATCTCGCCGACGGAAACCTCTCATTATCCGAACATCGCAGAAAATATTATCCCCTATAAGCTTACTGCCCACAGGCATAGGGCTGAGATTTTACAGGAGCTAACCAGGCTGGACGGAAAGCTTAGGAATATCAGCTTCACTCCCCATGTGATCCCGTCCATCAGGGGAATCCTTACGACTGCCCACCTCTTTACAAAAGAGCCTCTCTCGACCGGAGATGTGCAGGAAATTTATGAGGAATTTTACAGGGACAAACCCTTCGTCCGGCTTCCGGGAGGAGTCCCGTCCCTTACCGCAGTCAGGGGGTCTAACTTCTGTGATATCGGTTTTGAAGCAGATAAAGAGAATAACAGGGTTGTGGTGCTCTCGGCAATCGATAATCTTGTCAAAGGCGCATCAGGGCAGGCTATCCAGAACATGAACCTTATGTTCGGACTGGCTGAGACCCGTGGGCTCTGGCTGCCTGCAGCAGCTCCGTAAAGGTAGAGCAGGCGAGAACATATAACTGGTGACGGATTAAAATAAAGAATGGAATTTTATCTTGGGGTAGTCTGATGAAAGTAAAAGATGTCATGAATCCTGACGTCGTCTTCTGCAAGCCTGACGACACAGTCCGGGAAGCTGCAAAGCTCCTTAAGGAAAACAATATTAGCGGAGCTCCTGTCCTTGAGGACGGACAGCTTGTTGGGGTAGTAAGCGAGGCTGACCTGCTTGAGCTGCTCGTAATTCCAGAAAAAGGAAACCTCTGGCTTCCTAGTCCTTTTGAAGTCATAGAGGTGCCGATAAGGGAACTCCTCAGCTGGGAAGAAACTAAAAAAATGCTTTCCGATGTTGGTTCTACAAAGGTTGAAGAGATGATGACAAAGGAAGTACACACAATCTCTTCCGAAGCTTCGGTTGAAGAAGCTTCCGAACTTATGGTCAGGCACAGGATCAACAGGCTTCCAGTAATGGAAAACGACCGTGTGGTCGGGATTGTCACACGTGGAGATATTATTGAAGGTCTTGCAAAGCTTTGAGTGAAAGGAGATTTTTCATGAAGAAAATCGAGGGTGGAATATGTGCGGTAAAGGGCGTAACTGCAAACGGGATAAAGCTCGGAAAAATGGGAATTACAGTCATCCGGGCTGAAGGTCCTGCAGCAGGTGTTTTCACAAAGAATAAGGTCACTGCAGCTCCTGTTGTTCTTAGTAAAGGAGTAATTGAAACTCAGCACCAGCTTTCTGCTATAATTGCAAACAGCGGAAACGCCAATGCCTTTACTGGTGATGACGGTTTTCTGGATGCAATGGAAATGGCATCGGCACTTTCTGAAAGTCTTGACCTCGAACCTGATACTGTTGCAGTTGCCTCAACAGGAGTAATTGGCAGAAGGCTTGATGTTTCTTGGATAAGGGAACACCTCCCCGAAGTCCTCGAAGGGCTTGGCAGCTCCCCAGAATGCAGCCTTGCGGCTGCAAAGGCGATTATGACAACTGACAAAGCCTTAAAAGAGGTTGCTGTGGAACTCGACTGTGGGGTCAGGATAGGGGCAATTGCAAAAGGTTCGGGCATGATCGAGCCCAATATGGGCACCATGCTCTGCTTTGCATATACTGATGCCCTGGTGCCTGCTGATGTTCTTGATGCAGCTCTCAGGATAGCTGTGGACAAGACTTTCAACATGGTTGTTGTCGACGGAGACACAAGTACGAATGATATGGTGCTTTTCACCTCTACCTGTAAGTCCGGAATCAAGCCCTGTATGGAATGCCTCGATGAGTTTGAAGATGCGCTGATCTATCTGTTTACGGACCTTGCAAAAAAGATGGCAAGGGATGGGGAAGGTGCTACGAAACTGATCGAAGCCAGGGTAACAGGTGCAAAAACCTATGAAGACGCCAGGCTTGCTGTAAAGGCTATTGTACGTTCCCCGCTGGTCAAGTCCGCAATCTTCGGGAAGGACCCCAACTGGGGCAGGGTTGTGGCTGCTGCCGGATATTCGGGCGCCGAACTTGAGCAGGAAAGGCTCTCCCTATCTTTCTCAGCAGGGGGAGAAACAGTCGAGCTTGTGAAGTCCGGGGAAATTTCCAGGGTTTCAGACCTTGCGCTCCTGAATAAGATAATGGCAAATGAGGAAATTATCATTACCCTCGACTTTGGAATGGGAAAGGAGTCCGCAACAGCCTGGGGATGTGACCTGACCTACGATTATGTCAGGATCAATGCCGAATATACAACATGAACTTGATTAATATAGAATCTGAATTGACCTTGAATTGATGCGGAATTTACAGCGTGATGTTTAATTGCTGTAGAATCTACAGCATGATTTTGAATTCGGATCGTTCTGGTCTGCCCTCAGGTCTCCAATCTGCACAAAGTTAAATAAAATAAACGTAAAATGGGAAATAGGGGAAGTATAAGCGGAATAATCCGGGTGCTCAAAAACCCGTATTGGGTGCTCAAAAACCCGTATTGGGTGCTCAAAAACCCGTATTTATTCTGGTTTTGTTTTCCTTCATCCCAGGTCAATTCAATTTTTTAATTCTGGATGCTTTATTTTATTCCAGGGGGTTTACGGAAGTGGACATAGAAGAATGGGAACAACGCCATGCAGAAGCGTTTTATAATGCAAAAGAAGCCCTTCCTTATCTGGACGGGATGTTTGTAGCTTATAACAGCAATATAGATGCTATCAGGCACCTGACTGAAGAAGACCTGTCAAAGCTTGTCGGGTTTTTTGATGAGTCCGATATCCAGGACAGGGTAGCAGCATACCCGAGAGAGATTGCAGAACCTCTTGACTTTGTTGCCAGGTTGCTTATTTCCATGCGGGAAGGAAAAGCCGCAGAAGTGCCCGCATATACAGCAGACATTCATGAGTGGCTCAAAGAGCACCTTGGTTTCGACTACGCCCGCATGGGCGGGCAGGCAGGGATTATTTCGAATCTCCTTGGTCGGCTAGGGTTAAAAAAAGTGGTAGCTTACGTCCCCTGGCTTTCCGAGGAACAGGCAGAATATTTTACAGCTACGGGGAATATCCTGCATCCGAAGGTTGAAAACGGAAAGGTCCTCCTGAAACCTCCGGGAGAAGCCTTCAAACCCGGGATCGGGTCAAAAGTCAACTGGATCCTTGAGTATTCCAAAGACATGAATGTAACATGTGCCGGGAACACCTTCAAAGTCCCGAGGGATAATCGCCTGATCATCTCTTCCCGTCCTAAATGGCTCCGCCTGGACATGGATAAGCAGATTTACGAACAGCTCGACACACTCCTGCCGGTTGACGGGGCAATGCTTTCCGGGTATCAGATGATAAAAGAGGAATATGAAGACGGGTCCACTTATAAAGATTATGTCGAAAATTCCGTAAAAGTTATCGAAAAGCTGAAGTCCCTGAACCCTGAACTCCGCATCCATGTGGAACTTACATCCATCCAGAACCGGCTTATAAGGAAAGCTATTCTTACCGAAATTGTTGCCAGGCACGTCCATTCCCTGGGCCTTGACACCGTGGAGGTGGCAAATGCCCTGAACGTGCTGGGACATGAGGAACTGTCCTATTCCGTAATCAGGAAAGGGGAAAACGGGATTATGTCCCTCTACCAGGGGGCTGTCCAGCTCATGAAAGACCTGGATCTCGAAAGAGTCCATGTCCATTCGCTCGGTTTTTATATCTGCATCCTGGCAAAAGGCCACCCTCTTACCCTGAAAGAACACAGGGACTCCCTGCTTTTTTCTTCGGTCCTGGCAGCTGCTCAGGCCCTCAACGGAAATATCGAGAACCTTGCGGAAGCCGAAGCCGGGCTGGAAGTACCGGTCTCGTCCATAGGGCTGGAAGACCTGGAAAACTTCCAGCTGTACTGCACGGGTAGAAAGCTCTGTACCCCGGACGAGTTTGAGTACGGATATGTCTACGGGTCGGAACATGACGCGATTCTCATTCCTTCCAAGGTGGTGGAGAGGCCTAAAGCTACAGTAGGGATAGGAGATACGATTTCTGCAGGAGCTTTTGTTGCCATGCTTGCAAAGATTAAACAGAAACATTCAGGGAAATAATTTTTCTGTGAGTTTTCCAAACGAAATTCTCCAAACGAAATTCTAGAAAGAAATTTCCCGAATAAAATTCTCAAACAATTATAAAAGTTAGGGGGAGGGCAGATTTTTTCCCTGCCTCTTTTTGTAACGGATAGATAAATTCCCAACCCGAAAGCCCGAATCTGAGGCTGCTTTTCAATTCAAATCTACAGGAACCGATCAGATGAATATACTTTGCGGTTACAACGTAAACATAGATTCAGTATACAGGATCAGCGGATCTGAAGTCTCTGAGCTGCTGAACACTTTTGAAAAGACTGAAATCCTTGAGAAAATAGAAAACCCTCCCGGAAAAATCCTCTCTGAATCCGATTTTGTGGCGGGGCTCGCCTATTGTATGAAAAACGGATGCGGAGCCGAATGGCTTGTTTTTGAGCAGTCCGTATTTGAGTTCCTGAAGAACCGCTATTTTGAAAAATCCCTTGTGAGGATGGGGGGAAATGCCGGGATTATGGCAAATGCGCTTTCCGAACTCGGGGCTTCCAGGGTTGTCCCCAATGTTGCAGTCCCGTCCCGAACCCAGCTTTCTCTCTTCTCGAAAAAAGCAGTCTATTTTCCGGATGCTCCTCTGCAGGCAAAGGAAAAGTCTGGGGCAAAACCCGGAAAGAGTCTGGGTTCCTCTTTCAGTAACCAGGACCCCATACATTTCGTTTTTGATTTTTCCGAAGGCGAAACTTTTTCTCTTTACGGAACAGAGATCAGGGCTCCGAGGGAAAACCGTTTCATAGCAACCTGCGACCACCTGAATTTCAAACTTTTTGTTAACCCCTCGTTTGAAACCTATGCCCTTCAGCACGCCTGTGAGATCGACGGCGTACTTATATCAGGTTTCCATCTCCTGCTTGAGACCTATCCTGATGACAGCACCTACAGGGAAGTCCTTGAGGATTCATTTGCCCGGCTTGAGGCCTGGAGGGCAAGGAACGAAAAGCTCAGAGTCCACCTGGAATTCGGGCATTTTGCAAGCAAGGAGATTGCAAATTCCGTTTTCCTGAAGTTTGCCGGGATCTCAAACAGCATCGGGATGAACGAGGACGAGCTTGCAATGCTTAGCAACCTGCACGGTATTCTCGCCAAGGGGATTATGAGTATGGAAGCCGGAGCTGTAGGTGAGGCTACCTGTGAACTTGCTTCCCGGTACGGGATCGGGAAAATTTTCATTCACACAAGGGAGTTTGTCCTGGCTGCCTTCAAGCCAGGAAACTCCGGCGGTTCCGGAATTTCAGGAAAATGGGACGACATCGATGATCCTGCCCTGTTAAAGTTCGCCGAAAAGAAGCTTGAAGCCATGGGTTTTGGGCTCAGCTGTGCAGGAGTCTATGCAGCTTCGGGAAGGCTTGAGGGGCGGGAATTTGTGGAAAAGGAGGCTTCAAAACTTCAGGAGAGTCTGTTCGGAAGGGAGCAGTTGCAGCTCTTCCTTAAAGCTTTCAACGGAAAGGCTTTGGGACATGGGGCTTATGCTTTAAGGGAGGGATATATGCTCTGCATCCTGCCCACCCTGCTTTCTAAATCCCCCCTGACCACTGTCGGACTTGGAGATACCTTAACTGCCGCAACTTTTCTAAGGGAGCTGGAACTGGATGTACAGGCTTGAGCCCGAAATCTTCAACCTCGATTACACCCTCGACTGCGGGCAGGTCTTCCGCTGGGAAAAGTCAGGGGACTGGTGGACAGGTGTTGTAGGAGACCATGTTATCCGGCTTTCGCAGGAGGAGGACAGCGGAGAACTGCTGATCGATTCCCGGCTCCCCCCTGAATTTTTCTCTCACTATTTCCGCCTGGACGACGATCTGCCCTCGATTTACGAAAGCATAAACAAAGACCTCCTGATAAACAGGGCGATCAACAAATACAGCGGGCTTCGCCTGATCCGGCAGGACCCCTGGGAATGCCTGATTTCTTATATGCTCGCAACAGCCTCAAGCATCCCCACAATTCAGAAACGAATTTATCTCCTGAGCCGCTTTTTCGGTCAGGAACTCGAAGAAGGCTATTTCAGTTTTCCCGACCCCGATACCCTTGCAGAAGCCGACCTTTCCCTGCTTGACAAATGCAAGCTCGGCTTCCGGACCGAACGCATAAAAGAAGCAGCAAGAGATGTGGCTTCAGGCGAACTTGACCTTAACGTCCTCTACCGCCTGGAATACCGGTACGCAAGGGAACGCCTTATGAGGCTTCGCGGCATCGGGGAAAAAGTTGCCGACTGCGTTCTCCTTTTCGCCTTTGAGAAAATGGAAGCCTTCCCTGTTGACACCCATGTCAGGCAGATCATCCAGCATTACCACATCGATGACAGCTACTTTGAAACCTGCACGAACCTGAGCTGTATGGGAGAATGGGGGCGGGAATACTTCGGCTATTACTGCGGGTATGCTCAGCAGTATTTGTTTTATCAGAAAAGGCTGGAGGGTTTTGTTTCGCTGTATTGAATTCGATTTTGCAATTCTATTGGTATTTGTGGTTATGGAATCGATTCGATTAAGGCTCTTGTATACGCAGCTGCCACAACTGCTGCGTACTGTTGCCATTCGTCATTTTTATGAGAATCACAATAATCACAGATGCCCCTTACCACCAGATAACCTACTTCATGGTTCCATGTTGCATCTGCAATGCCTGAAGCTTCCATTTCAATGGCTTTTACTTTGAACTTATCCCGTAATTTATCTCTTGCATTTGGGTCTTTCTGAAGTATATTTGCAGAAGCGATAGGTCCTGTAAAGACTCGAGGTTGACCATTTACTCTCTTCGGGTCTTCAGGATGAGAAATAATTTCATCCTGATTGTCTGAATTGTGCAAAATGTCTTTATCCTCGGAAGGACGATCAATTTTAAGTTGAGAAAGAGATTGAGCGATATATTTTTCCCATGGGCGATTTCCAAGAATTTCTTCTGCTTCAAGGTATCTTACTGCTTCTATAAGACTCGAACTCGGTGGTCTGGGAGGATTTCTACAAGTAATTTCCTGAATCTCTTGCTTTATCAAGTCGTACTGGATAACCCCGTTTTCATTTGAAACAACTATATCTCCCAGACGAACATGATCATCAACATTCTCTTTATATGGATTTGGAACACCTCCTGCAATGCCAACCATAATAATTGATTTTACATTTGGGAAGTGCTCAAGAAGAAGAGCTGCCCTTGTTGCAGCAATATTATTTCCCATGCCTGAAGTTGCCAAAACTAAGTTGTGTTTATTCCCTTCCTCGGAAAGTATTTCTCCTAAGCAATACCTTCGGCCTGCTCCATAGCCTGAGATCTTATATTTGTCTTTTTTATTTTCCAGTAATATGTTAACCGCAGCATATTCTTTTGGTAAAGCAGTAATGATTCCAATTGTCGGTTTCATTCTCTCAGGATCAATGGTTATTTCCGGTATTATTTCTATCAACTCTGAAGCATTCTCTAACAATTTGTTAATGTCTTTTTGATCTTTGCTCTCATTGATAATCTTAAAAATATTCTCGTTCTCTGGAAGCCTTGGAATTTTTGATTCTAAAGTAAATATAAAACGCTCTACACAAAATGCCATTTCTTCCTGACTACCAATTTCCCATGTTTGGACTTCTTTACTAATAGAACATGCAATCTCTTGTGTTGAAGTACCTTGAGAAACCTGACACGCGATCTTTGCTTTCTTTTGAATCTCTTCGAGAAGCTCTTTTAGGTTTCTGTCCAATATAGGCAGCCCTTTTTTCATTGCTATAGTTGCAAAAGGTGCGGTTCCTTCGGTATCTCTCATTAGTTCTGCTGCACGATCACAGTATTGCCTATAATAATTAAGTTCACCTTTTTTTTCCTCTAAGTCTCGATTTTCCAGATCTTGGACTTCTTTTAATGCGTTTGCAAGGTTATTAACAGCTTCAAAGAGCAATTCTTTGCTTTTTGAACCACCAACGGCCTTTTTTGCTTCTGCAAGATATTTGTCTACTTCTTCTTTTGCTTCCTGTTTTTTGAAAACTATTGTATGGAACGAACGGTAAAAAGGAAGACAGAATTGAGATGGGTTACTCAATTCCGACTCCTGTGCTGCTTTTTTGAAGAACTCAATTGCTATTTCCAATTCTCGTTTGTAATCTTCTTCTTTTTCTGCTTGAGAAGCCTTAAAGATGGAAACTTTTCCAAGAGAATGGTTTGCATAGATTCTAACATCCTCGTCTTTATCGATGGATAGTCTATGTAAATCATTCCATGCTTTTTGTTTATCCGGCACGTGTGAGAATGCAGAACCAAGGGCAGAGGCAGTTATACGCCTAACAACACTATCTTCATTGATGGTCAGTCCACGGATATCACTCCATGCCTGTTGTTTATCCGGCACTTGAGAAAATGCAGAACCGAGAGCAAAAACGGCACTATGCCTCATCCAATTGTCTTCATCTGTTGAAAGTTTAATTAAGTTACTCCATGCCTGTTGTTTATCCGGCACTTGAGAAAACGCAGAACCAAGGACGTCTACAGCCGTATACTTCACGTTACTGTTTTCGTCTGTTGTAAGTCTAACTAAATCATTCCAAGCTTGCTGTTTATCTGGAACTTGAGAAAAAGCGAAAAAAAAAGCAAAGGCAGCATTACTCCTCACAAAACTGTCTTCATCAGTAGTCAATCTATGCAAGTCATTCCATGCTTTTTGTTTATCTGGCACGTGTGAGAATACGGGACCAAGAGCAGAGACGACACTAGATCTAATCGAACTATTTTCATTAGTGGTAATTCTATGTAAGTCGTTCCATGCCTTTTGCTTATCTGGTGCGTCCGAGAATACAGAGCTAAGGGCAGCGGTAGCCCTACTTTTCACATTACTGTTTTCATCAGTTGTGAGTTTAATTAAGTCATCCCAAGCTTGTTGTTTATCTGGAATTTGAGAAAAAGCAAAATGAAGAGCAAAGGTTGCACCAGACCTTACAAAACTGTCCTCATCAGTCGTTAGTTTGTGTATTTCATTCCATGCTTTTTGCTTATCCGGCACGTGTGAGAATGAAGAACCAAGAGCAAAGGCGGCATTACACCTCACAAAACGATCTTCATCAGTAGTCAATCTATGCAAGTCATTCCATGCTTTTTGTTTACCCGGCACGTGTGAGAATGCAGAACCAAGAGTATGGGCGGCTTTAGACCTTACTGAATTAACATTATCAGTAGCCAGTCTATGTAAATCACTCCATGCCTGTTGTTTATCCGGCACGTGTGAGAATGCAGAACCAAGAACATGGGCGACACCAGACCTCACTGAACTATCGTTACTAGTAGTCAATCTATGCAAATCATCCCATGCTTTTTGTTTATCTAGTGTATGGGGAAATGCAGATCCAAGAGCAGAAACG
Organism: Methanosarcina acetivorans C2A; assembly: GCF_000007345.1. Lineage (NCBI taxonomy): Archaea > Methanobacteriati > Methanobacteriota > Methanomicrobia > Methanosarcinales > Methanosarcinaceae > Methanosarcina > Methanosarcina acetivorans. Next base: position 4,400,169 of record NC_003552.1, on the reverse strand, counting down.
GCCCTAGATCTTACCGAATTATCTTTATCGGTTGTGAGTTTAATTAAGTCATCCCAAGTTTGTTGTTTATCTGGTACTTGAGAAAATACAGAACCAAGAGCAGAGGCAGCCATACGCCTGACGTCCTTTTCTTCATCAGTAATCATTCTATGTAAGTCATTCCAAGCTTGCCTTTTATCTGGAACTTGAGTAAAGGAAGAACCAAGGACAGAGGCAGCCATACGCCTAATAAAGCTGTCTTTATCGATGGTCATCTTATGTAAATCATCTTCTGCTTTTTGCTGATCTGGCACATGGGGAAATACAGAACTAAGAATAGATGCAGCTCTAAACCTTACTGGACTATCTTTACCAGTTGCGAGTTTAACCAAATCGTTCCATGCCTGTTGTTTATCTGGCACTTGAGAAAATACAGAAATAAGGGCATAAGTAGCATTATTATTTACATGCCAATCTTCACTATTGGCCAGCTTAATTAAGTCGTTCCACGCCTTTTCTTTATTGGAATGTAATGAAAAATTATCTTTTAATTGCTCTACCGCTTTGACACGCTTTTTTGGATCATCACTAAAACACTGCTTGTGAATCTCTTCCTGATCTATCAACTGCCCAACACCATAAGTTCCGATAAAACTTAAAGCTTAAAACGGTTTCTTTTTAGAATAAGGATTAACGAATAAGAGCCGGTAAATAGGATTTGTGCGGAAAAAATTCCGCTTTATATGAAAAATCGAATATTGAGGGACGATTTGTGCTTAATAGTAAATTTACACCCATTTCCTCAAAAAAACCCTGAAATCAGGATCTTTCAGCCTGCAGATCTCTGCATCTTCGATGACCTCAAAGCCTGCACTCACACTGCTCTTGACCTGTTTTCCGAGGGAACAGTTTAGAAGCTGGTTTTCAAGGAGCCCTTTTGCAGTGGGATATTTTCTCTGGATTTCAAAGACGTACTTTCCGCCTTCGATATAGCCTCCGAAAACATTTTCAGCCCCTTCGTACTTGGCTTTGAACTTCTCGGCGTGCTCCCTGACCCAGACCGGAGGACCGATTCTTTTCTTGACGTTGGGGAGGGTGCCGGAGATCAGTTCGAGCATGACTACGGTCTCGGGCTTTCCTGACCAGACGCCGGTTTTGATTACCGAAAAATCGTATTCGTGCAGGAGGGCAGCTGCAGCCTGTTCCATTTTGTAGAGCTGCGGGTAGAGGACGTCGTCCACAATATCGGGGGTTTTGAAGACAATTGCAAGCTGGGAACTTTTCCGGCTTTCCAGCTTCTCAAGGAATTCTCTGTCTTCAAGCGGCGAGAGGGGGGGCGGGAAAAAGAAGTTGAGTCCGGGGCTTTTCATAAACTCCCGGCAGTGGTCCATGAACATGCAGAATTTGTCGAGGGAGAGGGCTGCTGCAACGTTTCGTTTGGGGTCGGTAGGGTCTACCATTACAAGAGGTTCGGTATGTTCCATTTCCGAGTGCTGCATAATGTCTATTTTCTTGCCGGGTTTCCAGAGACAGGCGGCTTTTACGGTGTTTTCGAAGGAGCCGTAGTGAATGATCAGGAGTTCGGTCAGGTAGCCTGAAAAGCCCTGGGTTTTCAGTTCCGAGCCGTAGACTCCGCCTCCGCGCATGAACTGCTTCATGAGCAGGACATCGTCTTCCCGGCCTTTTATGTGGGTTTTTACGAATTCGTTGTGGAAGGGTGTCCTGTCCACCGCGGATTTGAGCTGGCAGGCGGATTCGACCCTGAAGCAGGGGACAAGGTCAACGTCAAAGCCTTTGAAAACAATGTTCAGGTAAGGGTGTTCAGCATGACGGTCTTCGGCATGCTCTGCTTTTTTTGCCACTTCCCTGGCAATCTCCATGCCCCTCCTCTCCAGTTCCTCTCTGGAGGTTTCCTCGGGGAAGCTGATAAAAACATCAATGTCATGGGTGCCTGAAAGCCAGGTGCCTCTTGCGGCAGAACCAACCATTTTTACAAAAATATCCGCTACACAAAGTTTCTCTGCTGCCGCTTTTACTTCTGCTGCAAGTTCCTCCTGAACTGCCGTGAGTATTTTTCTTTCGGCTTCCGTGGGTTTGATCTTTTCAAGTACGGCAAGTTTCAGGTCTTCTGGAATGCTGGTATCTTTTTCCATGCCTGGGACGGCTCCATATGTTATTTTTTGATTCTGAAGGTCAATTCTCGATCTTGCAGGTTGATTATTGAATTTCAGAGTAATTCTCCGTTTTAATGATTTACGTAACGATTCTCTATTTGCAATGATTACCAGATTGATTATTTGCAGTTAATTCCTTCTGAAATTTATTCTTGATTCTACAGGTCAGAAATCTTCTCTTTCAACTTATATTTTATGGATATCCAGGTAGAATTTCAAAAAGGATTGTTGTTTTTCTGGTTGGAGGCCTGGAGGGTTGAAGAACCCTTTTTCGAGTGGTGGGACTCAAATCAGGGGTATTCTCCGGAGCTCCCTGTGATAGAAAATATACACACTTTAAATAAAATAAGCACTATTTTTTCCTTCCCGAATCCTGTAATTTTGCAGGTTTGCCTCCTCTTTAATTTTAAACTCTGCAGTCTCTGTCGGTTTATTTCAAGTTTGTCGCTCCATTCCAGGTCCCGATCCACCCCAAGCTTCATGAAAACCCGGTTGTGATAAAAAATGTTAGTCTGGTTATACTGGATTATCACTCTTACAATTGCTACTTATACATCTGTTTATGTTATTAAAAAAATGCCTGAAAACGGTTTTACCGTGCTCACTGCTTTCTATGTGGTTTACCTTGCGGCTTCCCAGATCCTTGCCACGCGTATTATTGTCTTTGACCTCGGCTTTTACTCTTTCTTTGCTCCTGCGGCAGTTTTCATCTATCCTTTTATTGCTCAGGTCGTGGACATGATCAATGAAGTCTATGGGGAGAGGAAAACGCATATCTCCATTTTCATCGCTTTTGCGACCCAGGTTTTGTTCGTGCTCTTCATAGGTATGGTCACAAGTCTCAGCCCTGCTCCTTTCTTTGAACTGGAAGACGCCTGGATGAGCCTCTTTGGACTGAGCATCAGGATCACAATTGCAAGCTGGGTTTCTTTTCTGGTCTGCTCGAACCTTGACGCCTGGGTCTTTGCATCCCTCAAAAAACATTTTTAACAAAAAGAAAAGAACTTCCCACACGATACCCTGATAAACCCTTATATCTGGCTTCGTTCGAGTGCAAGTGACTTTGTTAATCTTACACTGGACTCCCTGATCTTTGTCGTTATAGCTTATTACGGGATTATGCCTGTCCTTCCTCTGGTTATAGGGCAGCTTATCAGTAAGAATGTAATCGGTTTTCTGGATAATCCCTGGTTTGTGTTTTACAAAAAACTGCTTAATAAGCAAAAAATTAATCCGTACGTAAGAAACAGTTTAAAGTAAAAAAAGATGCTTCACAAGTAAAAAACTTTCTGTAGTAAAAACATCATGTTTAAAAAGAAAAATATGTAATTTTTTATATTCCTCTTCTTTTTTATTTTTTAAGTTACTTTGACCTTATATTTTCTTCTTTCTCTTTTTTTCTTCCGCTTTAAGGATTTCATATTTCATTTTCCCCTGCTTATAATAACAACTACCCAAAAACCTTTATTCAATCCATGCAATATCTTGAACTGTATATTATTGAATATTTTAAAAATCTTATAGCAAAAGGGGTATTCGAGCCCAGGTAAACTTTAGGGGATTTTCTGGAAACTTTTTTGTTTCTATTTTTCTCTCTGGTTTACCAAAGGCTTCATCCCTGCTCCATTATCTCAAAAGGAGGTCTACCTTGGGGACTAAAAAATATATGATTACGTTATGTCTGTTTCTAGTGCTTGGATTGCTTTGCGAAACTGCAGCCGCAGAGGTTTCAAATTCAACAGGCGACCGCATATGGGATGAAAACGCTAATCAGAGTCTTACTTATACCTGGACACCCCAGACGTATTCAGGCTTTTACTATGACCTGGATACCGGGGAAGGTTCCGAATATATGACTATCCACCTTACTGCCGGCAGCCGGAGCATTGCAAGAAACGGATTGGAGTATGAGACAAAACCCATAGAAACGGAGTTCGAATTCGAAAACTGGGGTTCCTATCAGGTCATAGGGTTTATGGCTGAGCGGTATTTTGCCGGATACACCGAAAATTCCAGCTTTGTAAATGACGGGATAAGTGTTATTTCGGACGGGCAGCTCTCGAAGATCCTGATCGATAGTGATGACCGGGAATCCATGTATACGGGCTCTTCCCTCATACTTGAAGAAGGCTATTCCCTGAACATCGTCGAGGTAGATGTCAGCGGAGATAAAGTATGGGTCCAGCTTGAAAAGGATGGGGATGTAGTGGATAACGGTTTCCTTTCTTCTGACAGTGACTATGTTTATGAAACCGATCTTGGGGATACGGAAGATGTACCCCTGATTGCAGTCCACCTTGATCAGATCTTTAGCGGCACGGAAACCAATGCTGTTTTTGTTGATGGGGTTTTCCAGGTTTCCGATGAATTTGTCAAGATCGAGAACGGGGACAGATTCGAGAAAATGGAAATAAGTTCCACATCAAGTTCCGGGATCACAATGAAAAACCGGGATTCTTTTACTCTTAGCAAGGGAGACACCGTTGAAATAATGGGAATACTCAGCTTCCTTGTGGCTGATGCCGACGACATCCGCTTTGCCCCCATAGTTGAGACTTCCGAACCCGGAACCTACGAATTGAGGGGAACGGTTCACGATGAAGTGTTTGATACAACTGTCTGGACCCCGTTCAACTTTGAAGGCTTCTATTACAATATCGATGAAAATGTCTCCACCGAAAGCCTGACCCTCACCGAAGATATCAGTGGTAGGTCAATTGATGACGAGACGCTTGTTTATTCCACCAGCCCTGCCCTTGTGAAATTCGAGCACGAAGACTGGGGGAGCTATGAAGTTATCGGCTTTATGGCAGAGAAGTATTTTGCAGGCTATCCTGATGATACTTTTGGAAATTCAAAGAGCGTGAGCGTGCTTTCGGACAATGTCCTCGCAAAGGTCCTGATTGATGACGACAACAAAAAGTCGATGTTTACGGGCTCTTCGCTGACACTTGATGAAGGTTATTCCCTGAACATTGCGGAAGTGGACGTCAATGGAGACACCGTATGGGTGCAGCTCAAAAAGGACGGGAATGTGGTGGATGAAGATTTCCTCAATTCCAACAGTGACTATGTCTATGAAACGGGTCTCGGGGGTGCGGAAGATCTTCCTCTCATTGCAGTCCATCTTGATCAGATCTTCAGCGGTACGGAAACCAATGCTGTGTTCATAGAAGGGGTCTTCCAGATCTCCGAAGATTATGTTGAGCTTTCCCAGGGCGATTCTTTCGGCGAGATGGAACTAAGCACTATTTCCAGCTCCGGAATCAGGATGAAGAACGAAGACTCTATCTCCCTCTCAAAAGGCAATACCATTGACTTGATGGGCAACATTAAGTTCAGGGTTGCCGACGCCTCAGTCCTGCGTTTCTACCCCTATGTCGAAGTCGAGACTGCTGCCCAGGACCAGCTGGAAATCGAAACTCCCGATGTCCTTGTGGTCGGGCAGGCAGCAGAAATTCTGGCCACGGCAAGAAACGTTTCGGTCAGTGAGGTAGAACTCTTCCTCGATGACGAGAGCATAGGGACTACAGGAGATGACGGAACGCTTACGTATACTCCAACCGAAGAAGGCAGCTTCACATTGTCTGCAAGCAAAGCAGGGTATATCTCCGGAACCAGGGACGTTGACGTTGTCGGGGCAGGTGTCCTGAAATTGCTCCTCTCGGTCTCTCCCGAAACTGCTAGGATAGGAGACCAGATTACTATAAAGGTTACCGACTCTGTCGAAAACAAGCCTGTCTCCGGAGCGGATGTCTACTTCGGCGGTCAGAAGGTTGAGGAGCAGACGGGCACAGACGGCACTGTATCTTACTGGGCAACCGCTCCGGGTACATATACGGTAAATGCCACAAAGACAGGTTATGAAGAAGGCGAAACCATTGTCGAGGTTTCCGAAGATAAAGCCGTTTTTGAATATTCGGACTTCTCAATCGAGCCTGCCTCTGTTGAGGGCGGAGATGCAGTTACGATCCGGGTGAAAGTAGAAAACACCGGCAATATTGCAGGAGAAAACGAAGTGGAACTGCTGGTCAATGGTGAGCCCGTCGAGTCCGAAACCGTGAGCCTTGAAGCCGGTACGAGTACGGTGGTCGAATTCTCTAATACCGAGAGTGAGGCAGGAAATTATACTGTTGAGATAGGGGATATGAGCGGAACTTACGAAGTTACGAAGTCAACTCCTTTTGTCAGCGGGATTGTAACTCTCGGAATACTGGCCACGGCATTTGTTCTGCTCAGGAAGAGAAGATACTGAACCGGGTTGATATTTCTTCCGTAGCAAGGACCGGAAATTAATTTCTAATTCCGGTCTTTTTCTTCTTTTTTCTTCGTATCTTTCAAGCTGATTGTTTTATGGGTTTTTTTCAAACTATTATTTTCCTTATGTTCAAGTATCAAAAGTATTAACCTTTTAATGTGGACAACCTGCTCTCACGCAGGCATAAAATAATATAATAAAATAGTAAGCAGGAACAAAATAATATAATAGAATAGTAAGCAGGAACTAAGAGAAAGATTGCTATGCTTGAATCCCTGACCGCCTTTATTGTTGACTATGGTTACCTGCATCTTTTCATCCTGAGTTTTCTGGCTTCTACAGTATTGCCTTTCGGGTCGGAGGCTCTGGTGATCGCCCTCGTTTACCAGGGGTTTAGCCCTTTTGCCGTAGTTATGGTTGCCACCACCGGTAACTTTCTCGGGTCATGCACCACTTACTATCTGGGTTTAAAAGGGCGGAATGTACTCGACAGGTATCTTTCTCCTTCCCCTGAAAAGCTCGAGAAAAGTGAAAGGCTTTTTAACAAATATGGGGTTTACACCCTTCTTTTCACCTGGGTGCCGGGTATAGGGGATGTGATTACCATGGTTGCAGGGCTTATGCAACTTTCTTTCAGGTCTTTTTCAATCCTGGTCTTTCTGGGAAAATTCGGACGTTATTTAGTACTTGCTTATTCGGTAGTACTTTTTAATGGTGGATTTTAATGTCTGCAGGTCTGTAAAATGAACCCTGATTTATTCCGGTAAAACGAATCCTGAATCTTCTTCGGTAAAATTAGCTTTCGGATTTACAGATGTAAACCGGCTTTAAGGCTTACAATAATATGAATTAAAAGAGTTATGTGAATTTAAAGAACTTTGAGTACCTCAAACAGCCAGTAAATTGGATTTTCGCTTTTTCTGCGGGCAACCCGGACATTTTCAAACCCGGTTTTTTTGCTTTCAGTTTTTCTTTTTTTGCCTGCATTTTCTTTCAATTTCAGGCCAATTTTCCTTTATTCATGTAGATTTTACATTTAAATCTTCTTATTTTTCTTCCACAGTATACCGTCTCTGGCGATCTTGTTGCAAGATTTCTTCTCTAAAGGAACCAAATGGATATACTTATATAACTTTGGGTACAATATCTCTTTGCTAAAGCAATTTTAGTTGATTTTTATTTGCTTTGCTTGCCATTCAGACCTATCTTCCGGGTCATAAAACGGAAACTATCTGCGGCTATAACCTCCATTTTTTTATTTTTTTCATCTTTTTTCTTTTTCCTCACATTTCTCTGAACTCTACGCAATTTTACTTTCTATTCTCTTCTCTATTTATTTTTTAATACCGTATTTCATGGGTCTCAGTTCAGTTTTTTAAATAGATCTCTATTTATGTTGATTTCTCTCATTTTTATTGAATATTCTGTATAATCAGTTTCTTGAGTTATACCTTATATTGATTCAAGTTTGCTTGTTCTGTTCTTTTTACTCTCAGCTTTGAGAACCTTTTTACGTTCAAATTAATTTTACAGGCTCTCATGCATCTGCTTCTGTTACACCGTAACCTTTATGTATGCAATAACTCAATTTAAATTTACTTAACCTCAGTAATCTTTACTTGATATTCTTACGGTGATCTCATGCACATAATGGAAGGATTTTTGCCGACCCCCTGGTGGCAACTATGGTTTGTAGTATCAATACCAGTGATCGCGTTTGGTATTTATAAAATGAACAAGCTTATTAATGAAAAACGAGAGGTATTGCCTCTCCTTGCTGTTGCAGGTGCGTTTATTTTTGTGTTATCTTCCCTTAAATTGCCTTCAGTAGTCGGAAGCTGTTCTCACCCCACAGGCACGGGGGTTGCAGCAATTATGTTCGGGCCGGCAATTACCGCAGTTCTCGGAACCATCGTACTTATCTACCAGGCAATTTTCCTTGCACACGGAGGACTTACAACCCTTGGAGCAAATGTCTTTTCTATGGGCATTCTGGGCCCTGTGGTGGCATACCTGGTCTATAAGGCAGGAATGAAAGCAAATCTCAATTTCTATCTTGTAGTTTTCCTTGCAACGGCCCTCGGGGACTGGGCAACTTATGTAACTACCTCTGTGCAACTTGCCCTTGCATATCCTGCAGGAGATGTGCTTACCTTTGCAGGCTTTATGAGTTCGTTCGTTAAATTTGCCGGAGTCTTTGCAGTTACTCAGGTGCCTCTTGCAATCATGGAAGGAGCTGTCAGTGCCCTGCTCTTCAAGTATGTGGTCAACGTTAAGAGCGATATCCTGGTTGAAATGAACGTCCTTGAAGATTCGGTCGTAAGAAAACTGAGAGGGAATCCCGCATGAGCAGAAAACTGGAACTAATCGTACTTGCAATTTTCCTCATCTTCGCAGCCCAGTTCGTTTATATGTCATCCACGACAGATGCCGAATACGGAGGAGCTGACGGAGAAGCAGAAGGGGTGATTTATGAGATCACCGGCGGAACTTACGAACCAATTGCAGAACCTATCTGGGAGCCTCCAAGTGGGGAAATAGAAAGCCTTCTCTTCGGGCTTCAGGCAGCTATCGGGGCAGGGATTATCGGTTACTTCCTTGGCTATTACAAGGCCAAAGGCCGTTATGAAAACGACATTGGATATAAAGATAAGAGTAAACCCAGCGACAGACAATCGCTATAATTTCTTCTTCTCCCCTTCTACTGTCCTCCCTGTGGGAGGAAAGTTTTTATCTTTTGCCTTTTATTTTTAAACCTTGATTTTTGCTTTCATCTACTTATCTGCAGGTTCCCCACATGACAAATATCCTTGATGATTATGCCCTTATGAGCCCTCTAAGGCACCGAAACACTTGGTTGAAGCTGGTGATAGTTTGTTTCGGGCTGCTTGTGGGAGTCTCGTCCACATCCCCTATTACTCCTCTTTTCATAGCTCTCTGCATGAGCTTTACAACAATTGCTCTCGGCAGGGCTCCCCTTAAATTATACCTGAAACTCCTGCTCGCCCCCGTAGGCTTTGCACTCACAGGTGTGATTATCATTGCTTTTTTCTCCGGCTCGGGACAGGAGCTCCTGTCTTTCGAACTTGCAGGTTATCTTTTCTCGGTAAGGGCAGACGGACTTGAGCTTGCCCTGCTGGTACTTTCCCGGTCCTTAAGCGGGATGTGCTGCCTTTACTTCCTTGCGCTTACAACGCCAATGATAGAACTCTTTGCCGTGCTCAAGGCATCCAGGTTTCCGGAATCGTTCATCGAGCTTTCCATGCTGATTTACCGATACATCTTCGTTTTCCTGGATATGGCCCTTTCCATAAGGTATGCTCAGACTGTAAGGTTAGGCTACTCGAACTTCAGGCGTTCGATCCATTCTCTGGGTATGCTGGCAAGCACTCTCTTCGTCCGTTCCTGGGAACAGGGAGACAAGCTCTTCCTTGCCATGAATTCCAGATGCTATGATGGAAAAATGACTCTCTTTGAAGTGCAAAGACCTGTAGGGGCAATAGAACTGCTGCTAACCTCTGCCTACTTCCTTTCAGTTCTTGCACTTTTTTATTTTACAAGAAACATATCCATTGTTTGAGGTAACAGATCATGATCATTCTTGAGACCAGGGGCCTTAAGTACACCTACCCTGACGGAACTGTAGCTCTCCAGGGAATAAATATCGAGATCAAAAAAGGAAAAAAGATCGCCTTCGTAGGGCAGAACGGCTCCGGAAAGTCCACTCTTTTCCTGCTCCTGAACGGGACTTTAAAGCCACAGGAAGGGGAGATCCTTTTCCACGGGTCTCCTTTTAAGTACGATTCAAAGTCCCTCCGGGAAATCCGGAAATCCGTAGGAATAGTTTTTCAGAATTCCGATGACCAGATCTTTGCCCCCACAGTATATCAGGACGTGGCTTTCGGGCCTGCAAACCTGGGTTATTCAAAAGAAAGAATCGATGCCAGCGTGCAGCATGCCCTTGAGCATGTAGGGCTTACCCGCCTGAAGGACAAGCCCCCGCATCATCTGAGTGGAGGGCAGAAAAAGAGGGTTGCAATTGCAGGGGTGATGGCTATGGAGCCTGAGGTAATTATCCTTGACGAGCCCCTTTCAAACCTTGACCCCGTAGGGGCGGACGAAATCATGGATCTGCTCAACGAATTCAACCATTTCGGGAGTACGATCATCATTTCTACCCACGATGTGGACCTGGCTTACCGCTGGTCTGACTATGTGTACCTCATGTCAAACAGCAAACTTATAGGGCAGGGAACCCCTGCGGAGGTCTTCAAAGAGCAGGAGCTTCTTAAAAAAGCAGGTCTGCGCCAGCCCACTACCCTTGAGATTTATCATGAAATTGAGAGGAGAGGGCTTGCATACGGCAAAAATTCCCCCAAGACAATACCCGAGCTTGTCAACACTCTAAAGCCGCTTGACCTTATGTGGGTTGAGGTCCCTCCCGGAGTCAGGGAAGGCGAAAACCTGAATATCGGGGTTATGTATGGGGAATATGCGACCCAATCTCCTTATGAAGCGATTAATGCCACAGTCCTGCACATCCACCCTGATGGCAGAGCTATTGTTGAACTGAAGCGCAAAGGGATCAAAGCCGGTGGAGTGCTCCTTTACGATATGGACAGTTATTCCCTGCCGGAGGTCAGGCAGATCATTAAAGACGGAGAAATCGTCTTTGTGGGGGCAATGGGCAAACAAAGCAAGACCCTTGCCGAACAGGACGGAATCCACCTGGACGTGACCTCGGGCGTTATAGACAAATCGATCCTTATGGCCCTATGTGGAAAACGCTGCCTCATCCTCACTTCAGGCGGAATGGTGGACCATGCCCTGAACAGGACCCGGGAGTATGTGGAAAAAAGTGGGATAGAGTTTACAGTGGGCGTGGTTAACAGGGAAGGCGGATGCAAGTGGATTGAAGAGATCGACGAAAACCCTGGAGCGCTTAAAATCTAATTTTTTTCATTTTCTTTTTTCATTTTCTTTTTTCATTTTCTTTTTTCAGCTATTTTCTGCTTATTTTCGGTTTTCGTTAGATTCTTTTGAATACTAATCAAGTTCCTTTGAATGTTATTATATTATTTTGAATATTGGTGAGTTCTTTTGAGTAAACTTCTCCCCTTCCGAAAAACAATGCTGACCATTTTGAGGAATAAATTAATAAAATCTTAGCTCCAACATTGTTTGGGGGACAGAGCATCTGGTATTTTAATGATCCGAATTTTTCGGTCAAAATTTTCCAGCCAAAAATAAGCTGTCCTTTCTTAATGCTTTACGGTGGGAGGTCTGGTAAATATGTATTCGAAAGGTCTGGTAAAGAAGGATAAATCTGAACTGAAGATTCTATCCAAACTGTTAGTAATAATAGGTGCTTTGAACTGGGGTCTTGTAGGGATCCTGAATTTCGATCTGGTAGCAGCTCTTTTTGGCAAGAAATCAATCCTCTCAAGGTTGGTTTATGCTCTCGTGGGCCTGTCTGGAGTCTACCTGATATTGATTTATAAGGAAAAATATGCAGACTTGAAAAAGCGTTGGCATACAAAAGGCGAGAAAAAGTATAGTGGTAAACAGTACAGTTGGAGCGGAATTCAATAATAGATAGGAATTGCCAATAGATAGGAATTCAATAATAGATAGGAATTGCCAATAGATGGGAATTGCTTTTTCAAGAGGATTTGCTAGAATACTTCCCTGAATATTGTCTTGAACAATATGAGAGACGTTTGATATTATATATGTTAGAACGTTTAGGTAGTAAGTCGTCTTTACAAATTGATCACAAAAAAGGTCAAAAAAGAATTAGAAAACTACTCGACTTACTTCCAGACACTTTTATTAATGAAGGTCATCTGTAAAGGTGTGCCAAATCTAAATAAGTACAAATTGATTAAGCATAAATTGATTAAGAATAAACTGGTTTGAGACTTCTTTTTTTAGCGACCAGCGGTGCAAAATTTAGATAATTCGTTGTAATGCCAGAATAATTCCAATATCTATAAAACTTCATCTCTCTTAATACCAGGCATGCAGGAGATTATTTTTATCGATGAAGGCAGCCTTCCCACACCTGAAGGTGTCACAAGGGAGTGGGTAAAAGCTGCAGCTGAAAATCGAAATGAAGACGAAAAACTCTTTTCAATAATAGGGGAGGCTTTCCAGAGAAAAATTGATGTGGGAGTGCACGTTCCCACATATCCTCAGTTCAGAGATATGATAGGCCAGTTTCTTGATATTATAAAAGACGAAAAAAACTGTTCTGAGCCTTATGTATTGAAAGAGGAAAGTGCAAAGATCCTTGAGCTGGAAATAATCGATGAAGTCGCAAAACGATACAAAAAGGAGACCGGAAAGACTCTTGAAGTCAGGGTTTGTATTGCAGGCCCAACGGATATGTATCTTCAGGCTTTCGGGGCAACGGTTTTTGTAGATGCATATAATATCCTTGCACAGGATGTTGAAAAATTCGTTAAACAGGCATTTAAAACAGCAAAAAATTTCAAAATTAAGGTTATAGCGCTGGATGAAATCAGCCTGGGGTTAACCGATATGATTCAGTTTTCTGATGCTGAGATCATATCGGCTCTTACTGTTGCTTCTACCTATGCCCGGCAACAGGGGGCGGATATGGAGATTCATGTTTATTCCCCATTGAAGTATGAGCTTATATGTGAGACTCCTATCAATGTCATAGGGTTTGAGTATGCGGGAAATCCTTCCTACCTTGATCTTCTGGACAGAAAAGTGCTGGAAGATTCGGATACTTATGCAGGAATCGGAGTATCAAGTACCGATATTTTCAGTCTTGTAAATATTGTCAATGAAAAGTACGGAATTAATGCCTGGAAGGAAAAGGAGTACCTGCAAAAAGTCATAACCGAGCTGGAGACTCCGGAAGTTATAAAAAAGAGGCTTGAAACGGCTTATTCAGTCCTCGGGGATCGAATTAAGTATGCGAACCCGGACTGTGGGATGGCGTTCTGGCCGGACCAGGATCTTGCTTTCAGGCTGCTTGAGAATACAGCAAAAGCTGTTAACGAATTTAATGCAGAAAAGAAGGATCAGTAGATGGATTAGACTGAAAGCCTATCCGGAAAGTATTGTGACTTGCTGTAAAAGGAATTCCAAGATTAAAAGGAATTCCAAGATTAAAAGGAATTCCAAGATTAAAAGGAATTCCAAGATTAAAGGGAATTCCAAGATTATAATTCCATATAAGTCTTCTTTAACAGAAGCGCATCTTCTTCCAGGTTCGGGCTTTCGCAGATGGCAAACCCTTTAACCTCGAATTCTTTGAGGGCCTTTAAGAGCTCGGGGTAGTTGAAGTCGGATTCTTTCAGGACCAGGTGTCTTTTTTCCCCGTTCCTGTTATACTCTATTCCCGAGATATGCATGTGCATGTTTGCAAGCCCATCTTTTCCAAGGGTTTCTTCCACTTTCGAGAGGATTGCCGTAAATTCGGGATAGGAGTTTTCCTTTCCTTCCCTTGCATGTATGTGGGAAAAGTCAAGACAGGGCATTACCCCTTCGATTTCTTCGCTTAAGGCAAGCACTTCTTCAAGGGTTCCAAACTGCGTACGTTTGCCCATGGTCTCAGGCCTGAGGACTGCAGGGATATTCTCGGCCTGGAGCTGCTCTGCAAGCTCTCCGAGGGCTTTTGAAACATTCTCGTAGACAGCCTGTTTATTGCTCTTCTGATAGAAGGCTGCGTGCAGTACTATCGACTCTGCTCCGCAGAGGCTGCCTATCCTTGCAGCCTGGTAAATCCTTTCCATGCTGGCTTGTAATTTCTCTTCTTCCGGGGAGTTCAGGTTGATATAATAAGGGGCATGTACGCTCAGAGCTATGTTTTCTTTTCTGGAGGTTTCCAGCACGTTTCCTGCCCCTTTTTCACTCATGCGCACCCCCTGCACGAACTCGAGTTCCATACAGTCGAGCCCCAGTTCCCGGACCCGCTCAATTCCTGCAGGGCTATTGCTGGCTTTTGCGCTTTTGGGAACTCCGGCAGTACCAAAAAATAGTTTTTCGGCTGACATGTTTTTCAAAAATGTATCTTCAAAGATATATCTTATATCCCTTTTAGAAAGCATTCGATTCGGTAGACATCCGATTCAGAAGGTATTCGATTCAGAAGGTATTCGATTCGGAAGGCATTCAATTCGGGTGGTTTCTTTTCGTGTCCCCCCTTTCGAATATCTTTACGGTTTAGAAAATGCCTACAAGGTCCTTTAACTGTTTTGCCTTTTCAGGGGATAACTTTTCCTCGACTACCGCAATCAGTTCTTCAAGGTCTTCGTCAAGGGACTGGATATCTTCCTTTCCTTCGAGGGCAAGCCCTACAAGGTAGTCAAGTTCTTCTGCGTTCAGTCTCTCGAGCCTTTCCCTGAAGTCTTCCGGAGATTCGGCAAACTTGTGTGAAACCGGGCGCAGGATGAAAGGGAAATGGTGCCCTGCTTCTTTTGAAATCTGGTTTCCTCCCGCTTCGGGGGCAAGCTTATTAAAAATGTCAATGTCCATTTGTGTAAATTCTCTGGGCATATTATCACTTTATAATCCTGTCCGGATTTATACCTGTTGAAGGAGGGATATGCCTGAAAATGCAGCTTTTTCAGGCCTGGGACTCTCTTTTCATCTTTCCGTGCCTGTCAATTTCTCCTTTTGCAATCCTTGTGGACGAAATCGGAGTCCCGTCTTCAGCCATCACATATTCAACATACACAATTTCAAGAGGGTTTTTTCCCTTTTTTTCTCTGATACGGTTGATTTTCAGGGCGACCGGGTAGGTCTCGGGGGAGACTACTATGTAGTCGAAATCTTCCTCCACAGTCGGGCCGCAGGGATCGTTCAGCCTTGTAATTTCATATTTTTCTTTCGGAATCTCCATCTCGTCTATGTACTCAAGCAGCCGGACTCTCCTGTTTTCATAATTGTCGATACTGTGATTTTTTTGCAGCATCTCGTCCGAGGTAAGCCCTATGTAGACTTTTCCGTCTCCTGCTATCTCAAATGCTTTTTCAATTAATCTGGCGTGTCCGTCATGAAGATACTGAAACGTACCGCCTACGGCGACCTTTGGCATGATTGGAGGATACTCTACTAAGTAAAAAGAATTTTTGGTTTTTCTCCGTTTTTTTGGCTTTTTGAGGGTTTTTTATTTTTTTTATCTATTTTCTTCTTTTCTTTTGTAAGTTTAAGGGCCTGAAAAGAACTTTTATTATTCTTTTTTTTGGCAGATTCTTTCGAATTAATTAACGCGTTTTCCATGCTGTTCAGAATACTTTCAACCTGCCTCCTCTAGCTATATATACCTGCAAAACCATAGGAAAGCAACCGTTATGCACCTTATACAAACATGTGCATCCAGGAGAATTTGTAATGAGCGAAGTCGCACTTGAAGAACTGCCAGGAGTTGGCCCTGCAACTGCAGAAAAACTCAAAGAAGCCGGATTTAACACCGTTGAAGCAGTGGCCGTAGCCTCTCCTTCCGAACTTGCAACTACAGCCGAAATCGGGGAATCGACTGCCGCAAAAATCATCAATTCTGCAAGGCAGGCTGCTGACATAGGGGGATTTGAGACCGGAGACCTCGTCCTTGAAAGGAGGAAATTGGTAGGCAAACTTACCACCGGCTGTGTCGAATTTGACGAAATGATGGGTGGGGGCATAGAAACCCAGTCTATTACCGAACTGTATGGAGAATTCGGTTCCGGAAAGACCCAGGTGGCTCACCAGCTCGCAGTGAATGTCCAGATGGACAAAGAACATGGAGGGCTTGACGGGTCCGTCATTATAATCGACACCGAAAACACCTTCAGGCCGGAAAGGATTACCCAGATGGTAAAGGGACTTTCCGAAAAGTACGGAATGGAACTTGATCCTGAAGAATTCCTGCAGAACATCCATGTTGCGCGGGCATACAATTCCAATCACCAGATACTTCTTGTAGACTCTGCAACAGACCTGGCAAACGAGCTCAAGGAAATGGGAAAACCCGTTCGCCTGCTGATCGTTGACTCTCTTATGGCTCACTTCAGGGCCGAATATGTAGGAAGGGGAACCCTTGCAGACAGGCAGCAAAAGCTGAATAAACATATGCACGGCCTGCTCCGCTTCGGAGACCTGTTCAATGCCTGCGTTGTTGTTACAAATCAGGTTATGGCAAAGCCCGATGCCTTCTTTGGCGATCCCACAAGGCCTGTCGGAGGACATATTGTGGGGCACACGGCAACCTTCAGACTCTACCTGCGGAAGTCCAAAGGAGAAAAGAGAATTATCCGCCTCGTGGACTCTCCCAGCCTTCCGGAAGGAGAAGCTGTTGTTGCGGTTACTACAGCCGGACTTACCGACCAGTAAAAGCTGTAATCAATTAAAAACTATGAATGGGGAAGTATTTTATCTCCCCGTTCCAATCCCTTTTCAATGAAATTCAAAGCTATCGTCATTGACATTGACGGGACGATTACCTGCGAGAACAGGGAACTCCACCTCGGGGCCGTCAAAAAAATCCGTATCCTTAAAGTCCCGGTAGTCCTTGCCACAGGCAATATTCTCTGTTATGCCAGGACAGCATCAAAGCTTATCGGCCTGGACGGGGCTGTGATTGCCGAAAACGGAGGCGCGGTTACAGTCCGCTACGACCTGAACGGCACCTTTGAAGAAAGCCTGGAAGAATGTGAAAAAGCCTTCTCTTTTCTATCCGAATATTTCAAGCTCACAAAACTCGATCCCTTCTACCGAAAAACCGAGATTGCCCTTAGACGGGACTTTAACCTTGAAAAAGCCAGAACCCTCCTGGAAACCCAGCCCTTCGATGTCGAAATGGTTGACACCAAATACGCAGTCCACATCAAAAGTACCCGGATCAACAAAGGTTCAGGTCTCCGAAAGCTTGCGGAAATAATGGGGCTTGAAGCTGAAGACTTTGTGGCAATAGGAGACTCAGAAAATGATATTGAAATGTTTGAGGCTGCAGGTTTTGGGATTGCTGTTGCAAATGGCGACGAAAGGATAAAAGAAGCTGCTAATTACGTGACAGAAGCCTCTTATGGGGACGGAGCCGTAGAAGCTATTGAATTTCTTGAATCCAACGGCTGGATTTAAAAACCTTATATATAAAGAAAAAAATACAAATAGTTAAAATCTTTTGTGTGCCAGGGATATTCAGATTAGTATAACTTCCGGCCCGTGAGTTTTAAACATCTTTGGATATTTGCCCTTCAAAAAGCTTCTGGAAAGGGTTTTAAAATTTTCCCATTACGGAAGATTTGTTTAAAAAACAACCTTTGCGAAAAAAAATCTCTCCAGAGTTCCTTCAAAAGAAACTGGCTGTTTTAGAGCCTACTTCTCGTTTAAATCGGTAGCAACTACCGGTTGTAAAAGCTTTAATATGCAATTAGTTTCATAGGCAAATAAAAATGTAGTGTAATCAATAGATTAGTTTTTCCGTCACTTTCTTAATATTCTACAAGTTATATACATCAATAAACACTTTTTTTATATCAACAATATTATAAAATTTGGACTAGATACAATCTGAGACTTTAGATAAAGCAGGAGCCTCAAACAGGGATTTTTTGACTTGATATCTGGGGAGTTGTCAAAGAAAAATATGAGGACAAAAGACCAAATTCAGATCCTGGCAAATATTGTGGAATCATCGGACGATGCAATTATAACCGAGACTCTTGATGGCACAATTACCAGTTGGAATACAGGCGCAGAGCGAATTTATGGTTATTCGGCTAAAGAAATTCTGGGAAAGTCCATGTCTGTCCTTGAGCCACCTGCGCTATTCGAAGAAATGAAAGAATTAACCGAACTGATTAAACAGGGCGATAGACTCCATCATCATGAGACTTTACAGTCAAGAAAAGATGGTATAATAATAAACATCTTGCTAAGTGTTTCTCCAATTCTTGATACCTCTGAAAATCCGGTCGCTGCTTTAGTTATCGCCAGGGATATAACCAATAGTAAACGAGCAGAGGAAAAACTTCGGAGAAGCGAGGAAATATACAGTGTTGCCACAGAGCAGACAGGCCAATTGGTATATGATTACGATTTAAGGACAAATAGGTGCAACTGGTCCGGTGCTATAAAAGAAGTTACAGGCTATAGTCTTGAAGAAATTCAGAATCTTGGCAAATACTTTTGGATTACAAGTATCCAGCCTTTAAGTATGAAACATGTGGATGAAAGACTCCAGACTATGAATAAAACCGGAGACAGATTTAAAGAAGAATTAAGATTGAGAAGAAAGGATGGAATTTACATTGACGTAGAAAACAAAGGGGTTTGCCTTAAGGATAATGAAGGTTATCCCTACGAGGTTATCGGAGTACTGAAAGACATTACGGATTGGAATCTTGCGATAAAAAAAGTAGAAGAAAGTGAGGAGAAATATCGTTCTTTCATACAAAATTTTCGTGGTATTGTTTTTCAGCTTGATGAAAATTTCGTTCCTGTATTCTTGAACGGGGCTGTTGAAGAGATAACCGGGTATAGAGAAGAGGAGTTTACATCCCGTATTAAGTGGAAAGACATAATCCATCCGGATGATCTTTCTCTCGTTCTCAAAGCAGAAGAAAAGATTCGAAATTCCCCATCCCCCAGTTATGGAGATATCGAGTATCGTATAAAGCATAGGGATGGAAGAGTCAGATGTGTTAGTGAAATTTACCAGAAAATTAATAGCAGGAATGGAAAGCCGGAATTCTATCAGGGTACAATTTATGATGTGACCCAGAAAAAAGAGATGGAAAAATTCCTTGAAAATATAGAAGCTGCCCGTAAAAAAGAAATTCATCATCGTATTAAGAATAATCTGCAAGTTATTTCCTCCCTGCTGGATCTACAGGCTGAAAAGTTTAATAAAAGAGAGGGTATTAAGGATTCGGAGGTTATGGAAGCCTTCAGGGAGAGCCAGGATAGAGTTATATCTATGGCTCTTATTCATGAGGAGCTGCATAAAAGTGGCGGGCTCGATAAACTTGACTTTTCTTCTTATATCAAGGAGCTTGCTGACAACCTTTTCCTGACATACAGGCTCGGAACTATCGATGTCAGCTTAAATATGGATCTGGAAAAAAACATTTTCTTTGATATGGATACAGCAGTCCCATTAGGAATGATTGTTAACGAACTTGTTTCCAATTCCCTCAAACATGCGTTTTTAGGTAGAGATAGAGGAGAAATCCGAATCAAACTTCGTAGAGAAGGGAACAGAGAATGTAGAAACAGCATAGGATGCGTAGAAAGCAATAGCAAAGACTGCGAAAGCCCCAGTTTTACTATGATTGTTTCAGACAACGGCGTGGGCATTCCCAAAGACCTTAACATCGAAGAGCTGGATAGTCTCGGGTTTCAGTTAGTAATTTCCCTTGTAGAACAGTTAGACGGCGAACTTGAACTGAAAAGGGACAAAGGAACAGAGTTCATCATGAAGTTTACGGTAACAGAAAAAATAATCAGTTTTCATCGTAAGCCCTACTAAATTTAATTATATGGTGCAAATGACATTGAAAATCTCACGGGCAGGATCAGCATGCCAGAAAAGAAAGGGATATAGCCTTGTAGAGAGAACAGTTATTCCATATATAATTACCATTTTTTCTCATAACTTTGCACAACACATATTATTCAGAACGGGATTTTCGAGCTTTCCATCATTGGGTGCACATATAAAGGAGCATTAAAATATTCAGATCAAGGCAGGAAGGGAAGGGGCTATATGATTATAGATAAAACCACGAGCAAAAAAGCACAAATAACAAAAGGGAAGAAGGTACCAAAAGGGGAACAGATACCAACAGGAAAACAGATACCAACAGGAAAACAGGTACCAACAGGAAAACAGGTACCAACAGGAAAACAGATACCAAAAGGGAAGCAGGTAGCAAAAGAAGAGCAGATACATGTTACAGAAGCAATGTCTATCTCTGAGCCTCCTGCTCCGGGGGAGGGTATACATGAATTCACAACGGATGAATTTCCCATAGTAGGCATCGGTGCATCAGCTGGTGGACTGGTTGCTTTCGAAGCCTTCTTCTCAGCTATCCCCGACAGCCTGGGGCCAGGCATCGCCTTTGTTGTGGTGCAACATCTGGATCCAAAGCACAAAAGTATACTCACAGACCTGATAAGTCACTATACAAATATGCCTGTTTACGAAGTCACTAACGGGATGGACGTTGAGCCTAACTGTGTCTATGTTATCCCGCCTAACCGGGACATGCTTTATAAAGAGGGAGCATTGAACTTGCTAGAACCGGCCGAGCCACGCGGTCATCGCATGCCGATTGATCTTTTTTTCCGTTCCCTGGCCGAGGAAAAGAAAGAAAGGGCTATCGGCATTGTACTCTCGGGTACAGGTAGTGACGGTACACTGGGAGTACGGGCAATTAAGGCTGAAGGCGGCATGGTGATGGCACAAAGTCCCGAATCAAGCGAGTATGACAGCATGCCACGCAACGTAATCGACACCGGTCTGGTTGACTACATCCTGCCGCCGCAAGAAATGCCGTACCATCTCGTTGCCTATGTCACTCAAGCTTTTGAAAAAGTATCCTCTCCAGTTTTCAGGGCCGAAGACGCGATGAAAAAGATATTCAATCTGGTGTTCACCCATACTGGTCACGACTTTTCCCATTATAAAAGGGGCACAATCAGCCGACGCGTCGAACGGCGTATGGTAGTCCACAATATCGGGAACATAGAAGAATATGTGAATTATTTAGAGCAAAACTCCCTCGAGGTGGAAGCGCTCTTTCGAGACTTTCTAATCAACGTCACCAGTTTCTTCCGTAATCCAGATGCGTTTGATGTACTTAAGGAAAAAATCATCCCGAACCTCTTTATCGACAAACTTGTAGACGAATCGATACGTATCTGGGTGCCTGGCTGTTCCACAGGCGAGGAAGCTTACTCAATCGGTATCCTGATCCAGGAACATATGGATCTGTTGAAACAACCTTTCAAAGTACAAATTTTCGCAACAGATATTGACGCACATGCCATCGAACAGGCCCGCATCGGCGCCTATCCTGCCAGTATCTCTGTCGATGTCTCAAAGGAGCGGTTGGGGCGCTTCTTCACCCAGGGTCCGGACGGCAGTTACCGCGTCCAAAAAGTTATCCGTGATATGGTAATCTTTTCCGATCACGATCTTATTAAGGATCCGCCATTCTCCAAACTCGACCTGGTCAGTTGCCGGAATGTGCTGATCTATATGGACGGGGAGTTGCAGAAGAGACTGATTCCCATCTTCCACTACGCGTTGAATCCTGGCAAGTTTCTCTTCCTTGGTACCTCCGAAAACGTATACGGGTTCACGAACCTTTTTGACACGCTGGACCGCAAGGCAAAACTGTATAAAAGCAGAAAGAGTGGTGAAGATGAGCAATACCATGCGATAGCAAAATTTGTACCGCCACAACTGGAACTCAGGGAAACTCAAAAACCATCCGAAGAGGTTCCCATCGGTGAATCTAAATTGCGCGAACTGAGCGAACAGATGTTGCTTCAGCTTTACGCACCTGCCAGCGTACTCGTTAACGAAAAAGGCGAGATTCTTTATATACATGGACGTACCGGCATGTACCTGGAACTGGCTCCGGGTGGGGCCGGCATGAACATCCTGAAGATGGCGCGCGAGGGATTGCGTCAGAAGTTGATTAAGGTCTTTCACAAAGCGGCAGTCGATAAAAAACCATTATTCTACCCCGGACTGCAAGTCAAAACCAATGGCGACTTTGTTATCGTAAATTTAACAATCGTACCTGTGAATGCAAGCCCCCGCAAAGTCAGTGGGCCAAATCTGTTCCTGGTCACCTTTGAGGAATCTCCAGAATCAGAGCAAAATAAAACCGAAGAGGCAGTTGCCAGATGTGCCAGAGAAGGAACCGATGAGGGCAAAATGGGAATCGATATGCGTATCCTGACACTGAGGCGAGAACTGGAGCTCAAGGAAGAAGATCTCAAAGCCTCCAATGAAGAACTGGAGGCTTCCAATGAAGAACTCAAATCTTCCAACGAAGAAATGCAGTCAATCAACGAGGAACTGCAGTCCACCAATGAGGAGCTGGAAACCTCCAAGGAAGAATTACAGTCGACCAATGAAGAACTGGTCACGGTCAATGCTGAACTGCAAAATAAGGTGACCGAACTGTCTCAAGCTAATGACGATATGAATAATCTACTGGCTGGCACGGGTATAGGCACAATTTTTGTGGACCATCAACTGCGCATTATGCGTTTCACTCCTGAAGTCACACGAATTATTAACCTGATCCCTACTGACGTAGGACGATCTATTGGAGACATCGTCTCAAACCTGTTGGGATATGACAGCCTGATAGAGGACATACGTGAGGTGCTAAACGAGCTGGTGCCCAAAAACATTGAAGTCCAGGCCCATGACGGCATATGGTACCTGATGCGCATCCGGCCCTATCGCACACTTGAAAACATTATTAGGGGAGCAGTAATTACTTTTACCGAGATTACCGAGTTGAAGCGGGCGAAGGAGCTACTGAAGGAATCCGAAGCCCGCCTGGATATGGTTGTTCGCTACTCGAATGATGCTATAACATTACAGGATCTGGAGGGTCGGATCCTGGCCTGGAATCCAAGTGCTGAGAAGATGTACGGCTGGAATGAAGCCGAGGCCCTGAATATGAATATTGGCTCCATGATCCCGGAAAATCGGAAAGAAGAAGAGTTGAACACAGTAAAGAGGCTTGGCCGGGCTGAAGCTCTAAAACCTTATCGAACCCAGCGACTCAGCAAGGACGGCCGGATCGTAGATATATGGCTGACCGCCTCCCCATTGTTGAATAACTTCGGGGAGATATTTGCTATTGCAACCATAGAGAGGGAGATTGAGTCAGAAAAATCCGGGAATAAAAAATCATAAAAAAAAGAAACCTGTTCAGACCGGCGTCTCTCTTTTTTCCGGTTTTTTTTAAATTGTTTATTATCCAGTTCTTCACTTCTGCGTAAACCTCTTCGGATACTTCACTTAAGTCGCGCCCGGTTTTTAGATCGTATATCTTGATTTTCTTAGGAACAAGGGTAGCTGAATAATTAGCCTGTGTTTAGAATTAATTAACTTATTTTTAGAGTTGATTAACTCATGTTGAAATTCTCTCATCAATCCGTCTGACCATGCTATACGCATACGGAACAAAATGCTTATTCCAGAATCTGCTTCCCGTAATATTTATGGATTCAAAATCCACTCCGCAAAGAGTATAACCGTTTTGTAAAAGCCATTCCTGTATTGCTCCCAATAACATAGTTCCTATACCTTTTTTTCTTTCACTTTCCAGAACATATGCACCGGTTATGTTCATAACATTCCTGTGGTCCGAAACAAAAGTTTCAGCGTCTGGTTGAATTTTCATATATCCCAGCGGTTTTCCATCCTGATAAGCAGCCCATAAATGACGATTTCCTTCTTTAAGCCAAGCGGTTAAATCCTGGACCGGATCTTCATCTCTTCTAGGCATGAAAACAGGTGAGTTTCCATAATACATGTTATGCTGTCTATGAATATCTGCTAAAGCGGGAATATCAGGCACGTTGACTTTTCCAATTATAATATCAGAAGGATTATTTACAGAAATCTGTTTTGATTCGCAAATAGAGTCTACACAGCGCAGACCGAAACCCTGCCAAAACCATAAATCAGTAGTTTTCGTGTCATGTGCGAAAAATGTTAACGCGTGAGTAAAGCAGGCATTTCTTACCCATATTTCAGCTACGTGCGTATATAACTCCTGGTACAATACACTTCTATATTCATTTTTCCCGCCGTGCCCGTATAGAGGACTGTAAATACCTTTACATTTCCCAAATAGTTCTTTAACCTCAAATCCGGCGATAAACCCGATTAATTCTTCTCCTCTTATAGCAGCAATGCCTGTTCCGTTGTCAAATAAGTTCTTAATTAACTTCCTGAGATAGTATAAGTGGTCTTTTTCATAAGGTAAAAATGGAATCGCCGTCTTTTCTTCAATGTATGCAGACATAATTAAATCAGCGGCTGCATCCACATATTTTTCATTTAGTTGGTCAAATTGAATTTCAAGTTTCATACTTCATCTTTATTATTTTTCTTATTAAAAATTAGATCTCGACCTGCCGAAAACAAGTTAGATTCTCTTAAATCTGATTCAAACGATTTTTTTAATAAGTAGGTATTATTATCAAATAACATGCATTATTATCAAATAGTATTTGGAAACCTGGAAACTTTGTGGAAAATAGTAGAACTCAAATTATATTATTGTTTATCATATGCTTCCTTCAATATTTTATCAACGATAAGTTCTAAATCTTTTAAATACCTGGGCATTTTCATTGCTAGAGCTTTTAGAAAGAGAAGTTTTTCTAGAGATATTACAGCGTATTCTTTTTCTTCTATCGCATTTTCCTTTAAATAATTATAATCAAATGTACATATCTGGTTCCATATTTCAAATTCAAACTCGCATATTCCAATGTCACCATGTAAGTTTTTTATATTGCTAGGATACTTCTGAGCCAGTCTCAAATGGTCTTCTCTGATATCACAAAATCAATATCTGGGCCTGATTTCCGAAGCCCGTAATATTCCATCGCCTTTCCTCCTATTAATAAAGGCTTATGTAAAAACTTATAATCAAGCTTGCCTAAATCAATATACATCTCCTGATCCCCTAACGAAATAAAAAATGTTAATCCAGAATGGCATCTATTTTTTATGTTTTCTTTAAAATCTTGCTGTTATCCGGCTCACGGATAGCCACTGAACCGGGCATGGAAGGAATACTCCCAGCCGAAGTTACATTGAACGACCGGACGGCGTTTCCCTGACCCGGAATTACCTCTTAATCGCGAAACAAGTCTCTCAACCCGAGGTCCCACTGCTCCCATAATTCTCTCAGATCTTTACTATTCTTTAATATTTCAACAACGGTTTGATTGGGCCCCGTGAAGATTACGAGATGGTCTTCTTCTCCAAGCTCTTTATTTACGGGCTTGGAAATCTTTTCTTCGTATATGGAAAACTGAGCATCACGGCCTGGCTTGTTACCTCTTGCATCCAGTCTTATCCATTTATCCAGATCTTTTAAATATACGGCGTTTAAGCCGTGCAAGAATTTTATGTTAACATCACGACTTGAAGAGAGTTTCTGATAACAGAACCCAGCCGGTACCCCGAAATATCTCAGCATGGCTGCAAGCAGGTGAGATTTAGCACAGCAGATCCCATGCCCAAATTCAAGAACTTCCGATGCCTTACAGGTGACCTCCCGTGCGCCTATATCCCCTGAATGATCGATATCATCCCGGACAAACTCATAAATTTTCTTAATCAAGCCGATTTCGTCTTTTTCTTCTATCTCTCCAATATCTTTCTCTAGTTCACGACACTTGTCAACAATCAGCTTATGATCATAGTTTATGACTTCACTTTTTTTAAGGTAGTCCTAAATATTGTTGCTTTGAGTGTGCATCTTACTCACCTTACTCGCCTGTCGGTAAATACTACAAAATCTTTTACGAATTAAAAATGATGTGGAATTACGTTTTTATTGATCTTTTATTGATCTATATATAAAACATACAACATTGGGAGTATAAGACATGTAATAATGAAATCATAAAACATACAATATTGGGACTATAAAACATGCAATATTGAGATCTTTCTAAAATTGGAAAGAGAATAGTGGTGTGGAGATATAGTATGGTAGAGGACGAAAATCAGGCCATGCAAAGAAGTATTGAAAAAGATCTATTCGAGGAGCAAAATAAAATTCTGGATAGATTTTTTTCGTTAATAACCTTAACATTTACAGTATTTGGTTTCTCTATCGCAGCTCTTAGTTTTGTTTATGGCAGAGGAATTTCTAGCTACCAGGAAGCTCTTCGTTCTTATCATATCGCTTTTGCTCTTTTTTGTTTATTCATAGCTTTTTTTATCTCAATTGGTAACGTGCTGGCAATTTTTCACCACAGAAAGCTAGTAAGAAGAGGCGACAAGGTAGGATATAGAGAGGGTAATGAACTGATAAGTAATAACTTGAAAATATATCTCGATATTTCAAGGCGAAAAAACTACTATGTAATTGCAGTTACTTTAATCGGACTTGGACTCACATCCTTCGTTAATCACTTTTCACAGCATCGTGGCTTAGCTGCCGTGCTTACTATAGGATTTGTTGTGATTGTTTTGATGCTAATGCGAAATTTTCGCAGGTATCTTTCCTAATTTATAGTAAAGGCTGCTCGATGTAACATAAAAGAAGGTGGTTCACAGGATCCTCTATACCCCACATTTCTAAAATACCTTATTCTTCACTTCTACAAATCCTTTTTCCCCCGAACGCATGAATAGTTCTCGTTCCGGCAATACATCTCCCCCACTGTTCTGTTCCCTTTGGGATGAATAATTCGTCTCCGGGATTAAGAACAAACTCCTCATCATTCAATACTGCTGTATATTGTCCACTAATGCATACCATGTACTCATCAAATTCATGAATATGTTTCCTGGAAGCTCTATCAGAGTAACAGGTCCAGAACGCCATCTGGCTGCCGTCTGTACCTTCGTAAAAGTAGCCATCAATATCTTCAGTATTTTGCTCTTTACTACTGATATGATTACTTTTGTTTTTCATAAATTCCGGAAAATCCTTCATGCCTGAAGCCTTCTTTTATATCAAACTTGATTAAGAGAATAGAATAAACGAATTATTAAAAATAGAGAATATGAAGTTACCGGATGAGAGATATTGAATTTTTCCCTTATAGGAGTAATTAAGCTGAAGATTATAAGCTGGGGATTAAGTTTCGAAAGATTCAGTATCTTCTTACGTGTTAATCCCCAGCAAATTCTTAAAGGTTGTACTTTATCCGGTTTGGATATATATGGGAGTTTCTTTGATTTATATGGGAATTTCTTTGATTTATACGGGAGTTTCCCTGGTCAGGATATAAGCGACCATTCCACGGTTCAGCTTGCCCTCCTTTGAAACCTTCTTTTCAATCTCCTCAGCTGCTTTACCTTCTATTTTCATATCCTTAATCTTTTCAATCACTGAGGATGGGATTGCGAAGTATTCGCATATATCTTTCCTGTGACCCACATATCCCCTTATACAAGCTGAATTCTCTGAATCTGAAGAAACATTCTATGGACCTTGAGACCGTAGCCATATAGGATTTAGGTACCTGAATTACCTCAATCTTCGGGAATGTTTCTATCAATCCAGAGATGTCCTTGTTTGAAGGCCTGAAAGCTAGGTGAACAAGGCGCTCATCTGCATTCAGTGTAAAGATTTCTTCTCTTGGACTAACTACTCTAATTTGTATGTTCCCCCACTGTAAAGCTATTTTTTGATTTAAACGGGTTTTATTAAGTTATTTTGGCATGAAAGTACTTTCAATTACTTTCATTTTTTCTGCCTGTTATTCGAAGAATATCATGTGTGTTTTTGATTTAATTTGGTTTCATTTTTCAATTGCTTTAGGTTTGAGGGAAATAGTAAAGAAATTATACTGTTTTCTGTGAAACGGAATAATTCATACAGACATGAATGAGGAAGTTTTTTCCCTCTTCACTTTTCCCTGAGCAGCTAAAAGGCATTTAATTGTACAGTAAATTGCCTTTTCCTCCACTTTTTTCTGGACTATAAACTCATTCCCACAAATTGGACATGTTTTTGTTACATATTCCATAAAACTTCACCCACTTATTTTTCAATTAATTTTTACTGTATTCATTCAAGGTTTGTACCTGAGCTGATCCCAAAACTCGAAATTACTGCTCCATATCTTTTGTAAGTAACTGATCGAGCTTTTGGATTTTGGACTCCGATCGTTAATTTTACACACGACTGAATTCCAAACTTTACAATTCCCAAACATCAATATAAGTTATATCACCAAAGTCTCTAACAATCAACACTTTAATCAATTATACCAAAAGATGATTTGGGATAAGCTCCCTGAATTGCCTTAATTTTCGGGCAGGTTTCTACCAGTCCAAAAATATCCCTGTTTGGAGGCATGAAGCCAGGCGAACAGAGCGTCCATTCAGATTTTATGTACCGATTTTTTCCTTGAAACTAACCGTTCTTATTCAGGTGTCAGTTTCACGTTTTCCTTCCCCACTGTTAAGTTTTTTTAATTATACGTACCACTAACTACATATACTTGTTATATAAAGTTATCTTATTAAACTAATATTATTTATGTAGTATTCAGGGAACCTTTGTTATATCTGAGTTACTAAATTGGTATAAAAAAGCCAGAAAGGGTGTAAAAAAGGGTTTTTGCAAATTATATTTTTATTTTTCTTTTAATTTTACCCTATATCATGCTATAATTTTTTTCAAAAACAGATTAAATTCTTTTAATCGGTAGTTGTAGTGTCCGCAAAAATCATCAAAATAATATTTATGCTGAGGCGCTCCCGAAACTCGAAATTTTTCCTCCGAATCTCGTATTTCGAATGGTCAATTAAGTTTCGGATCACAAAATCAATCCTGAAAAATTCTAATGATAAGAGATTAGATTGGCTTTGGGGCAAGCTCTATATGAAACATCAATTCCCTGAACCTTTGTGGTGAGGGCCCCAATTTCTATCTTAATTCCTGCCTTTTATAATACCCGAAAGCCAACAAAAATTATTCTTTGTTTACGTTTTTAAGAATGTTTTGTAAGAATTCATGTTTTCCATCCATATAACCTATAATATCGGTTCTAAACTGTTCGGCTAGCTTTGTTTTGAGTTCTCCGTAAGCTTTCACAGCTTCCGGATGATTCCTTAAATAATCACGAAAAGCGATATGTTCAAGATAACCTTTACCATCCTTTGGACATACGTACAGGTGGTAAGGCATAAAATCGTCTATGAAGGTTCTCTTAAAAGATTCTCTGCCTTCAATACCTAAATTTCCTTTATGTTCAAACCCAATTTCTGAAAGCCTGTCTTTCACAGCCGGGAAAATATCGTAAGAATCAATGACTACATCAATATCAATAATAGGTTTTGAAGCAAGACCTTCAACCGCTGTGCTTCCGACATGCTCGACACCAGTTATAAAGTCGCCAGTGCAGTCAACAATCATTGCTTTTATTTTCAAAAATTCGGTTTTCCACTCAGGATCGTATGGTACAACCCTTACAATGCCTTTCATTTTCACATCCATACTTATTCTCCTGAATACAAAACAATAATACTTCAAAGCCCGAAACCTTGCTTGAAAGCCGTTGTTATACGAATACCGGAGTATTTTTCTTAAATTGACTTTGCTTTGATTACTACAAATGACGGAATTCTATAATGATACTCCTGTTCCGGATATAATTCTGTTAACTCTCTTGGAGGAACCGGTTCTCTAAATGAACTTATATACATCCCGGCTTTTTCAATCGCATCCATATATCTTGATAAAGGTCTGTGATAGTGTAAGGTTTTACCCCAAAAATTCAATTCTTCTACTCTTTCATCCAGATAGTTTCCAATTTTTTTATACATTTTTATGTTGTTTTCATCTTCCTCCCAGTTACCTGAAAAGAAGCAAGGATGTGTTATCGAGAAAATAAAATTGCCAGGCTTTTTCAATACCCGTGCTACTTCATGAATAAATGAATCGATCTCAGGAATATCCATCAGCAGCATATTCGCCACAACAATATCGAATAATTCATTTTCAAAAGTTAACTTTCTGGTCAAATCCATTTTATGATATTGAAGATTACTATGGAAGTGCTTGCGCTTTGCTATATTTAACATCACGTCAGAATTGTCGACAGAGGTAACTATTGCTCCCTTTTGTGCAAGTTCGAACGAAAAAAAGCCGTCCCCGCATCCTGCATCAAGGACATGTTTTCCGGCTACATCGCCTAATAATTCCTTGACGGTAGCCAGATATATCTGGGCATGAAAATTTTTTCCCTGATGGTTTTCCGCACTATAGCTTTCAGCAACAATATCCCAGTGATTTATACTATCCGTCCTCATAAATCAGCAGATTCCTTTCAAATACGATTCATCTCACCAACCCGAAAACACTCCAAAACCCTTGCCATCCACGTGTATAGCTGAAAGGGGTGTTATTATGAGACTCTCAACCCCCGGGCTCAGAGTCGGGCGTTGGTCGGTTCGTTCTCATAAATATCATTTACATTTGCCGTAAGCACCTTTCCAGCTGTCAGCTATCTGGAGGAAACTGGCATATCCGTTATCCCTGATGTATTCAAGAGCCTGTTTGTATTTTTTATATTTGTACCCATTTTTGCTGTAGAAGTCACTGATAACCGGACATGAAAGGAAGTCAGGACAATCTGCACAGGTATTATAGTTCTTTTTAATGCAGCATACTTTCATTTTGCATCGGGCTTTGTTTATGTCTCTTTCACCATTTATATAGCCAAATTTGCAGCCTTTACAGGTTCCTGCTCTCAATTCCTTACATGTCCCGCAATATGCCCCACAACAGCCAATCGCTTCAACAGTCATAAATCCCGCCGCCTCTAAACTTGCTACCAGTGCCTGGAGAGTGAATCTATTATTGTTTTTATTGGATCAATTTGCCGCTTCCTCTTATTTTTAAATTAATAATTCTCCTTCCAGCACTGTCACTGCCTTCCCTGAAATTAAAATCCGTTTCCCGGTAACTTTTACTTTCAGGACGCCGCCGCGTTCCGAAGCCTGGTAGGCAACGAATTCGTCCTTGTTCAACTTTTTTTTGCCAGTAAGGTCCCAGACAGCAGTGAGCTGACCCTGTGACCGGGTCTTCCCATACTCCGATTTCCGGTGCGAAAAATCTCGATACGAAATCGTATTCTCCGGCGTTGGATTTCGCTGTAACGATTACTCCCCTTGCCGGGACTTCTAGCAGTTTCGGGAAATCCGGCTTCATTGTTCTTACTGTTTCTTCGGATTCAACTTCTACCAGGTAATCAAATATGTTCTTCCCGACATAGCTCGCTTCCACGCCCAGGGCTTCCAGTAGCTCTGCCGGGAGTTCTGTTTTTTCTTCAGGTAATGCCGGGAAATTTAATTCGATCCAACCGTCATTTATTTTCGCCGTCAGTAATCCGCTTTTTGTGCTGTATTTTGCCTCCAGGTCTGTTTCCAGATATCCTTTTTCCCACAGGATATGGGCGCTTGCCAGTGTTGCATGCCCACAGAGGTCAATTTCCGAATCAGGTGTAAACCACCTCAGGTCGTATCCATCATCATTTTTAACAAGAAATGCGGTTTCGGACAGGTTCATCTCGCTGGCTATATTTTGCATCAATTTCTCGTCCAGCTTCTCACTCAGGACACATACTCCTGCCGGGTTTCCTGAAAACGGTTTCTCTGTAAATGCGTCTACCTGATAGATTTTCATCATTAATCCTCCGCATTCGTTACAATTTGCCACCTGCGTTTCAATTTAAGAGGTATTTTCACAGTCTTGTGGCTATTATCTAAACCAGGTTGAAGTAATTTCCACCCTCGACTTCCATCATTCCTATATCTCTGCGGGCATAGTCATTATCACAGGAAAGCCATTCCTGCCAGGCTTCTTCCAGACACTTTAATTCCTTACACTCTTTTATGCTGACCGTATCCGATTTTTTCCATAGGTTATACCACCAGTTGTATGAGTGTAGAGTTAAGCTCATATCGTCAAGCCAGTATGGCTATAGTTCTTCCGGAACTCCATTTTCGAATTCCTTTTTCAACCCCGGGACTGCAACTGCTATTTTCCTTCCTCTTTTTACAAGCGGAGCAAGGTGTTTTGTCAAATAATCTTCCTCGACACCAAAATAGTGATAGGCATCTATACTTATGGTGACATCAAAAAATTCTTCTGCAAATAGTAAATCGTGTGCTTCAGCGTGTATTGGTATTATTTTATCCTCAATGCCCATTGATTTGATTCTTTCATAATTCTCCGTCGCACTAATCCATAGGTCAGTAGCAAAAACCGTAGCATCATATTCTTTTGCCAAAAATATTGAAGTTAATCCCTTCCCACAGCCAAGATCCAGTACCCTCATTTCCTTTTCAAGTGTTAGTGATTCTGCCACCTCTTCAATAATTTTCATTGAATTCGGTCCCATCATATTTTCTTTAACAAAAGCAGTATCATACTGACTGGATTTCATAAATATCATCCTGGCCATCTTTCATTTGTGCCTTCTATTATTCCATAGACGTTGGTCTTTAAATTTGCTCTTTTTTCTTCTTTTTTACCCAAATTTGACAGAAGCACACATTTTATAATGTTGAAATGGGCTTCATGCTTCTGTTTTTTTAATACAATTCAAAGTTTTGTCTTGCATCTTATGATTTTTGGACATTTTTTAATTTACTGAGATGTAGTGTGTCAATGCAACGTGTTTTGTGTAAGAAAATACTGTATTAATTAGCAGAATCTATCAAATTAGGGTTTTTACGGAAAAGACCGCTCTCCTGCATCGAGCGGAATAAAAACGACACAATATAGCCAATCAGGTTTTATGGATCTGAAACCTGTATTTTTAGTCTGCTTGAAAGAAGATCACTTCTTAACTCATAAGTTAGTCCTCTTGAGCGAAGCGGAGCGTAGCGAAAAGAACCTCGTGCTGTTGCGATTATATCGCAACTACAAGAAAAATCATAGATTTTTCTGTCCCGAAGCGAAACTCGAGTAGTGAAACATTATTGTTATAAAACCGTAACTATTCAGCCACCGATAAAAAAGTATGTTTTTTGAGCAATGCCGTAATTCTCAGGCTAATAGCGGCGCTCCATTGAGCGCCGCTAGAATAGCATCCATGACATTGAGTTCATTCTTTTTAATTGATGATATGTAAGCCCTAATTCTGCAGAAAGCTACCGCTCCTTCTATACTTCTGAAAGTTCCTGATATTTTCTGTTGTAGCTTCATCATCCTGATATCTCTTTCCGCTTGATTGTTGTCAAACGAAACTCTCAGGTTATTGAGGAATCGCAGAATCTGTTCCTTGTGTAGTATGAACCTATCAAGGAGATTCTTTGCTTTTGTTTGTGCTTTTCTTCCTCTCTTTTTCACCTGTTCTTTTAAGGGATCAGGCGGTGGATTTTCTTCAATTCCTCCCTGCATTATTGCATCGTATATTCCCTCGAGTTCCCTTACTTTTTCTGGATCTATTGGAATTTCCATCTCCCTACATTCATCAGTATACTTTTTCATCTCACTGAGTAGTTCATTTATCTCTTTAGCCCATTGCTGCTCAAAATTCTCTTCAATCCCGGTAAGTTCCCGTTTAAGATGAGCGTTGCACAGAGCATGTTCACATTCATACTTGTTATATGAAGCAAATCCATCATGAACTGCTACCCCATTGTATTGCGGAAGAAATCCCAGAGCATCCATTGCTTCTGTCCCTCTTTTTGGATGTGGGAAATAGTAGGTCCATAAATTGTTTGAGACAACATGAAGCCACCATTTCGTCCCTAAAACTCTCATCCCTGTCTCATCACAATGAGCAGTATGAGACGCTAATAGATGTTTCATAGCAGCTTCTTCAAAAGGTTGCAGGTTCTGAAAACATTCTATTTCCGCCCTTTTTATGGTAGCAGGGCTGATACGTACGCCGTAGAAGTCCTCTACCAAATCACAAATCCTTTCATATGGAATAAATTGATAGTTCCTCAAATACAGAATTGAGGCTAAAAGACGAGGACCATATTGAATAGGGAATTTTATAGACTCTGGAAAAGAACCTTTGTTAACTTTCCCGCAGTGAGGACACTTCTTGATTTCACAACGATGTTCAGTAAATATGATTTGGGCAGGAGGAATTTCAGCTTCTTGCCTACGTTCATAGTCCTGAACTTCAGTATCTTCAAGATGATGACCACAATGATCGCAGTATTCCGGCGAATGGTATTTTATCTAATCAGGGTTTTCAACCAGTTTAAGAGTTTTTCCAGGATGACCTTTTTGACCACCGGCTTTTTTGCCGCTACTCTTACGGAGACTCTTAGGTTTTGGTTTTTCGTTACAAAAAACATCAGTAGAAGGAGGTTTACTGCTATTTTGGCTGTTTTGATTCAAACGAGCCTCTAAAATTCTTACACGTTCTTCAAGTTCAGCAATCTGAGAAGCTTGTTTCTCTATGATATACTCAAGTCTCTGGATTACAGCAATAACTGCTTCAGGACCAGCTTCATAAATTTCAAGGATCTCTTCACGTGTAAGCATGATAACGAAATGAAATAGTATTCAATTTATATCCAATTTTTCCTCGAAACGAGGAAAAATTGCTTTTACGAAGGTATAGATGAATAGTTACATAAAACCTTAAATTAGTCCTCTTGAGCGAAGCGGAGCGTAGCGAAAGGACCTCGTGCTCCCGAAGCGAAACTCGAGTAGTGAAACATTATTGTTATAAAACCTTAAATTAGTCCTCTTGAGCGAAGCGGAGCGTAGCGAAAAGGACCTCGTGCTCCCGAAGCGAAACTCGGGCAGCGAAACTCGGGGCTGAAATGAATACAAAACGAAAATGAAAATAAGATGAAAGGAAAGGAAACTCATTCTTCCCTTTCTTTGTTGCTCAATTATACCCTTGCTTTCATTTTGTCTATTATAATATAGTCTTTGATGGCGCTTACGGAGTCAAAGGGAATCAGGATATAGTTATCCTCTTTTTTGTATCTTGAAACATCAAAGGTGGGATTGGGGCTGACCATAAGGTCAATGATATGTCCTCCTTTGATTTCTACTACAATGTTGCTCAGAGTTCCGATCTCCGTCCCGTCAGTAGCCATCACCTGCTTGTTGAAGAGGAGGTTTCTTGCAAATATTTTAGACATACTTATCTGGTCTCCGTGCTCGGTGTTATGCGGAATTTGGGTAATGCTGGCTTTTGAGGTTAAATACTTTTACTTTTGATATTTTATTCAATTTAAAGCTATATCTTTATAAACTCTTTCCTTTTAAAAGTTACCCATTTGAGTCATACTAATTTAAGCTCTTAACCTTGTGCCATTTACCTGTATCCTACATACCCAGCTGTCTCTGCTGGTCTCTGGCCTCCCTTAAACTGCTCCTCTATCTTCTCATAGAACTGTGCAATGTTTTCGTTAATTGTGGGTTTTACTTTCTTGAGGGCTTCTCTGAAGTGCCTCATCTCAATTGCTTCAACATCGAAGTTCTCTCTGAGGGCAAACATTACAGCCTCTCTGCATACTGCTTCTATGTCAGCACCCACGTATCCTTCAGTTATATTGGCAAGGTTTTCAAGATCTACGTCCTCCGCAAGCGGGGTATTCCTTGTGTGGATCTTAAAGATCTTCATCCTGCCTTTACGGTCAGGTGCACCAACGTAAACCAGCCTGTCAAAACGGCCCGGGCGCATGATTGCGGGGTCAAGCAGGTTAGGACGGTTTGTTGCGGCAATAATTACCACGTCCTTGAGGGTCTCAAGCCCGTCCATTTCGGTCAGCAGCTGGTTGAGCACCCTTTCCGAAGTCCGGCTGTCCGTAGATTCCATGCCCTGCATGGCAGCAATGGAGTCAATCTCATCAAAGAAGACAACACAGGGAGCAACCTGCCTTGCTTTCTTGAAGGTTTCCCTGATTGCTTTTTCCGACTCCCCGAGCCACTTCGAAAACATCTCCGGCCCTTTGACGCTTATGAAATTGGCGTTTGACTCTTTGGCTACAGCCTGGGCTATCAGGGTCTTTCCCGTCCCCGGTGGGCCGTAAAGCAAGATTCCCTTCGGAGCTTTTATGCCCAGTTTGACAAATTTTTCCGGGTTTTTAATAGGCCACTCGACGGCTTCGATGATCGCATTCTTCGCTTCATCCAGGCCTCCCACGCCGTCCCAGCCAACCGAAGGCATCTCAACAAAGATCTCCCTCAGGGCTGAGGGTTCGGCTTCCATCAAAGCATCTTCGAAGTTCTTCTTGGTTACAACAATCTTTTCCAGCCGTTCGGGAGGAATTGTTTCCTTTTCGAGGTCAAGGTCAGGCAGGTTTTCCCTGAGGCAGCGCATTGCGGCTTCCTGCACGAGAGCCAGAAGGTCTGCCCCTACAAAGCCCTGCGTCTTCTCAGCCAGATACATGAGATAGCGGTTTGTCTTCTCTTTTTTTTCTCTCTCCAGGGCAGCTTCATCGACTTCTATTTCAGCTTCGATTTCAGTTGCTTCTTCAAGTTCGACTTCGGACTCTGCTGGTGTGATTTCGTCATCTTTCTCGATTGGCATGCCCCGGGTGTGGATCTGCAGAATCTCGTACCTGTCTTTGGTATCCGGCACTCCGATATGGATTTCCCTGTCAAAACGCCCCGGTCTCCTGAGTGCGGGGTCGATTGCATCCACACGGTTGGTAGCTCCTATAACCACGACCTGCCCCCTTTCCTCCATCCCGTCAAGAAGGGTCAGGAGCTGGGCAACAACACGCCTTTCAACTTCTCCTGTTACGTTTTCCCTTTTGGGGGCAATGGAGTCTATTTCGTCAATGAAAATAACCGAAGGGGCGTCCTGGGTTGCTTCTTCGAAGATCTTCCTCAGCCTTTCCTCGCTTTCCCCGTAGAACTTTCCAACGATTTCGGGCCCTGCAATGTAATGGAAGCTTGCCCCGGATTCATTTGCCACGGCTTTTGCGATAAGGGTCTTTCCGGTTCCGGGTGGGCCGTAGAGGATAACTCCTTTCGGAGGCTCTATATTGAGGTGGGCAAAGAGCTCCGGGTGTTTCATCGGCATCTCTATTATTTCCCGGACACGCATGATCTCCTGGCCAAGCCCTCCGATGTCTTCGTAGGTAGTGACGCCTCTGGTCGCTTTTTCGTAGCCCTGTACCGGCTTTTTCCGGAGCTCAATAATTGTGGCTTCCGTGATAAGGACAATGGTGTTTGCCGGGTCCGTCTCAACAGCAACCAGCGGGATTACCTGGCTTGTTGTCAGGGACTCAGTCATTGGCTGAGACATCGAATTAATAATCGGAATTATGTCCCCCTTGAAAACAGGTCTTTTCAGGATGTGCCGCTTTATGATCTCATTCGCATGCTCTCCAAACTGCAGTTCGGGCCCTCCCTGAGTCATGCTTTCCGGAAGCGCCAGAATGAGCTTTTTTGCTTCCGGGGCTTCGACCTTTTTAATGGTCACCTTCTCCCCGATGGAAACTCCGGCATTCTGCCGGATAAAATTATCAATTCGCACTATTCCCTGTTCCCAATCCTGCCGGTCTGCTCTCCATACCTTTGCTGTGGTCTTTTTCTTCCCCCTAATCTCTACAATGTCGCCGGGAGAGAGCTGAAGTTTCAGTAGCGCTGCAGGGTCAAGCCGGATAATTCCTCTTCCAAGGTCGATAGGGTATGCCTTTTCAACCTTCAACTGTATTTCTTCCATGGATCATCCCGAAAATAGTTGTCTTTTTGATTATAATTTTATCTGGTAACGAAGTAAAATGAAAGGATACTGGATTTTCCCGAATTTTCCGGATCGTGTAATTCTGGAATATGCATTCTATTAGGTGCTCTTTTTATTTTAATGCCTTTCATCCGGGAAAATTTGTCCCGTATGCGCTTTTCTCTGGGCCATTCCGGGTATTGAATCCGTATCCGAAAGTCCTCAGCATGGCGATGTCCAGATATTTTTGTTTTTTACACTCCTGGAATATGCATTTTCGCCAACTTAAGACACTTTTGGCATCTCGATACCGGGATACTCAGGTAATGGGTAGTTACTGAGTATTTTTAATATTCAGGTATTTATATTATTATGCCCGGAAGGTGAGTCTCCTATATCTCCTATTTATTAAATAAGTTTACCCTTATCCCATTTTCGCTGGTAGATTAATATATTTACAGCTTCTGTGTATAAAACTGTTTAATACAACCTGAATCAGCCTTTAAGATGTGTATGATTGGTTTTCATATGGCTGGATTATTTATACGGCTGAATTATTCATATGGCTGGATTATTCACATGGCTAAATTATTCATATAGCTGGATTATTCCGGTCTTCCGATGAACTAGAGTTTAAATTAGGATTTGACTTCGAGATTACCGGATTTCAATTATTAACAAAACTCCAGGAATTTGAGAACATGGACTTTGAAAAAGCACAGAACAGGATTATTGAGTTTATCCGGAATGAGACCGATAAAGCAGGTGTGGACGGGGCAGTTGTAGGCATCAGCGGAGGAATCGACTCTGCCCTAACCGCAACACTTACTGTAGAAGCTCTGGGGAAAGAGAGGGTTCTTGGCCTCCACATGCCCGAAAGCAGCCTGACCCCGGCTGTTGATAGTGAAGATGCGAAAATTCTTGCCGACTGGCTCGGGATTGAGTATCGGACAATTGACATCTCAGGCATTGTCTCGGCTTTCATGGCTTCTATTCCCGAGAGCGAATCTTCGGACCGGCTCACCAGGGGCAACCTGAAGGCAAGAACCCGGATGTCTCTTCTTTATTTCCATGCAAACAGGCTAAACCGCATGGTCGTCGGGACGGGAAACAAAACCGAGATCCTCCTCGGCTATTACACGAAGTATGGGGACGGAGGCGTCGACCTTGAGCCGATAGGCGGGATTTACAAGACCGAGGTCTGGGAACTTTCCCGCAGGCTTGGAATCCCGGATCCCCTTATTACCAAAAAGCCGTCCGCAGGTCTGTGGACAGGGCAGACCGATGAAGCCGAACTTGGGATTTCTTACTTGAAGGTTGATGATGTGCTCAGGATGATTGAAGAAGGAGCAGAACAGGAAAAGATTCTGAAGGATACCGGGATTTCCATTGAGCAGCTCAACTCCGTTACCAGGCGCATTGAGAGAAACGAGCATAAAAGAAAATCTCCGCCCGTGCCGGAACTGTACTGAGTTTTTCGGGTTGGTGGAAAGGCAGGCACGGGTGTAGAGCTTCGGGAATTTAAGCTCTATAGCCTTTCCCGTTCACCGGGAAGGATGAATCCTTATGTTCTGGTCTCTTTCCCTTGCCAGCGGCTTTGCGAGGTGTCTTCTTGCACATGGAGGAACTTCATAGAGTCCGGGTTCCAGGTCTCTTTCGGCTTCGCACCGAATTTTTGAGGATGCCCGTGTTCCGCATTTCTTGCAGCGGAACCCCTGTCCCTGCCCTGCGGACTTCATGTGTTTTCCGCACTCCGGACACTTCGGGTTCTCTTCCCTGTAAAGGAGGACAAGCTCTTTAACCTGCATTTTTTCAATGTTCAGGGTTCCGGAAGTTACGCTTCCTGAAAGGAATATCTGGTCACCGAGTAACAGTCTTCGGGCAAGCACCCTGAAGTTCTTGGTCGGTTCGAAGGCTGCGCAGTCTATTTCGTCTCCTTTTCCGTCCCGAACAGCAAAGATAACGTGTCCCCCTTCAATGGTTTTCGGGACTGCCGAGACCGTTCCTTCGAATCTGTAGGAATGCATGTCCCGGATTTCAGAGATGCTTGCTGCCGGCAGGAGATGCATGTCCGTTCCCTGGTTTGTCCTGTACACGGCAAAGCGCTCAACAGGTTCGGACCGAATCAGGGATGCAGCTTTGCTAACGAGTTCGGGGCTTTCTCCTCTAATTCCGAATAATACCGGGTCCGCTGAGTGGGGCACGCAGACTACGAGCCTGTTTGCAAGGTCTACAGTATCCCAGGTTCCGGGATAGGTCTGCCTGTCAGCTTCGAAAAAGCTATCCTTATTAACATCCCTGGGACTTCCCCATTTTTTCTTCTGCCTGTATGCCAGGTGCTCAAAAGTGCAGTCCCACTTCTCAGGGTTCAGCATAGCCCCGCAGGCTGCAAGTGCGCCTATCAGTCCCCTTCCGTTTTTGAAGCTTTTTGAGCTGATCCCGAGCTCCGAGATAAGGTGCTTTGCCGTCTCTATTTCGATTACGTCTTTTACAGCCTTTTCCAGAAAACTCAGGAGGATAGGCTTTAGGCTCCTGTAATCTTTTTCCTGAATAAATACGGCTCCGGGATTGGTTTTTTCGCACTCCATACGTGCAAATTCCTCTATTCTGGATGTCACGTGGGCGATTATCTTTTCAGGACAGTCAGTTTTGAGTTTCAGGGCTATTGCTGCATTTCCTCTTGTCTTGTAGGGGATTGTAGGGTTCAGGCGCACAAGGAGGGGCAGGGTTTCTACAGTCCCGTACTCCTGCAGTTCTTCGAGCAGCAGGGCTCCCAGATATGTGGTGCACATGCCTTCATTTGAGTCCGTATCGTCAATTCCGATGATCATTTTTCCGTATCCGGTTTCTTCCCTTGATATTTCTGAAATTCCCGAGAGGGGATGCCGTGATTTTCGGGCTTCTCCGACTTGTTTTCCTCCTGTAAACATTGCCAATGTCGGAGAAATATATATATAGATGTTCAAACAGAGATTGATACTGGAATGACAAAAGAGGTTCTCATACATCAAATTATTGATGTATTGTCTCGTGCGGGTTTTGCACTTTCTGACCGATGTAATATACGTCCCAGGAGCTTTGACGTCGCCGCACGTAAAGATGAAACACTACTACTTTGCAAGGTTTTATTTAACATTGACGGCCTGAACGAAGAAACCGCCAGGGAGATGAAATATCTTGCTGAGTATCTCGGAGGTTCCGCTATCGTTGTTGGAGCCAAGACAAGGGACCAGATGCTCGAAGATAGTGTCGTCTACATGCGCTATGATATCCTTGCCCTGAATGTTCAGACCCTATATGACTATTTCGTTGAAAATATCAAGCCTCTGGTTTCAGCAGCTCCCGGCGGGCTTTATATCTCAATAGAAGGCGATCTCCTTAAGAAGGCAAGGACGGATCAGTCCATGTCTCTCGGTACCCTGGCTTCCATGGTAGGGGTTTCAAGAAGGACTATCAGCAAATATGAAGAAGAAGGTATGGACGCATCCATAGATGTCGTGCTCCAGCTTGAGGACATTTTCGGAGTCGAACTGGCAAGACCCATAGATATCCTGAAGTCTTGCGGGAGCAGAAAACCCAGGAAGAAAGCAGAGCCTGAAAAGGAAGATCCTCAGGTAAAACATAACGCGCTTTTGCCTGAAGACCTGATCCTCAATACGATTTCGATGCTCGGATATGATGTTCTCCCTACGGCCCAGGCTCCCTTCAAAGCAATCTCCAGGGACAAGTCTTCAGTTATCCTTACAGGGGTTAGCGAGTTTAACACAACCGTAGTCAAAAGAGCCCATCTGATGAGCAGCATTTCCTGCATTACGGAAACTCAGTCCGTGTTCATCATTAACGGACGTTCCAAGCTGAAGTCAGTTGAGAATACGGCACTCATCGAAAAGAAAGAACTCGACAAGATCAGCGATTCGCAGGAACTCCTTGAGTTCATAGAGGAGCGCAAGGACACAAACAGTGGGGCGTAAACCGTTCTTTTTCTTTTCCCTGTCTTTTTCCTTTTGTTCTCACGTTTTGGTTCCTGATTATTTCCTTTATTTATGCCAAAACCCCGAGGAAATCTTTTCTTTTTGTTCTCTCTCACTGTGCCGCCCGGAAATTGGGACAGGCTGGCAGTTAGATAAAAAGTAAATTTCAAGCCAGTACCGCAATTAAGAGAGACAATATCTTGAAGACACGTCCTTCAGACTGAGAGAACACTTCTCTTATCGTGAAAATCGATTTTTAATTCACAGGTAAGTACAAAAGCCTCTACCAGCCTGTCTGGAGACTCTGCAAAAAAGAAGTGGGCACTGCATTTTCCAGATCTTTTAATTTGAATCTTCTTATTCCATTTTGCTTTCTGGCTTTTCTCTTCTCTCTTTTTCATTTTGGGAAAGACCGCTCTCCTGCGTCGAGCGGGCCAGGAACGACTCAATACGGAGAATACGGTTTTACCGGTCATGATTAGCTGATAATTTCCTTTCCTACAACTCTATTACTATATTTAGAGCTTCTACTCTCGTTTTGCCCATACATCATAAAGATGCAAAACCCTAATATATCACTGTTTCAATCTAAAAGCTCGATGACGGTAAAGATTGCAGTTCTGGTCTCAGGACGGGGCTCAAATCTCCAGGCGATTATAGACAGCATTGAAAAGGGCTACATAAAAAACGCGGCAGTCAGTGTGGTTATCTCCAACAAAGCCGATGCTTATGCGCTCGAACGTGCAGAAAAACATGGAATAAGTGCTGTTTTTCTTGATCCTGAAGGGCGTGATAGAGCCGGATACGACAGGGAAATTCTGAAGATACTTAAACAGTATGATACGGACCTTCTCCTGCTTGCAGGCTATTTCAGGCTCCTGGGAAGCGAAATCATTGAGGCATACAGGCACAGGATCCTGAACATACACCCTTCTCTTCTTCCGGCTTTCAAAGGACTTCATGCCCAGAAACAGGCTTTTGAGTATGGTGTAAAGGTTGCAGGCTGCACAGTACATTTTGTAGATGAGGGACTCGATTCCGGGCCCATTATCATCCAGAAATGCGTGCCTGTGCTCCCGGAAGATACCGAAGAAACTCTTACTGCCAGGATTCTCGAACAGGAGCACATTATCTATCCCGAAGCTGTCAGGCTCTTTGTCGAGAGTAAGCTTAAAGTTGAGGGTAGAAATGTAATAACTCTTAAGTAATGACCCTTGAAATTACCCTTAAATAGCCTCTAAAATTACCCTTGAAATAAATCTTAAAATCGTCCCTAAATGAGCAGGAACTCTGTCGAAACCCGGATTTGCGTTAATTTTATCATGCAGGGCCGAGTCGATAACGTTTTGATCAATAAAGTTCTGAATCAGGAAGATAGGAATCCAGATCAAAAAGGGTGTATTTAAATCAGGTAGTTCCCGGCGGAGCAGGTTTCGAGAACCTGTTGAAGGAGTGGAGAATGGTCCAAAACCGGAATAGCTTTCATTAATTAGTCGCCTCACT
This sequence comes from Methanosarcina acetivorans C2A, assembly GCF_000007345.1. Classification (NCBI taxonomy): domain Archaea; kingdom Methanobacteriati; phylum Methanobacteriota; class Methanomicrobia; order Methanosarcinales; family Methanosarcinaceae; genus Methanosarcina; species Methanosarcina acetivorans. The sequence goes on along the minus strand of NC_003552.1, from coordinate 4,356,925 downwards.
AATACCCTGACAGTTATAAGTATATGAATTATATTACTCATCAGTGTTCTGGGCAAAAAGATTTCCCTATTCAAGAATCTTCTGAGGCCTTGATAATTCTCGTATGAGAAGCTTCAGGGCTGTTTAAACTTTCGTTCTTCCTGCTTCCAGCTTTAAGGCAGTTCTTACAAGTTTACAACACATTAATATAAGTAAATACCAGAATCGCAAGCATACTTACATTTAATCATTCAATTAATCATCCAATTAATTAATAATCAATTCACGCTAGCAAGAAACCCTTGATTTCGAATAAGTTTTAAATGTATGGATTTAGGTGACAGTAGTGTCTTACATTGAAAAAATCGATCCAGATATGTTCGAGGCTATCCAAAAGGAAGCTGATCGTCAGGAACACAAACTTAACCTGATTGCGTCCGAAAACTATGCGAGCAGGGCTGTAATGGAAGCTCAGGGCTCAATCATGACCAACAAGTATGCCGAAGGATATTCCGGTAAGCGCTATTACGGCGGTTGTGATTTCGTGGACATTGCCGAAAATCTCGCAATTGCCAGGGCAAAGGAAATCTTCGGGGCAAAATACGTAAATGTCCAGCCCCACTCAGGTTCAGGTGCCAACATGGCTGTCTACTTCTCCGTACTGCAGCCTGGGGACACAATCATGTCCATGGATCTCTCCCACGGCGGGCACCTTTCTCACGGCAGCCCTGTAAGTTTTTCCGGAAAACTCTATAACATCGTGCCTTACGGAGTCAGCAAAGAGACCGAAGCCCTGGACTATGACGAGCTTATGAAAATGGCAAAAGAATGCAAACCGAAAATGATCGTCTGCGGAGCTTCAGCCTATCCCCGTGTAATCGATTTCAAGAAGTTCAGGGAAATTGCCGATGAAGTGGGAGCTTATCTCCTTGCAGACATTGCCCACATTGCAGGTCTTGTCGTTTCAGGCGTACACCCAAGCCCTGTGCCTTATGCGGATTTTGTCACCACCACGACCCACAAGACCCTCCGGGGGCCGAGGGGCGGAATGATTATCTCAAAGACCGAGGAACTTGCAATGGGAGTAAACAAGGCCGTTTTCCCGGGCATTCAGGGTGGGCCCCTCATGCATGTCATAGCTGCAAAGGCCGTCGCCTTTAAGGAAGCCATGGATGAAAAGTTCAGGCAGGACCAGGCTCAGACCGTAAAGAATGCAAAAGTTCTCTGCGCCTGTCTGAAGGAGAAGGGTTTTGATATTGTTTCCGGCGGTACTGACAACCATCTGATGCTTGTAAACCTCAATAATATGAACATTACAGGCAAGGACGCGGAAGCTGCAATGAGCAAAGCCGGGATTATCGCCAACAAAAACACGGTGCCTTTCGAGACTCGCAGCCCCTTCATAACCAGCGGAGTAAGGCTCGGGACTCCTGCCTGTACCACAAGGGGCATGAAAGAAAAAGAAATGGAACTGATTGCCGACTATATCGAGACTGCAATCAAGAATGCAGGAAACGATGCTCTGCTGTCGGAAGTAAGCGCTAAGGTAAGGGACCTCTGCTCAAGGTTCCCTGTTTACAGCTAATCGGGGAGGTTTATCATTGTCAGATGAAAGCTATGAGTCACGAATCATAGACGGAAAAGTACTTGCTCAACAGGTTGAAGAAGAAGTAAGGTCAGGGGTAGAGGACCTTGAAAGCAACCGGGGAATCGTCCCCGGGCTTGCTACCATCCTTGTAGGGGACGATCCGGCCTCAAAGATGTATGTCCGTCTGAAGCACAGGGCCTGTGAACGTGTGGGCATCAAAGCAGAAGACTATCTTCTTCCGGGAGACGCTACCCAGGAAGAACTGCTTACCCTGATCGATTCTCTTAACAAAAACAAAGATGTGCACGCAATCCTGCTCCAGCTCCCGCTTCCGAAACACTTCTCTCCTCAGGAAACGCAGGAAGCTATGGAAGCCATATCTCCTACAAAGGATGCAGACGGTTTTCACCCCTATAACATGGGAAAACTCATGATCGGGGACGAAGACCTTGTCCCCTGCACTCCTCACGGGGTAATCAGGGCACTTGAAGAGTACGGTGTTTCCGTCCAGGGGAAAAATGCGGTTATTGTCGGGCACAGCAATGTTGTGGGAAAGCCCATGGCTGCAATGCTCCTGAACAGAAACGCAACCGTTTCAGTCTGTCATATCTTCACCGATGACCTGAAGAAGTACACCCTCGGTGCCGATATCATAGTTGTTGCGACAGGGGTTAAGCATCTTATTAAAGCCGATATGGTTAAAGAAGGGACTGTAATCTTTGATGCGGGAATCACCAAGGAAGAAGACGGCGTATATGGGGACGTTGATTTTGAAAACGTAATCAAAAAAGCTTCCCTTGTAACCCCCGTCCCTGGTGGTGTAGGGCCAATGACAATTGCCATGCTCATGAAGCATGTGCTTCTGTGTGCGGAGAAAAGCCTTTAATCTCTATTTTAAGGCTTTTTTTCATTTTGTTTTTTTAATTTTTTAAGCCTTTTTTGATCCCTCATTGATTGATTCATTTTTTTGTTCTACCGGGATTCGAGAGCAAATTTTTCAGTTTTCTCTTTCTGCTCCGTGCTGGGTTTTTGTCGTCCTGCCAGCCAAAGAAGTAGTTTTCTTAAAGCCGGAGGTCATTTTTTATTTAAAGAATATGGGATGCCTCCTCCAGCTTACCTGCCAGTCTGTCAAAAACTGATTCTTATGAGCTTTTTAGGTTAATTTTACTTTCTGGTTTTTTTGTTCGTGTGCATTTTCTTTTTCTTCTTTTTTGGGACAGACCGCTCTCCTGCGTCGAGCGGGACAAAAGAGGTCAGGTAGAGGGAATAAGGTTGTATGCATCAGATATTTCGAGTTCTCTTTTACCGTTGTTAAAGCGCAAAAATAGTCTTTTCAAACTTTTCGCTTCAGGACAAGTAAATTTGTTTTCTGAGGGTATTATGCTTGAAGGTTTTACTCTCTCCCTCTGAATATGTCAATTAAGGCAATTTTATTTTAATTTTTATATATACTTTGTATTGATCTTCAGCATAGCTTTCCGGATTGTGATAAAGTCGTTTTACACATCAATATTTTTATGTATCATTGAAGCCTACTCTATTATGACCCTGTCTGCCTTCAATAAATAATAAAAATAGTTCATAAAATCTTAATTAAATATCCAGGCTCTCATAAAATATTCGGATGCTAAAATGAGTTTTTTGTAAACTCTATTCAAATCTACCTGATATACTTCAATTACCTTGAATTATATCTCATATGTGGTTGGCCCTGTATTCCAGGGATGATCTCCGGTTTCACTCTTATCCGGAACCCTGACTGATATTTGTTATATCGAGAATTGCGGTAGAAAACACCACTACAGTTAGAAAATTATTTCCCATAACCATAAACTCTATCCATAACCATAAACTCTATCCATAACCATATATCTGGTCTCCAGGAGTTCTAAATCTCTATAGCTCTTAAGTTTAGCCGAACATTTATTCCCCCGGTCCCTTTCAGTTCTCAGGTATTCAGCTTTGCAGCCGGAAAAATTGTTTTGTTTTTTCTTGCCTGCAGGAAGTCTTTCGGATTACAGGACATAAGACAGGACAGAAAGGCTTTTTCAGGGAGAGTGTTGGCGGTTGACCTAATTAAAAGCGTCTGCTCCTGTGGTTCAACGAAATGTCTTGTGGGCATTTCATAACGAAAAAAGGTATCCAAAGGTTCGGCTTCAAATTTCATTATTCCTTATTACTTAATAAAACCATAACTGTTTACGCACGTATTGTTTGTTTATGCATGTTATTGCTTACGCACATTGTTTATTCACTCATATTTATCAAGCGCAATTGCGCCAACTGAGTTAAAAGCTATAATAGCCTGGTTGTCAAAAATGGTAGTTGATACTGATATCTGTGGTCTGAAAGTGGGAGATCAATATCCTGCACACGTAATGGGCATTATTAACCTGAGCCCGGAATCTTTTTACGAAGGTTCGGTTACAAGCCCGGAATCCGCACTTGATGTTGCCCGGAAAATGGTTGAAGACGGAGCAACTTTTCTGGATCTGGGAGCCCGGTCAACATGGCGTTTTTCCAAACCCATAAGCAAAAAAGAAGAACTCGATCGATTACTGCCCGTGCTTGATTCGCTGGAAGGCGATGTGGATGCGGTAATTTCCGTTGATACTATGTTTTCCGAAATTGCAGAAGAGGCTCTTAAGAGAGGGGCAGATATCATAAACGATGTTTCCGGCTTTACGGTAGATCCCCGAATGATAGAAGTGGTAGCAGACCATGACTGTCCGGCAGTGGTTATGGCTTCTAACAAAATTCCCGGAGATCCTCTGGGCATGGATGCCATTATTGAAGCTCTTGGCTCCATTATAGAGGCTGCCGGAGCTGGCGGTATAGGACCTGACAACCTCATCCTTGACCCTGCAATTGGCAGGTGGACTGATGAAAAGCTGCCCATTTATGATTTTGAAACCCTGGATGATTTCGAGCGCCTGAAGATTTTTGAAAAACCTCTGCTTGCGGCTCTTTCAAGGAAGTCCTTCATAGGCGAAGTTCTTGGAAAAACTGCAAATGACAGGCTCTATGGCAGCCTGGCTGCAGCAGCAATTGCAGTTCACAAGGGTGCACATATTATCCGTACCCATGATGTCCCCGAAACTACTGACGTTGTCAAGCTTGCAGGAGCTCTGAGGAGCCGGACAAGCGTTGTAAAGGAGGGCAGGTATGAGGTCTCGGTACTTGAGGTAAAAACTCCTCAGGACGCAGGCATTGCAATGAGGAATCTTGGGGCTACAAGGGTAGGTTCTCAGGTAATGCAGGGAAAAAGCATCCATCTTACGTTAAAGATCGGAAACCTTACAACCACTGAGGCTCTGATAATAAAACAGGAGATGCTTTCAAGGGGAGGAGACGCGGCCCTTGCAAGAGATGCAGTTTCCCATGAAACGGAATCGACCGATGTGCTTGTGATGGGCACTCTGCTGCAATTTGAACGCCTCGCCAGAAAACTGGGAGGACAGGCTCGTTCCCTCCCACTGATTGCAGAAATGATCCGTGAATGTATTGCAAATCGGACTAATCTAGAATACCGATATTTGAGGTAATTATGATCATAACTTCAGCAAAACCCTTTGAAGAAATCCTGAACATGTTAAAAGACGAAGACTATATATTCGTTATAGGGTGCAACGTATGTGCTGCAAAACTGAAGACCGGGGGAGAACCCGAGGTCCTTGAGATGTGCAGACGGCTTGAAGAAAGCGGAAAGCACGTGGTAGGCTGGGCTCTTCCAACTGCAGCCTGCAGTATCCGGTCTTATGAATCCCTTGTTGAGAAAAACGAGAAAATAAAAGAAGCGCATTGCGTTCTGGTCATGGGATGTGGCAGTGGAGTTTCTGCTGTTGCCACTGTTGTGGATTTGCCTATCTACGGTTCGAACAACACCCTCTCACTTGGGGGTTCCAGTGGTGGCAAGCTTCTCTCCGACCAGTGTGTTATGTGCGGGGACTGTACCATAAGCGAATACGGTGGGCTCTGCCCGAAAGCCCAGTGCCCGAAAGGTCTTCTCAACGGGCCCTGCGGAGGGGCTGTGGGCGGGATGTGCGAGGTCAACAGGGAAAAGGATTGTGTCTGGACTCTTATTTATGAACGCCTCAAAAAGATCAAAAGGCTTGACCTTCTCTACGTTACCCATGCCCCCCAGGAGCATGGTTTTAAATAATTTCATTTCTAATATTCTCGCTTAATGCTTTTTAATTTTCGTGAAAAACTGAACTCCAGGAAATTTCTGGTTACTGCTGAAGTCTCTCCTCCCAAGGGGACCAGGTATTCAGTTCCCCTGGAAGATGCCCGTCATCTCAAAGGTCGCGCAGATGCCCTGAACGTCACCGATAACCAGTGCTCAATTATGCACATGAGTTCGCTGGCTTTCAGCAAACTTCTGCTTGATGAGGGGCACGAACCTATTATGCAGCTTACCTGCCGGGATCGAAACCGGATAGGGCTCCAGTCTGACCTGCTGGGTGCCTATGCTCTCGGAATCCGGAATATCTGCTTGATGACCGGAGATTTCCCCTCCTGTGGAGACCACCCAGGCTCGAAACCCGTTTATGACCTTGACTCTGTACAGCTCATCGAACTTGTCCGAAAGCTCGATTCAGGCTTTGATCTGGCAGGAAATATATTGGATGGAGGCACTTCTTTTTGTGCAGGCGCAGTCTCAGGCATAGACCCTGATAAGATAATTCAGCTAATAAAGCTTGAAAAAAAGGTCAGAGGCGGAGCCGATTTTATTCAGACGCAGGCTGTATATGATGTGGGTATTTTCGAGGAGTTTATGGAAGCAGTAAACCATCTTGAAGTGCCTATAATTGCAGGTTTGATTCCTCTCAAATCCCTGGGCATGGCTGAGTATATGAATAAAAATATCTCAGGAATTCATGTGCCTGACGAAATCATGCTTCGAATGAAAGAGGCATCTTCACCCCTTGAAGAAGGGCTTTTGATAGCATCCGAAACTATAAAGGAGCTGACAAAACTCTCACGCGGGGTTCATATTATGCCAATCGGATCTCACAAAAACACTCCGAGATTACTTTCAATGGCAGGAATCTCTGAAATATAAAAGAATACTGAATAATCCTTTAATCGGAATTCTCTTTTCTTTTTCTTACAGCGTTAAAGGATTCTATCCAGAAGAGTTCCATCCAGTGTATTTTGTGCCGTCACCTTCATTTTTATAAATTTTTTTCTTTTTATACTTCTTGCCTCTTTCTTATGACCTACTTTTAAGTATTCACAGGAAATACATTATAATCGATACTGACTGTAATTTACTATATCCATTCCGGGTTTTTGTGGAAGTTGGAGGTGGAGTTTTTTCTATTTCTTTCCGGGACCCGAATCGGCTGGTGAAAAGGTCTGGATCTGTTGACGGATTTTGAGTTTTTTCCTCCAGAGCCGGGGAACCTGAAGAGGAGGTCATAATGAAGATAATGAGCATCATTTCATGTAAGATCTTTGAGGATGAAATTATTCATTTCATGGAGCATGACGAAGAGGTGAGCGACGTTCTAATACTGAAAAATGAGAGTTCAGAGGAGATCATACGGAAGTTTGGTGAAATTTGTTGTCCCTGCCGGGAATTGTCCCTCAAAAACGTTGAAGCCTTCAGATGCTTAGAAGACGAGAAATATGTCGACGGAGAAGGTCTCATGCTTGTGCTCAATATTCTTGATATTGCTGGCATGGGCAAAATGCGCACACAGCTGAAAATGAAAGTATATGATGAGATTCTTCGGATGTCGTTCTTTTCAGATGGGATTCTTTTACTTTATGGGCTTTGCGGAAATTTGTTCAAAGACCTCGAAGAGGACTTCAGGTACCTTAAATGTCCTCTTACATTGCTAAGAGACCCTTATGGGAACATTGTCGACGACTGCATATGTGCTGCCCTGGGAGGCAAACGAGCTTTCATGGAAATAATAAAGGAGTTCAGGGGTGAAAGGGTTTTTATGCTTACTCCCATGTGGGCTGCCAACTGGGAAAAAATGGTCGTAGCTAACGGGTTTGCCCGGGATCTGGAAAATATTGATGAGTCAAAGCTGGTATTTCGGGCTGCCAGGTATTCCCGAGTAGCAAAGATTAATACCGGTTTAAACTACCAGCAGAATTTCGAGTCCCGGGTAAGGGAATTTGCAGCCTTTTATGATTTAGAAATTACAGAACTCGAAACTGACCAGGCTCTTTTTGAGAAGTGCTACCGTGAACTGAAGCATTCGCTTATTGCTCCTGTCTGAGTGTAATCCTTCAGGATAAAGTTGTTCCCAGATCTGACTTTGACCTTTCAGCACCTTATTTTCAGTTTTTCAGGTTAATTCTCCCTGGTGTATTTTTTCTCATTTTTAAGCTTTTTTCTATTTATGGGAGTTTTCCGGAGCCTTTGGATACATTTATCAATACCTTCCGGTATTTTACGGTCTGATTCTGTCTATATTGATTTTATATTTCCGAAAATCGCGATTAATTACAGTATTTTAAAGGCATCAAAATGAATCCAAAAATCACTTCCATCCAGATGTTCGGGATTGAGACTCCTATCATCAGAGCAGGAGACGACATCGTTCAGGCCCTTGAAGCTTCTCTGCAGGACGCAGGTATTAGTCCGGTTGATGGGGATGTTTTTGTGCTGGCCGAATCCGCTGTTGCCACGGCGGAAAATCGAATAGTCGAGCTTGCCAGCATTAAGCCCGGGGAAAAGGCCTTATCTCTCGGGGAAAAATACGGGATAGACCCGAGGGAAATGGAACTTGTGCTTCAGGAATGTGACGAGCTTTTCGGGGGTGTTCCCGGAGCCGCTCTTACGATTACAAAGGGTATTCTCTCTCCCAATGCTGGAATTGATGCTTCAAACGCGCCTGACGGTCACGTAGTCCTGCTTCCGGAAGACCCGAGAAAAAGTTCCGAAACCATCCGGAAAAGGCTGGAGCAGCGTTACTCCTGCAAGCTGGGCGTGATTATAGGGGACAGCAGGACTCAGCCCCTGCGCCTGGGCTGCACAGGGCTTGCACTCGGGATTTCGGGTTTTGTACCTGTCGAGGATGCAAGAGGCACTTTTGATATTTACGGAAAGCCCCTCCGCCTGACTTACAAAGCGGCAGCCGATAACCTGGTTTCTGCGGCTGAACTCCTTATGGGAGAAGCAGGAGAAAGAGTTCCCTGTGTGCTTGTTCGGGGTGCTCCGATACAAATGGTCGATGAATCCCCGGAGATGCCAACGATCTCAATGGAAGGGTGTATGTATTTCGGCAACATTATTAAAAGCCGGAAAGAGGATACGGAGAAAGAGAAGCAGTAAAAAGCTTGTCTTAACTTCTTTTTCATTATGCTCTTTCTTTTGAGTTCTTCAAATATTTCCGGAAAATTTCAGGTTCCAGCACATTTGCTTCTTTAATCAGAAAAGCTAAAGGTTTCAATAGTTGGGATTCAAGTGCAAGAGTCATTTTTTTGAGTTCTTCGCTGATCGGTTCAAGTATAGCTTTTCAGGCTGTCTCAAAACCATTTTTCATTCTACAATTGGGTAATCCCATTTCAATTTTTGGCATTGGTATTTAATTATAGTTATATATTATGAAAACCTATATTTCTGCATGAACTGCCCAAGATGCAAAAGTTCCAATCACACAAAAAACGGTATAGTTTGTGGACGTCAACGCTACAAATGCCACGATTGTGGATATAACTATTCAGTCGAGCTAAAATCAACTGCTAGTTCTCCTTTAGTTAAGAGACAGGCTTTGCAACTTTATCTTGAGGGATTAGGATTTCGTTCAATAGGACGATTTTTAGGGGTAAGTCATGTTTCTGTCCAAAAATGGATAAAGAAATTTGGTCAGGAGATAGAGGAGCTAAAAAGCGAAAATGAGATATCTATTGTTGAACTGGATGAGATGCACACTTACATCGGTAACAAAAAAAATATTGCTGGATCTGGATTGCTGTTGATAGAGTTGGGAAAAAATTCATCAACTGCTCTTTTGGTAGCAGAGGAACGAAAACTGGACAACTACTCTGGGAAAAATTAAAGAAGAAAGAGATTGGAGAAGTGATGACTGATCACTGGAGGGCATATGCAGAGTTTATTCCTGAAACCATTCATACTCAATCCAAAGCAGAAACGTATACAGTTGAAGGATATAACGGCATACTAAGGCACTTTCTGGCAAGGTTGAGATGAAAGACAAAGTGTTATACGAAGAGTCTTGAAATGCTAAAGTACTCTGTTCTTCTATTGATGAAACACAGAAATAAAGAGTTATCTATATTTAATTAACAATACCTAAGGATCGAATGCCAGGAGATTTGGACTTCTCAAAATATAATGTATTTAGGGGTTAAAATCCCCTCAGTTTTTACTTTGGTTGGCATGAGCAAAATAGGAATGAGTCGGAATTAATTAGAACCACTCATCCCTGAACCTGAATAAAAGGATACTATTACTGGAAATACTTACTTTTCTACTCCATTTCCATAATGTTTTGATCTTATGACTTCATAACAAAATCATAGATACTACCCTTTAAGTGAAGCAGAATAGCCGTTTAATGGATCATAAACAACCTTATTTTTACCTGTGTCTTACAATCAGGACTGCTCCAAGCACTGCTCCAAGCGTCCAGAAGAAGCTCATGAAAGGAATTCTTTTTGATTGAATAGTAGAACCGACTCCTGCCTGCCTAGCTGCTGTTTCTGCATTCTCTGATACTTCGGTATCATTTGTGCTATTGTCGGTTTGAGTAATTGTGCTCAGCAACTCATCCAGAGTAGTGTTTTCGACGCGACCTATAGCTTTCCCATCATCAGTTAATGTGAATTTGCCCTCGTAAAAATCCGTAACAATGAAATGTTCAGGATCGATGTCCTTTGTAGACAGATCAGTATCCTCGCTTAGATAAAGTAAAACCTTCTCCCCCGTTTTGAAGGTTGGTTCAGCGTCCGATGTCATACTAACATTTCCAACTGCCCCACCAATTGATCTGACAATAACCTCTCTATACGATAATGGATTTTTGAGATACTCATCCACACTTATAACAATGTCCGTGTAAATAGTGTCGTTAAGAGGATCGAGTTCAGTAAGTGGTTTGTTCGGCTGTTTTCCGTCTATTGTATTCCATCTGGGCGGAAGTATTTCTTTAACTGTACCCGTTAAAATCGTATCTGAGTAGTTACTTAATTCTTCATGGATGTAATGTATGAAGTTTACGTTCATGCCAATACCCATGGGTTCGTCACTATTGTTTCGAGTTTGATACTATCCTCAGAAAGATCGGACAGGGCTAACGCATTTAATGTCAGCAAAAAAAAGAGCCCAAAACGAAAAAATTCCATACTTTGTAATATTTCTCTTTGTAACATTTCTCATAATACCGCCTCGGCATGGAACCAGAACAAGGTTTGATATAAAGCTAGATTTGATATATACCTTTAAACTGTAAAACTAACTCTCAATAGACTGCTTAATAAATGTTGGTAAATTTTTGGAACCGAATCCTCAAAATTGGCTTCTTCGTCTCTTTTTCAAATCCACAGTTATTCCCGGGTTTTTGATTGTTTGAGACTCCGGACAGAAAGATTATATAGAAACATACTGTCGCAAATACAATTCAGGAATGTATTTAAGACCAAGGAAAAGTGATCAAAAATGTCAGAAGTAAACTTTAATTCCAAGGCTTTTACGTATGCAAAAAACTCACTTGTTCAAAAGTCAGCTTCCGAAGTCCTTCTGAACCTTTTATCGATTCAACCGGGAGAAGATGTCCTTGACCTCTGCTGCGGACCGGGGCATATCACAAAAAAATATGAACAGCTATTCAGAAGTTGCGGATTTGATGTTATTCATAGTGAACTTCGAGAAGAGTCGAACCTCTTCTCTCCTGAAGAAGCATATAAGATTTATCAATCCGGAGCCGAAAACGGTTATTTGAACCAGTCTTTCTATACGGAAACCCTGACCGAAGATTACATAAGTTCTTTCCGTGAGTTAGTTAAAGAAGCTTTTGAAGAACAGACAGATGACTCAGACATGATCGACTTAAAATTCAAAAGAATCTATCTAATAGCTAAAAAACAATGAATGCTAAATGGCAAAACAATATCAATAGCCAACAATCAAATCAAAATTGCGCTGATGCACCCCGCTGCAAGGAGGCTGTCCGACAATTACTTCAGGTAATCGAGGTCTCCGCTTTTAATATATTAATTATTATATACTATTCTACTAATTTTTTGGTTTATGGTTTTTATTAAATCTTTAAAGAATCAAGTTTGGACTTTACCTCCAGATATCCGAGATCTTATTCCTTCAGATCATATCTGCTATTTGGTTGAGTCTTTTGTGGATGAGATGGATTTTAGTGAATTTGAAACTAGTACCATGAAAACTTAATTATGGATCATCAATTTAGATCAAAACAATATCAGCTGATGGTAGTCACTAAAATGTATGTTCAACATTTGGGTTTTCACGGTACTAGGTATGACGGTTCTGGACACCCTGCTTATCATCCTTGCATAATGTGTAAGATTTTGATTCAATCTATGCTTGATAGAGTTCGTTCATCGCGAGCGATAGCTCGCAATGTTCGAGAAAATATAGTTTACATGTATTTAGCTGAAAACCTACAACCTGATTTTAGAACAATCAGTGATTTCAGAAAAGAGAATGAAGAACTGATTACTGCAATGTTCAAAAACACAGTTAAGGCAGCCAAAGATCTAGGAGTAATAGGTCTTGAACAATTAAGCGTTGATGGATCCAAAGTAAAAGCCTCTGCGTCAAGAAAAAGTGCGATTATGAAAAATGTCTTGGAAGTAATTGAAGAATATGTCAAAAATGAATTAAAAAAAGGTATTGAAATAGACAAAGTTGAGGATGAGCATTTTGGAAAGTGCCGTGGTTATGATCAGTTGAATGAAAGTGAAAAACATAAAGTAAGAGCTGTAGCCGTGAAGTACATAAAGCAAGTCAATAAGGATGAATCTAGCGATAGAAATGGGAAGATTGAAAATACGATTAAGAAGGCACTTAATGAATTTGAAAAAGACAGTATTGATAATGTGAGCTTAACTGATCAAGAATCTCGGTTTATGATTAACAAAAAAGGAACGATTGAACTGGCATATAATACTCAAATAACAGTTGATCATAAACTAGGAATTATAGTTGCAAACGATGTATGTCAAGACAGAAACGATACCTATCAATTGAAGCCTCAAATTGAAATGGTAGAAAAAAATTGTGGTTTATTAAAAGTAGGCACTAAAATATGTGCAGACACTGGATACTATAGCGGAAACAACATACATTATTTGAATGATAAAAAATTGGATCCATATATTCCAGAGCAAGAAGTAACTAAAACAATAACAGAAAACGTCGAAGATCTAAGGTTCGATATTAGTAAGTTTGAATATGATGAAGAAAATGATGAGTTTATATGCCCTGAAAAACAAAGCTTGAAGTTTTTGTATGAGGGTTATGAGAAAGAAAGGAAGAGAAAATACAGACTTTATAAGGGAACTGAATGTAAAAAGTGTAAATTCAGCAAAAATTGTACAAAAAGAAAGGATGGAATTAGGCATTTAAAAATAGCAGAGTTTTCAAAAGAAAGAAAGCAATTAGCCGAAATGTCAAGGGCGGTTAAGAATCTTCCAATTACGGCGGTTTAAAAACTTCCAATTCTCAATCCTTGTGAAAAGTTCGAGGATTGTAGATAATGCTGAAAACGGAGGAATGGCTATTGATACAAGATTTGTATTCACAAGGCTTCAGCATCAGTGAGATCTCTAGAAGAACAGGTTATGCTAGGGAAACTGTGAGGAAATATCTTAAAAAGAAAACTGCCCCAGAACCTCAGAAACGTCCGCCAAAACCGAGTAAACTTGATCCTTTCAAACCTTACATACAAGAAAAACTCAAAGAAGGTCCTTATACTGCTGTTCGCCTTTATAGGGAAATCAAAGAAATGGGTTTTGATGGAGGAAAAACCATAGTCAAGGACTTCGTAAGAGAAGTCCGACCTAAACAGGGAGTCCCTGCTGTACTCCGCTATGAAACAAAACCAGGTGTACAGGCTCAGGTTGACTGGGCAGAGATGGGAACAGTTGAGGTTGATGGAAAGGTAAAGAAACTCTTTTGTTTCAACATGATTCTTGGATATTCCAGAATGAGATATGTTGAATTTACACTGAGCATAGACACTCCCACTCTTATTCAGTGTCATCTGAACGCTTTTGAGTACTTTGGAGGATTTACACAGGAGATCCTCTGTGATAACATGAAACAGGTTGTTATCAAAAGAGCCTTAAAATCATCAGATTCCGAATGGAACCCACAGTTTGAGGATTTCTTCAAATGCTTTGGTTTTATTCCACGGTTATGCAGGCCTTACAGGCCTCAGACAAAAGGGAAAATTGAAAATACAGTCGGTTTCGTCAAGAGGGATTTCTTCCTTGGAAGAAGGTTTACCTCTCTCGAAGACCTGAACGCCCAAGTTCACAGGTGGTTGGAAAGGGTAAATTCAACTGTCCACGGAACAACCTATCAAATCCCTCTTGAACGCTTTAAGGAGGAGAAACTGAGCCCTCTGGATCAGGTTCCTCCTTACAAAGTTGTCCATAAGGAGACCAGAAAGGTCTCCAGAGACTGTTATATTTCGTTCCTTGGAAATAAGTATTCTGTTCCTTACAGGTTTGCAGGGAGAACTGCAGAGCTTCAGATCCTTGAAGGAATATTCGAGGTCTATGTTGATTATGAGAAAGTCTGTGAACATGAAATCCTTCCTGGAAACTGCAGAGTTTCAAGGAAAAAGGAACATTTCCAGGGTCTCCTGAGTGAGATTCTTAAAGAGAACTCAAAATGCAAAAAAGATTCACAGATCCCGTTGAAGTTCTCAGATCCCGAAGTTGAAAAAAGGTCTCTTGATGTCTATGAAATATTTAGTGAAGGTGGTTTTGAATGAACAACTTCACCTATGAGAGACTTCACAATAACCTGCAATACCTGAAACTTAATTCTATCGAAGAGCTTCTGGATAACTACCTTGAAATTGCTGCAAGGGACAACAAGACAACAATGGAAGTCCTTGATTACTTGTTTGAACAGGAAAAGAAACACAGAGAAGCTGTTGCAATTGAGAGAAGGATGAAAAGTGCAGTTTTTCCCGTTAAAAAGACTCTTGAGGAATTCGATTTTGAATTTCAGAAATCCATTGATAAAAAAGCAATCGAAGACCTTGCAACCTTGAGATTTGTTCATAATTCAGAGAATGTCGTTTTCCTTGGTCCTCCCGGAGTTGGAAAGTCTCATCTTGCAATCGCTCTTGGGATTGAAGTAGCAAAAGCAGGGATTTCGGTTTACTTTACCAATACAGGAAACCTTATCGAGAAGTTGAAAATAGCAAATCGAGAAGGAATGCTTGAAAAGAAACTAAGGGACTTGATGAAATATAAAGTGCTGATAATTGACGAAATAGGGTATCTCCCATTTGACGAAGAAGGAGCTCACTGCCTATTTCAGCTGATCTCAAGACGGTATGAAAAGAGTTCAACGATCTTGACATCAAATAAATCATATGGAGAATGGGGAGAGATATTCAAGGACCATGTAATAGCGGCTGCTGTACTTGATAGGATTCTCCACCATTCAACTACGATTAACATCAAAGGGGAAAGTTACAGGCTGAAAGAAAGGAAGAAACAGGGAATAAAAACAGGAAATATATGCCAGTAATTTCTAAAAGTTTATGAAAAATTGAGTAAAATTTATATTAAAAGGTTGGCAAATTCTAAACCGCCCAAAATGGAAAAAAGTTAACCGCCCTTGACAGAAAAAATGAAAACTGAAGAAGCAAAAGAAATATACAGACAAAGGCAGCAGGTAGTAGAACCTGCAATTGGAAACTATAAAGAAAATCTTGGGTTTAGAGAATTTCTCACAAGGGGAATTAAATCAGTCAGAAATGAATTTAATTTGGTATGTACAGCAGTTAACTTAAAGAAAATATGGATTTACTCAAATAAAAACGAGATCATTAGAAAGAGAAATGGAATAAATGGAACTTTTCACTTTAAGAAAAAAATAGTGGATAGAATCAAATTTAATAGAGCTAAAAAGTTCCAGTTTCACAACCGATGACTGCTAATTTATTACCACCAGTAATTGTCGGACAGCCTCCAAGCAACGGGGTATGTTCGCGCCACCGCTCAAAATTCCGTTAAAGAAGGCAATAAACCTAAATAATTTAGTTTAAGCAGAAGTTAACACCCAGAAAATGGAATTGATAAACCATATTATCATTAACGGTTGTCGGGGAAGTTTTCCATCCCCGCAGCAAGCTAGCGGGGTATTCGACTGAAATAAAATTGGAAAAATTCGGGACTATAAATGGAAAACTGAAAAAATCACAGATATCTGTTCTTATTCCGAATCTGCTAAAGTGCTACTTATCCAGATGCATAGGTAATTTTTTCTTCAAGTTTCATTTCCCATTCGTGTCTGAGTTTCTTGCATTGTCTAAAACAAGCCCTGAAATCAGAAAAATGAAACCCATAACAAACTGGTAAATTTGCCTCATAAAAAGACCATAAATAAACAGCAAAAATCCAGACATCATAAATAATATACCAAGAAGATAAATCGGCAGCTCTTCCATCCCGGGATTTAGAAATTTAGAGAAGATATGATTGACAGAGTCCTTTGTAACGGAGTTCTTTGTGACAGAATCCCTTGTGACAGAGTTCTTTGTAACAGAGTCCTTTGTAACAGAGTCCTTTGTAACAGAGTTCTTTGTACGTGCATTATTACCATTTGAAATAGCAGTTTCAATATTGTTACTATGCAAATAAGTGGACTCACTCTCCAGTAGAATACTCCCTATCCAAAGCATTTTTTGGTCTAATTCCTCCTGATAACTTTAATAAATAATATACTCTTTTGTAATTAAAAACTAATGTTAGAATGTTAGATCGAAAAATTCAAAACTGCCAGTATGCTCAAAAAAGAATTTCTATATTAATCTTTAAATTCGAAAAGGTATTTTATAAAAAAAATTACGGATTTTTTGCAAATTTTAGGGATATATAACCTGACTTCCCACTAATTTAGGCACAACTCCTCTTTTTGCTTTAATTTCAGTGCTCTATCTATCGAAAAGTATATATCTTTATGTGCCTAATTATTATGCATAATGAAGCCATTTACAAGAGTCAAAGTAATAAAAGGAAACGAATACCTCTATGAGATCACTCCTTATTACGATCCTGTAGAAAAGAAAATCCGACAGAAAAGCAAGTATCTTGGGAAACTTGTGAACGACCAACCAATAAAAGTTCGCTCTCAAAAGAAACCACTGATATCTATCCCTGAAAAGGTACTCTCCTATGGAGAGTACCTTCCCCTCTTAAAAATCGTAGAAGAGTTAAAACTTGATCTGCTGCTTAGCAAAAGCTTCTCAGAAAAACAAGCGTGGTCGATTTTAACTCTTGCGATGAATCACATAATAAAACCGCTAGCTTATGATCACATTGAAGACTGGTATGAAGGTACTGTTCTCTCTAAGGATCATCCTGAACTACCTCTTTCCTCTCAATCCATTTCAAACCTTCTGGACTCTATTGGAAATAGTGCTGTACACATTGATTTTTCAAAGTCCTTGATAAAAGAGGTATGCACTTCCAATACTCTCATTTATGACATCACCTCCATTTCGACCTATTCACAGATGATCAGCCTACTGGAGTACGGTTATAACAGAGATAATCTCGATTTGCCACAAATAAACTTCTCGATGATCGTGGATAAGGAAAAAGGGATTCCTGTGATGTACGATCTGTATCCAGGGAGCATATCGGATGTAACTACATTAAAAAACACAATCAAAAAGCTTCAGGAGGAAGGAGTTCATAATTTTACTTTAATCATGGACAAAGGCTTCTTTTCAACAGCTAACATAGAATCACTTGTGTCCAACGATCTTTCTTTCATAGTCCCACCTTCACAAACGATTAAAAGTGTGAAGGAAAAAACGTCCGAGATACACAAAACGATATATGACCCGCAAAATCTCAATGTCTACGAAGGTGAACCTATATTCACGATGCAAGTCGACATTAACGTTGGAGAGTTGAACGTAAAAGGTTATGCCTATTACGATCAAAAGCGAGAACATCAGGAAAGAAATAGTTTTTTCAAAGGTCTGCATGCAACGCTTGAGATGCTTGAAAAGGTAGATTTAAGACGTTGGATGGATCCTAAAATGGTGTTTATTAGTCTGGCAAAGAGATATGCTTCTTATTTGACATGGAAAGTCAAGGACAATAAGTTTGAAATTAAAGTAAAGAAGAATGCAGTGTCACAACGAGTAAACAAGATGGGAAAATTCATCCTGCTGTATAGGGGAAATCTGGAGTGGGATGAGTGCCTTTTACTTTACAGAAGCAAAGATATAGTTGAGAAAGGATTTTATTTCCTTAAAAATTACATAGAAGTTCCACCGGCAAATGTCAAGAAAAACAGCACTTTAAAAGGGCATCTGTTCATCTGCTTTGTTTCTTTGATCATTAGAATGAAGCTGATGAAGGAAATGAAAGAGGCAAAACTCAACAAGAAGTTCTCTGTTGAAAGCTTGATCGTGCAACTTGAAAAGAACAAAATTCTCCTTCTGTCAGAAGGAGAACAAATTGTCATGGAAAGGACAAAAAAGCAAAAAGAAATATTAGATGCGCTTGGAATATGTGCCTAATTCGATGGGAAGTCAGGATATAAGGTTCAGATTCAACTTTAAAGTACATATTTCCAGCCTTCTTTTTTCAAGCTCTTCCTGTGTATCTCATAACCAGGCATGAGTCCCCCAACGAGTTTCCAGAACCTGAAGGAATGGTTTTTCTCCTTTACGTGGCAGAGCTCATGTACGACCACATATTCAAGCTGTTCGGGAGGGGCCATCATAAGCTGGAAATTAATCCTGATCACATTATCAGCAGAACAGCTCCCCCAGCGCCTCTTCTGATACTTTACCTTAAAAATCGGAGGGGCTATCTTCAGTTTTTCCGAATAAATTTTAAGGAGCCTTTCAACATTTGATTCGGCACATTCCCGATAAAAATCCCAGACAGCCTTTTTTACAAGTACCGGCCTCAGTTCCTCAGGAACAGCTTCAGGAATAAGAACAGTAAGTTCAGCTCCGTTGAAAGAAGCAAGGGGTTTTTTGATACCTTTCCCAGCCAGGATTTTCAGGGGATACTCTCTCCCCATATAGAGATAAATTTCACCTTCAGTATACCGCTTCTCCTGACCTGGAAGCCGGTTTGCCTCGAACCAGTCAAGCTTTTCCTGAACCCAGCCAGCCTTCTTCTGTAGCATATCCCTTATAGCCTCAAGGCTTAGCCCATGAGGAGCTCGGAACTCCACTTTGAGGTCAGGGCGGACTACGATTGCAGCCTTTCTCCTTCTTTTACTGTATACGATCTCGTAGTCTATTGTCCTGCCGCAAGCTTTGATACTATCGTTTTTTCTCATAGCTGGTTCCTCACTGAGTCCTGAAATTCGTTCAATTTCACATCTTACTTTGCCCTTAAATCCTCTTTTACCTTAAGAATTTTACAGCCTCAGGTGAAATAGATCGTTTACCTTTAAGTGATTGACCTTTTATGACAAAAAAAACGGCGAAAGGGCTGAAGGAAGAAGTGGACTGCGCTCAGAGAACCAACTTAAAAACAATAGTAAAATCAAGAGGTGCAGGAGAGCGGTATTTCATAAAAATTGGAAAAAAATATGATTTTCGTTAGACGAAGGCACTTATCTATCAAATTTGGTCTTTTTCTATAGCCAGAAAGAAGAGGGATCATTTCAGACGCAGCATCAGTTCAGGCGTAAGCTGTATCCATATCATATGCCCGTGTATAGTGTTCAAAGACTAGAAGAGTGAGGGTACTGTTCACCTTATCAAAGGTGTAAATCAGCACGAATGGCCCTATATGAATTCTCCATTTCCCCCCGAACTCAGCTTCAAGGGGATAACCCATTTCAGGTTTGTAAGCCAGAAGGCGGAGGCGTGCCTTAACATAATCATATGCCGGCCTGTCGAGCTTGTACAGTTTTTTCAGGTTTTTGCGGACCGAGGAGTGAACTGCTACTCTGTATGTCATTGTTCTACCTTTTCAAAAAATTCTTCGATTTCAAACTCAGGCAAATTATACTTTGAACAGTACCTTTCTGCTTTTCGGATTTTAGAGGAAAAGGATGGCTGAAAAGTAGCTTCAGGAGGGTATTTGATTTCATTGAATCTTTTTTCGAGTTCCTTTAAATGATAAAAAATTTCTGTAAATGTCATACCCATCAACTCAATCCGTTTATAAAGGGCTCCCAAGACCCTATTCAGGGTCAAAAATACCTTTTAAGGTTTTTCTGAACATGCGCTTAAAGGATATATAAAATAAGCCCAATTATATAAATCTTGGGCATTAAATAAGGATAAAAATCCTCACTAAGATATAAATTTGAAACTACCTATGCGAAAGCTCGGGAATCAGTCTCTAAGGGCGTGAGTGTCATTATTTTTCAACTAACTATTATATAATTTTGGGCATTATTCATATTCGGCAAATAAAATCTCATGAGAAATTTCATAAGCTCAATTAATGAACTATTTCATGAACCCCATTCACGAAAAAAGAAACAGGAGATCTTCAAATGCAGTACAGCATGGGAATTGACGCAGGAGGAACGTACACCGATTCGATCATCATCCGGGATTCCGATGGCAAGGTGATGGACTCGAACAAGGCACTTACGACTTATCCGGACCTTCTTGCAGGAATTAAAAATTCCATTGACGGGCTGGATGAAAAATACTTAAAAGAAGTAAAAATGGTATCGGTATCCACAACTCTTGCTACAAACACGATCCTTGAAAAAAATGGCTATCCTGTAGGTTTGATTCTTGTCGGGGACTACGAAATCCCGGAAAAAATGAATGCTGAGTGTTATGCCGTTGTAAAAGGAGGGCACGACCACCACGGAACTGAACTGGAGCCTCTTGATATGGAGGCAGTTGAGGCTTTTGTCGAGAAAGTAAAAGATCGAGTCTCGGCGTTTGCAGTCTCTTCATACTTCAGTATCCGAAACCCTGCGCATGAACTGGCAATCAAAACCCGTATTCAGGAACTTACGGGCCTCCCTGTTGTCTGCGGGCATGAACTTTCCCTTGACCTCGGAGCGTATGAAAGGGGAGTTACGGCTTACTTAAACGCCCAGCTCATCCCTATTGCAAGCCAGTTTATCCTTTCGATCCGGGAAGAGATCAAACGCAGAGGAATGGACGCAAGGCTGCTAATGCTCAAATGCGACGGGTCAGTAGTGGGCATCGACGAAGCCCTTGAAAAACCCATAGAATCGATCTTTTCAGGCCCTGCTGCAAGCCTTGTAGGGGCATCCCACCTTTCAGGGCTTGAGACCTGTGCGGTCATAGATGTAGGCGGGACAAGTACGGATGTTTCCATGCTTGAAAACGGGCTTCCCGAACTCTGCCCGGAGGGGGCTGTAGTCGGGGGCTGGCAGACCAAGGTCAAGGCTATCCGTATGGAAACCTCGGCAATGGGAGGAGACAGCCACGTCTGGGTTAAGAATATGAAAATCAACATAGGACCCCGCCGGGTGATTCCTCTCTGTGTTGCGGCTGTCAAATACCCCGGCTTTCTTGAAGTCCTGAGAAAAGGAAGAATCCCCGGGACCATGCACCTTGAAGAGAACGTACAGCCCACGAAGTTTTTCATAAGGACAGGGGCCGAGGTATCAAAGCTTGGGAGTTACGAGCAGGAACTGTTTGACAGGATAGGAGATACCCCAACCTCCCTGAACGATATCTTCTGGGAAACACAGAAAAACCTGTCCCCCGGCTTGCTAGATTCCCTGATCAGAAAACGCCTTATCCAGGCAATTGGCTTTACCCCGACTGATGCCCTGCATGTGCTCGGAGAATATAGGAGCTGGGACGCGGAAGCTTCGGTTGCCGGGGCAAAACTTCTCGAACGGTATATGCAGACAGATTACATAGAACTCTGCAAGCGTATAAAAAGGGATGTTGCAAAGAACATGGCAGTACACCTGATGTCCTTTGTCTTAAAAGACATTCCCTCCCCGGAAATTGAAAAAATTATCCTGTCCGACAGGTTTGCGCAGTTCAGGATGAAAATCCCTGTCGTGCTTATCGGGGGCCCAGTCGTCGCCTATACCGAAGAACTGAAACAGATTCTTGATGCTGACATTATAGTCCCCAGGCACTCGGAAGTAGGAAATGCTGTAGGGGCTGTTGTAGGAAAAGGCATAAAAAGGATCGAAATCCTTATCAAGAACACCTATTCAAAAGAAAGGAAAAGGCTTGTCCTTCTTTTTTCGCCCCGGGGAAGGGAAACTTTCGGAAGCTATCCGGAAGCCCTGGCACACGCCGAAGC
Source organism: Methanosarcina acetivorans C2A (assembly GCF_000007345.1). Classification (NCBI taxonomy): domain Archaea; kingdom Methanobacteriati; phylum Methanobacteriota; class Methanomicrobia; order Methanosarcinales; family Methanosarcinaceae; genus Methanosarcina; species Methanosarcina acetivorans. The sequence goes on along the minus strand of NC_003552.1, from coordinate 4,334,907 downwards.
CCTCGGAAAGCAGCTTGTGATGGAATATATGACCGGGGCCGGGCTTGACAGGGGTGAGGTCCAGATAGAGATGAACAGAAAAGATATTTCCCTGAGTGAGGCAGGCGCAATACCCATAGAATCAAAACTCGTTTTTGTCGGAATCGGGATGCCGAAAGTCTGAGTTCCGGGACATCCGGAACATTTATATTTTCCCTCAATAATGCAGATATTGCAACTCGGATTATAGAGGTTCAAAGGTAAAGACTGAAAGTAAGCCAGATAGAAGCTTTGAACTGAAATTGTTCTTAAGCCCAGGGTTTGCTTTTAGCTCTAAATTTGTTCTTTAACAATCCGCTTGCTCCAGAATTCCGGATCTCAGAATTTAAAAAACGGATTTAATGGAAATTGACTTCACGGAAATTGGAAAAAATTGAAAGAAAATTTGAAAGAAAATGGCTTACGAACGATTTTAGAGTTAAAAGCATAAACGAGATCACCTAATGGCACCTTACGGGTGATCCGAAATAAAAAATGCATAAGGAGTAAAAAAAATGGCATACAGTCTGGGAATCGATGCCGGAGGGACATATACCGATTCCATATTGATCAGGAACTCGGATGGAAAAGTTACATGTTCAAATAAGGCACTAACAACATATCCCGACCTTCTTGAAGGAATAACGAACTCTATTGACGGGCTTGACCCGGAAAAGCTGAAACTTGTGACTATGGTTTCGGTTTCCACAACTCTTGCAACCAATACTATCCTGGAAAAGACAGGATATCCGGTTGGACTTATTCTTGTAGGAGACTATGAAATCCCTGCGGACTCGGAGGTCGCAAACTGCATAATGGTTCGGGGAGGACACGACAGCCGCGGAGAGGAGGTTGAATCCCTCGACCTTTCCGCAGTCGAAAACTTTGTACTGAGGCTGAAAGACAGGGTCTCGGCTTTTGCAGTCTCCTCATATTTCAGTGTCCGCAACCCCGAACATGAACTGCGCGTAAAAGCCCTTATCCAGGAACTCACCGGGCTTCCTGTAGTTTGCGGGCATGAACTTGCCCAGTCTCTGGGAGCCTATGAAAGGGGGGTTACGGCTTACTTAAACGCCCAGCTCCTGCCGGTAGCAGAAGGGTTCCTGAAGACCGTTGTAAACGAAATCGAAAGGAGAGGGCTTGAATCCAGAATTGCGATGCTCCGCTGCGACGGGTCGGTCGTAAGCATGCAGGAAGCCATGAAAAAGCCCATAGAATCGGTCTTTTCGGGCCCTGCTGCAAGCCTTTTAGGAGCGTCCTATCTCTCAGGCCAGGAGACGTGTACTGTTATCGATGTTGGGGGGACAAGCACGGATGTCTCGCTTATCCACAAAGGGCTGCCTTACCTCAGTGAAAACGGAGCTGTTGTGGGGGGCTGGCAGACAAAGGTAAGGGCGCTCAGGATGGAGACCTCGGCAATAGGCGGAGACAGCCATATCTGGGTCCAGGGCAGCAGGACAAACATAGGACCCCGCCGGGTGATTCCGCTCTGCAGGGCCGCTGTCCTCTATCCGTCATTTATGAATACCCTGAAAAAACGCTGGATTCCGGACCGACTAAAGCTAAACGAGCATATCCAGGCCACAAAATTCTTTGTGAGGACAAAACAGAAGGCTTCAAACCTGAGCAAAGAAGAAGAGGAGCTCCTTGCCCATATACGAAACGAACCGCTCTCCCTTAAAGACGTCTACTGGGACAGAAATGTCCTCCCCTCAAAAAAAGTAATGGACTCCCTGATCCAGAGAAGGCTTGTCCAGGTTATCGGCTTTACCCCGACCGATGCCCTGCACGTCCTGGGAGAATACAATGAGTGGGATTCCGAAGCCTCGGAAATAGGGGCTACGTTGCTTGCAAACTTCCTCGGGACCGATAGACAGGAATTCTGTTTAAACGTGAAGCAGCTTTTTGCCCGGAACATGGCAAAAGACCTTCTCGCCTTCCTCATGGAAGGGGTTGACAGAAACGAAATTGAAAAAATGCTTGAAGGCAGCTTTTTCTCCCGCTTTAAAGTAGATATTCCGGTAATCCTTCTGGGAGGCCCTGTCAGAGCATATGTGGATGACCTGAAAAGACTGATCGATGCTGAGATACTTGTCCCTGAATATTCCAGTGTAGGAAATGCAGTGGGAGCCCTTGTAGGAAAAGGGACGAAACGCGTTGAAATCACAGTTCGTACAATTTACAGTGAATCAAAGTATGACCTGAAGACAAAAGGGGTTTTTGTTTATACTCCTACAGGGAGGCGGCATTTTATACTCAGGAGTGAAGCGCTCGAGTTTGCAGAGAGCTTCGGAAGAGAGCTCATCCTTAATTACATGGCCGAGTCAGGGCTTTCTCCGGATCAGGTTACGATCAATGTGGAAAGAAAGGATATAAAAGTTCATACGGGCGATATCCCTCTTGAGACCAGGTTTATCTTCGAAGGGATTTCAAACTCGGACGTGTACGAGAAAGCAGTTTCCGGGAATAAAGAATTTTCCAACAGTCCGGAGGAAAATAGGGGACAGACAGAATCGCTAGACTGTAACTCTCCAGTAGAGACTTCCCTGGCTGAAAATTGGGAGTGAAAAAGGGTAAAGTTCATAACTTCCCTGTACATTTGGATCATGAAATGTACATTTGGATCATGAAATATTGTTAACTAAGTCCGGAGTTGGTTCGAGAATTTCACTCGATACTGTAGAAAAGTTTTAAATTATTGAAAATTATTCATTTGTGTATTGGTTGCCCAGAGAATGGAAAATCGCTTAGCAGACGTATGAAGCACAGAAACTTAAAGGAGTTAATATGATCCCAAGAAAAGCATTTTTGACAAAAGGTACCGGGGTCCATAAGGACAGATTAGCATCCTTTGAACTTGCACTGAGAGATGCAAAAATAGAGAAATACAACCTTGTGAGCGTATCAAGTATTCTGCCCCCCAACTGCAAACTCGTAACCAGAGAAGAAGGTCTCTCCGAATTGAAGCCAGGCGCCATTGTTCACTGTGTTCTCGCAAGAAACGACACTAATGAGCCACACCGCCTGATGGCATCAGCCATAGGAACTGCTGTACCTGTAAATGAGGATAACTACGGCTATATTTCCGAACACCACTCATTCGGAGAAGAAGAAATAATTGCCGGAGAATACGCTGAAGACCTGGCTGCAACTATGCTCGCAACAACTCTCGGGATTGAGTTCAATGCGGAAATGGCCTGGCATGAGCGCGAACAGGTGTATAAGGCAAGCGGACACATTTTTGATACGTTTCATATCTGCCAGACTGCAGCAGGCGACAAGAACGGAAAGTGGACCACCGTTGTTGCTGCCATGGTCTTTGTTACGAGTAAATGTTGAGGGGCTAAACCCCTTATCCTTATACTCCTGCTTTCCAACAGCGTTTTTTCATTTTCTTATTTTTTGGCGGTCCCGTATTAACCGGTTGATATTATCCTGATCTCCGAAACCGAGATCTTTTGTTTTATTGATTTACCCTCGCAGAACTGAACTTGTCTTGTCTGCGACTCAAAAAAGGAACAGACAATTCATATCTTGCCCCGGAGCCCTCATTAAAATTCACAGATAAGTATAAGCGCCCCTGTCAGCCTGTCTGGCGGCCCTTCACAAAAAGTGGAAAAAGCAAAAAAACAAATCCAGACTCAAAAAAGCAACAAAAAACAGTAGATATTGGCATTAAACCCCCATGATTTCTTATTTCACTTTCAATTGCTGGCTTTTTTCTTCTTTTTTTCTTCTTTTTTGTCATCTTGGGCAAGACCGCTCTCCTGCGTCGAGCGGAACAAAAACGACTCAGTACAGCGAATAAGGTTGTACAGGTGAGATATATAGCAATTAGTCCTTGAGCGTAGCTCCCGACTCTACTATAAAGTAGTCTGCTTGAGCGGAGCGAAACAGACAGCGCACTGCAGAGCCGCAACTCTGCCGAAACAGACAGCGCACTGCAGAGCCGCAACTCTGCCGAAACAGACAGCGTACTCCCGAGGCGCAATTCGGGCTGAACAAATACGAATATAACCCAGAAAATAATTCAAAGAAAGAGTTCAAAAAGAAAATTCACGGAAGCTCCGGGATTAAAAAAAGATAAGTGAAGAATCCGAGGACATGGCTTTAATATATTGTTCCTTCGCTTCGTCAAAGCGCTCAAGCTTGAGAAGGAACAGGCTGTAATTGTAGTGGGTATTAACGTCTTCGGGATCCAGTTCCAGGGCTTCACGGTACATGACTTCAGCCTGCCTGAACCTCCCCAGCCGTTTCAACAGATTGCCGTACTTGCAGAGCGTAGGGACATGGTGAGGGTCTATTTCAAGAGTCTTTTTGTACTGGATTTCAGCTTCGTGATACCGCCCTAGCTCAAAAAGGAGCTGCCCGTAATTAGCCCTCGTATCCGCATCTCCGGGTTTCAGCCTGAGGATAAGCTTGTAATGCATTGCCGCCTCCTCAGGCCGGCCGGATTCCGAGAGCAAGTTCCCGTAGTTGCAGAGAGTACTTATATGACCAGGGCTTACATTCAAAACTTTCTTATAATGAACTTCAGCTTCCTCAAACTTTCCTTCTTCCTTAAGGAAATTGGCATAATTATAGTTGGCTGACACGTGCTCCGGCACCTGTTCGAGCACCAATCTGAAATTTTCTTCGGCCTCCTCTTTCCGCCCAAGTTCGACAAGGAGGTTAGCGTAGTTGCAGCGGTTATTTGCATTTCCGGGATCCAGTTCGAGGACTGTCCTGAACTCGAGTTCCGCTTCCTGCAGTTTCCCAAGCTCAAAAAAGAGGTTCCCATAGTTGCAGTGGGTGCTGACATGCTCCGGATCAAGTTCAAGAGCCCGTCCATACCGGTTTTCTGCTTCAACTTTCCTCCCAAGCTCGGCAAGGACAATTCCCTGGTTGCAGAGGGAGTTGACATGTCCGGGATCAAGCTTCAGGGCCTCATCGAATTCCTGAAGAGCAGCTTCCTTCCTCCCCATAAAATAAGCAAGAACTCCCGAAAGGAAATAAGCTTCGATTTGCTGTTCCCCTTCTCCCAGAAGAGCGCAGGCTTTCATGAATACGTATTCTTCCCTGAACATTCCCTTTGAGTCGCATATCTTTGCGATGTTCAGGAGAAAGTCCGGAGAAATTCCGTTTTTCCTTGAAAACTGGACTGTAAACTCAAGCGCTGCGCCGGGTTCATCATTGTTTTTCCTCACCGATTCCACAACATCAAAAACAAGTTTATTGATCAGATCCAGGTTCATAAAAATCAAATCCCTTAAAAATAATTTCCAGAGAAAAAGCTTCAGCGTCCTACTTATTTATCCACTGTTTTCAGCCGATAAATATTTTATTATATAACTCGGAATCAGGGAAAAAATTTCAAAAAGGTTGTCCCGCCCGAATTGCGCCTCTGGAGTACGCGGTCTGTTTCGCTGCGCTCAAGCGGACTAAAATTCAGGGTATTCTGATTTGTACAACCATACTCACTATATTCTGTCGTTCTTGTCCCGCTCGACGCAGGAGAGCGGTCTGTCCCAAAAAGACAAAACGAAGAAAAAGAGCACGTAAATAAGAATAAAAACAACATGCCAGCAATTAAAAGCTTCTGAGACGTTTGTGTGTGAAAAAAAGAACAGTAGGTCAAAAGGCATAAATTTTGGTCTTATTTCTCTTTAATTTCTGCTTCTTTTTCTGCTTTTTGTGAAGGGCCGCCAGACAGGCTGGCGGAGGCGCTTATACTTATCTGTGAATTTTAATAAGGTCCCCCAGGTCAAGATATGAGTTTTTCTGTTCTTTTTGCGTTGCAGACGAGACAGGTTCGGCCTGAAAGGATGAAAAAATATTCAACTTTTGTTTGCTAACAGTAATTCTTGCAATTCTTTTAGAGAAAGGACCGAATCTTTTCTTCTGTGAATCATACGATGACAATTAGCACAAACACATATTAAATCTGTTTCCGCATTTATTGGAACAGAACCTTCTTCTTCACAGAGAGGTTTTACATGATGAACTTCAATATAATCTCTCCCGATTTCACCATATGTCTTTTCAAAATCAAAACCGCATCCCTGGCATACAGTACCATGTATTGCAATAGCATTACGTCTATTTTGTGCGTTTCGTTCATATCGAGTAGTATAACATAGTATCTTTTTACCTTCAGGCGTACTTTCTACAATGGAACTTGTAAGCTCATCCTTTTCAGATGGAAAAGTTTGATAATCTACCTTACCGAGCTCTTCTAAGGCTTGGACTAATTCATCTCTCAACTTCCAAACAAAATGTTTAGACGGATTGTAGTCTTCATGCCACCCTTCAAACGGCACGATGAATCTTGATTTATTGCCTTCAGTACCTATTACTTCAAACCGATTTAGATATTTTAGAATTCGGTTAGTTAAACCAACAACAATTCCATTATACGGAGTGCCTTTCAACTCAGGAGAATACTTTACCATTATTGCTTTTGATGTTGCTTGATGGTCGATTTCGTTATACCATTTCAAAACCATATCTAAAGCTTCTTTATAGAAAATTTTCTCATTTTGAAGCATTGATTTCCATTCTTCTACAGTGATATCAATGTCCGCTTCATATCGACCATTGTAATATCTCAAGTATCGCTGTTCCATCAGGAACTCACCTTTAAATTTGGAAAATAAACCAAATGAAGATACAATCACTTTAGAAATGTTAAATTTTTTGATTAAAGAGCTTCTGACGCGCTCATATAAACTGTTTTAAGAAAACAAATGGGAAAAGTCAGAGCTCCCTCGGTCTTAGGGGCATGTAAGGCTGAAAGAACCTTGCCCACATGTCTCGAAAAATACTTTTCTGAGCCCCTAAAAGGATGGTGATGGTATACCCTATAAGTGCGGCACCTGCAAGGATGAAGATGCAAACTTCGATAGTTTTGAGTCTTTTTAATTTTTTCTGGTTTTTCTTCAATCTCAAGACAACCACAAAATTTTATCCCAATTTGAGCAAATCAATTCACTCATTTAAAAATGTTGATTCATTCACACAAGCATCCACCAAAATTTTCCAAATTGTGGAACTATTTTTGTGGGAATTTCCGACAGCTACAGCTATAAGCCATCAAGTTTAAGAACTAATTATTCTCCAATTCTAGCATTATCCATATTGGAATCTTGCTCTCATTAAAGGTGAGAAACCTTTCCATTTTCCAGTGCTGAAACACCGTTTGTTGAAAAAAGTAAATAGATTGTAACAAAAATTAGTTAGTCCATTATCGGTTTTGAATGACCTTACTTTGTCTACTATATCACATATCAAAGAAAATATTTGTTCCATTGTATTATCTGTCTCAGGTGTAAAACCTTTTTTCAAGAAGCTCACATTCTTGCTGAAAATCTCTTCGGCATAAGAAATCGCTTTATGAGACGCTTCAGAAAGTTCAAGATCAGAGTTAAATTCTCGTATCTTCTGAATATGCGCAACAGCACTGATAACCGTATCAGAAAGTATCAATTGAGATATCTCATTGTAGGTAATCTTATCGTTATCTGGAATCTCTTCAACAGAACTGAATTCCTCATAATACCTCTTACTAACGTTTTTTAATTGATGAAACACACAAAAAGAATGAGTCACTTCAGGAAAGACCATTTTTACGGCTCCAATGATCGCTTTATCCTCATCAGAAACAATCTTTTTGATTTTATCTTCAGGAAATCGGTTCTTTATTCGTATAAAAAGAGGCATCAGAGCCTCAATTGTTGGTAACCTCTCAGTTACTTCAAAATCTAAAATGACCTTCTCTTTGGTAGCAACAACGTAAACAGATTTATATCGCATTTTTTTCCATTCTTTCTTTGTGAGTTTCGTTCCAATAAATTCTTCAAGCTTTTTTTTCCATCCATTCTTGATCCAATTCCCATCAACATACAATGTTTCTTCAAAGCTAACTCCTTGGTTCAAAAGTTCTTGCTTTGAAAGTTTTGCTAGTTTCTGTTCATATAACCACAATGAAGTGGGACAAGGAGCTCTTCCACAGACATTTATTACTCCTTCTGTATATGTTTCCCCAATTCGCCGAGAATTGTGCAGACTGCATCGTCCATCGTATCTGACATTTATTTGTGTATCATAATATTCAGAACTGTAATTTGCAGAACCCTGAACACCAATAACCCGATCATGATAATGTTTCTTACAAGTGGGACAAAGCCAGTATGTAACATTGAGAGATATAGTGCCGTAACGTGATATAATAAAACGAGTGTGATGAGAGTTAACATGTAATTTACTTCCACAACTATCACACTGAGTAGGGGAGAATATAGAGAACATAGGATAGTATCGATTTTCAACCAAAACTTTTGGCAAAGGAATTATTATTTTGCCGTCAACTATCGTTTTTATCATTGATTTATCTATTGCAATGTTTCCTTTTCCCATAAATAGAAAAAATATATCAATATAATTAAAATTTTATTGTTTTGCACGATATAGAGGGAAAACGAAAAACCAGAAAATAATAAAAAGTCTCATAGTTTTTGGCTGCACGGTTTCTACAAAGAGCAGGCAGCAGAAAAAGATGCTGCTCACAGGTCAAAGCAAAATATATATACAAAAATTTTTTTGATTACATATAAAATGAATTTTATATTTACTCTCTATAAATTTCATTTAGTTGAGCTCTAATATTTGCTACTTTATTACTGCAAGATATTATAGCCGATTTCATATTTTGGTATTTAATCGTACATAAGGTTTGTATTCTTTGATCGGTGTTTCTGCAGTTGTTTTCTAAATAAAGACGATCGTTTTCGGCTTCACTTAAATCCTCAAAAAATTGGTGTATCTCAGATGATAAATTGTAGTTAAATTTACTAATGTCATACTTAGATACAAAGTCAATATCATTTTGCGAGTATAATGGATCGATAGGAACAAAGTTAGACTTTAAAGTAGATTTACTTTCATTTTTGAACAATTCAGCAAGTTTTTGAAATTTTGGAGCACTGAACTTTGCAAACTTTATGTCTATAGCTTTTGCAGTGTCTTTTACTTTTTCTGATTTTTGTATTTCGTGTAACTTGCCTGTGTTAATTAACAGTAATTCCGGATCGGATGCACTTTCACACTCCTACCCTTTTCCAGTAAAAGGGACTTGTTGCAATACATGCAGCACAAAACTAGCAGCATTTCCGGCTGCAAGCTTCTGTTGATTGTCTTTGTTTTCATTTTTATTTCCATCAGCCCAATCACAAATCGATTTGACAAGAATCCAATCGATTTTCTTGTCTAAGCAGGCAACATACAGCCCAGAGCCTTCCATTTCACCACCAATAGCTTCAGGACATAAATCATACAACTGTTGACGAAAGTCAATGTTATCCACTAATTTTTCGCCAGAAAGTATGAGACCAAAATTTACTTTACACTTTGATTCGTCCCAGTCAATATCAGCGCTCCGGAAATAGCTCAAAAGCCGTGAAGATGCGTGTGCCTTGTCTCCACGCAGAATAATTTTAGGACTTTCATTCTTTGTGCCAACCCGTTGGAGTTCATAAAGCATTAATTGTTGTGAAACCAAAATCTCGCCGATAGCCTGTTTTTCTGAGTCCATACCATAGGCAATTCCTACCATAATTACTATGCCAGGAGATAAAGCATGAATACCTTTTTCAACAGTCTGTAAAGATGCTCCTGGACCTCCAGATCCCATTTCAGATTGAACCATAAATATTTTCGCTCCATTGACACTGCCAATGGAGTGATATATCCTGTCACCGATAGGTACTCGTTGAGGCACTTGGATAGTTGCATCCTGGAAAATATCAATAACTGCTTTACTTTCTACTTTAGTTGCAGTGACCAACAAAACGTCAGCTTTCGGGTTCATAGTACCATTAATTGTGTTTTTAGTTACTTCTGGCTCTTCCCAGAAGTTTTGTATTCTTTCTTTATACACATTTAATTGCGAGATGCATTTGCTAATATGTTTTTTATATGTTAGTAGTTCTTTTTCATAATCAATATAAGGAGTTACAACTCTGAACAAGATAGACGCAGATACGCTCCGACTAAATCTTTTTACTTCTTCTTCTGAAAAAAGTTCATTCAATAAGCCTTTTGTACCATAATATGCTTCACGGTATTCTGCATTGTAACGAGTATCATAAGTAGCTGTGTCTAAAATATGTTGAAATTGCCTGGTTTTTTCGTCGATTAATTCCAAAGTTTTTTCCTTTGAAATGGGCATATATTGGTTAATAGCCATTAGAGTGTATAAAATTTGTTATTCGTTACTTGCTTGCCTATTTTCACACACCGAGATTGGTTTAATCTTCCTATTGATCCTTTTTTTATACGGATCATTAGGAGGGTGAAAACCCTCCCTCAAAATATACAGATTACTTTTTTGTTTGGCAATTGCAAAGAAAATAACATTTAGAAATTTCTTTATATAAGGAATAAGCTAATTTTTAGCGTGATCTAAATAATTCTTGGTATCGATTAAGAACAAATATACGTAACTATTTGGCTACTTACATGTTACGAGGAGTTTAACCGATTCCGATTGCAAGGAACTTTATATATTTAGGATTTTTTTGGTCTAAGGTTTAAATATATAAAAACTATGACAGAAAAAGAATCTATCTTAAACAACATAACAATTATTGTTATGTACCTCGCGTTCGTAATAATAAAAATACTTTGAACATAAAATTAAAAGAGTTCTTTAAATCACACACTGATAAACACTTTCTTTTAGTGAATTTGAGAACATTCGATTGTGTAATTTTTTGCAATTCAAATGGTCACAGTTTAATCTGTCTAATCTCTCCACCACAAAACACCGTGTCATTCTTCTGTGAGTCGGTAATTTCAGAGATGAATATTTATATTCAAATTAAATAAAAAAGTATAACTATGAGCATACTTAATAAGATTTTAAAAATCAATTCCATTTGAAGGCATTAATAGCATGCAAAAACAAATGTCGAATCTTATAGAGGAGTACAAACAAGCTAGACCGGAGTATGAAGAGTATACAAAGAAAATTTACGAATTAATCTGTAATCTTATAAAAGAAAGTAGCATCAAAACTTATTCAGTTGACAAGCGTACAAAAGGAATAGAGAATCTAGAAGAAAAGTTATGCAGGAAAGGAAATGCTTACAATCAACTGTCAGATATTACTGACCTATCTGGTGTTAGGGTTGTTTGTTATTTTTCATCTGAAGTTGAACACATAGCAAAAATCATTGAACAAAATTTTATGATAATCCCTGAACTATCAATAGATAAAAAGAAACTACTAGACCCTGACAGATTTGGGTATCTCTCTCTGCATTATGTAGTAAAACTCTCAGAAACTAGAAAAAATCTACTAGAGTATAGGAAATGTCAGGATCTTTTATGTGAAATACAAATACGTTCTATTTTACAACACTCATGGGCAGAAATTGAACATGACTTAGTGCCTATCCGAAAAGTCGGTAATGCGATCGAAAAGTAACAGCAGGTCTATAATAGCAGGGCATCCTCTTCGGTTTTGCATATTGCTAATGGTAAGTTACAATAGGTCACAACACTTTTCGGATAGGCTCTTAGGGTACAAATCGCCTATTGAAATTCCAAGAGAGATAAAAAGAAGATTTTATAGATTATCCGGTCTTCTTGAATTGGCTGACGACGAGTTTACGAACTTAAAGGTTGAAATCGAAGAGTACTCAAATAGTCTCAAAAATCAAGAGATTGCAATGAATGAGGAAATCTTTATTGATTCAATTTCTTTGAATGAGTACATTTCAACATCATCAACTATTAAAGAAATAGATGAGATCATTGCAAATCTATTGTCTCACGTATTGGTTGATAAGAGACAAGCTTCAGAGAGTATTGAAGGATTATTATATTTTAATATTAATAAAATATATGAACTGGACAAAGCAGTCGAAGAAAACAAAGATGAAATAATATTCTTTGCAAAAGAATGGGTGAAGATCCCACATTTTCCGCGAGTAATATCAGAAACAGACGTAGCACCTGAAATTGAAAGAGGTATTTCACTTTTGTATTTAGGATATGTATTAATAGGAAAAACAATGGATTTTGATCAAATATTTCATTATTTAAATAAGATGGCGATAGGCAGTTATCGCAAGAATTTAGCGACCGACATTATAAATATCCATAACAAATACATAGCAACTCATAAAAAATAAGTTTAAATCAAAATTGGATATATTAAATATTTGTGGATATGTTAAATATTTGTAATTGTACAAAGCAAAGCTCATTAATCCCTCTGGAAATGTCAATTACAAACCCCTACAATATCCAGAACTTCCAATTAACAGATTCAAAAAATTAATCCATTTCCCTCTTTACTCTCGAAATTTACTCCACAAAATATATCATTTCATTGGGCGTGCGGGTAAGTTCGTTGCTTTCTATCCCGGACAAAATAAGTTTCTCTATCCTGTCCCAGGTATTTTTACGGGTAGTTTTTATGCCCAGGACCCTTGAAGCCTGGATAATCAGGTCCTCCAGAGGAGTCGAATACTGGGTGTTAAGGACGAAACGGACAGCCTCTTTTATCTCCTCATCACAGATCCATTCGATCTTTGCATATGTTTCAGTATCCCGCTTGCGCAGGAGTTCTGCAGGTCCCGAAAGCGGCCAGTAGAACTCGCCTCTTGCCAGAATTTTTCCCGAACTTTCAGCCTCTGCCAGGGAGTCCAGAATTCTATGTTTGATTTTGCTGAACATGCGGGGGATTCCCGTATGAGCCTTTATCCTCTGGATTATTTCCTCTGCGTGAACCGGCCCTTCGAATTCCACAATTTTTATAATAGCTTCCTCGAGCTGCCCATCGGAAATTTCAGAAAGGTCTGCTGACTCCGGGAGTCCTGAGGAGGTACAAATTTGGTAAGAAGGCACAAGAGCCTCAAGGGAATTCCCTTTCCCGGACAGTTTTTCAGTTTCGGGTTTCAGAGTGTCAGGAGAAGAAACTTCGGTACTTTCGAGATCTTCATTCTCAAGCCCTGAACCCTCAAGCCCTGAATCAGGATCGGATTCGGCTTTTTCTTTGGAGTTGACAACGGAAACAGTTTCAGATGTTTCAGATGTAATTTCAGGTTCAAAATCCCTTTCCGAGTCCGGATAATCAGCTTCCTCGGAATCTTCAGGTTCAAAGAAGCCTCCTGAGCCGTAGATGTAAGCAAATTCATTAATTTTTCTGCTTTTTCTCTTTTTTTCCGGACCTGCACTGAAATCGATATCGGGATAAGCCTGGAAGAAGTTTACCTTCTCAGGTTCAGGTTCGGGGATGAGATCAGCTTCTTCGTCCGTCCCCGTCTCGAAATCCGAACGTGGATCAACACTGAATTTAAGGAGAGTCGATTTCCTGGATCTTCGGACAGGTTTCTTTCTGGAGTTTTCGTTAGCGAGTGTAGCCAGATACCGGGTTTTTGAAGTAATTTCAGGAATTAAATCCGGGCCTGACCGGGGGAAAAGCCCGTCTCCCAGCGAGGAGAAGGCATCAGTATGGGAATCTTCAGCTTCGGTATCGGTATCAGTTTCATACTTTACATCAGAATCCGCTTCATCACTTTGTGGCTCATCACCCTGTTCATCATCCAGTCCATCTCCGGTTGCAGGTCCCTCCCCATCTGCTTCTTCTTCAGCTACTCTTTTTATTTCCTCTTCATATCCCGCTTCAGAGAAAAGCGGTGAGGAAGATTTCATTCCAGAGGCATCCTTTTCAGGGGCATCCTTTTCAGGGGCATCCTTTTCAGGAGTAAACTTTCCGGGAGCATCTTCTATCAGGGAACTCTTTTCAGGGGAATCTTCCGAAAGGAACTCTACCTGACGGGGAACTTTTGCAGGGGACGCCGTTTCAAAGGAATTTAAGTCAGGCGCATTAAATTTGCTTTCCTGAGGGGAAAGCAGGCTTGCAGCAGGAACGGCATTTACCTCAGCAGTTCGGGAGATTTCATAAGCTCCGGCGGATTTTGCCCAGGCCGAAGGTTCATTTATTATCACAAGTTCGGGTTTGGGTTCGGATTTTGCCTGCAATTTTGCCTGTTCGACTGCTGCCTTTACGGTTTCAAGCAGTTTCTCCCTGCACTCTTTTGGGTGGAGGTACCAGTCCGTAGACCAGACCCTATAGATTTTCCAGCCCAGCCCTTCGAGGATCTGCTGGCGCAGGCGGTCACGGTCCCTTGCAACCGGAGAGGAATGGTAGCTTGCCCCATCACATTCGATTCCGAGCACATACCTGCCCGGATGGCGGGGGTCAGGGACTGCAAGGTCAAGTCTGTACCCGGCACATCCGATCTGACTGTGTACCTCGCATCCGTTTTCAGTCAGGAATTCGGCTACCGCTTCTTCGAAAGGAGAATCAAGCTCCTGCCTCCCGCATGACTGAACCGGAAGTGTGCCGCTCTCGGCAAACTCAAGGAAGACTTTAAGGGCTTTAAGCCCGAAAGAGGTATTTTCGTCAATAGGCAGGTCTCTTGAAGTAAAATTGGAAAAGACCACGCACTTTTCCCTTGCCCTCGTGATAAGCACATTCAGGCGCCTTTCTCCTCCTTCCCTGTTAAGGGGACCGAAGTTCAGAGAAAGCCGTCCGTTATTATCAAACCCAAAGCCCACACTCAGCAGAATGACGTCCCTCTCGTCTCCCTGGATGGTTTCAAGGTTCTTGACAAAGAAGTGTTCACCTCTGTCATTTCCGGAGTTGAGGTCCACACCAGGGTTCGCTTTCTGGAGGGCTTCGATCTCGTCCAGGATAGCTTCCTGCTGTTTAATGTTGAAAGTGCCGACCCCAAGGCTTTTTCCTGGATACTTCTGGAAATGCTCGAAAACAGCCCTGGAAACGGCTCTCGCCTCGATCCTGTTGACTCCGCTCTTGCCCCTGTCATAAGCCGCATCAGGGAGATAGACGAACTTCAGTCCCAGGCTCTCATCCTTCTGCATGGGGGAAGGATAAACATAGAGGCGGTTGTCGTAAAACTCCTGGTTTGAAATCGCAATCAGAGACTCATGCCTGCTCCTGTAGTGCCAGCGCAGGGTCTTTACCGGGAAGCTGCGCTTGCAGACGTTCAGGATGCTTTCCATATCCCCTGCGGAGGTATAGTCGTCAGGCTCGCTTTCGGGAGAATCGACAACCGTATCGAAAAAGTCTGTCGGAGGAAGCTGTTTTGAGTCTCCCATTACCACTACCTGCTTTCCGCGCAGGAGGGCGCCTACAGCATCTTCGGGCCTGACCTGACTTGCCTCGTCAAAGATAATCACATCAAACCTTGTGCTCCGCGGGTCAAGGTACTGGGCAATGGAAAGCGGGCTCATCAGGAAGCAGGGCTTTATTTTCTGTACAAGGCTGCCTGCTTTTTTCATCAGGGTCCGGATGGGCATATGCCCGCGTTTGCGGTTGAATTCATTGAGCAGAATTCCGGCTTCGGAAGCCCTCGAGGCACCCGAGGTCAGTTTTGGGGTTTCCTCATAAGCAGAACAGACAATCCTCTTCCTGTTCTCTAGCAGGACTTTCCTGTCAAGCTCGGTGAACTTGCTGATCTTGCCTTCATGGAGTTCCCGGATAAAAGCAGAGAGCTCAGGCCTTTCCCTGAAAGCCCGATGCAGCATGCTTTCGGCGTAGTTGCCTTCAAAAGCCGGGATCATGTCTTCGGGCTCTATTTTTCCGGCTTCGAGATCCTCCATCATGGGTTCGGCAAGGGTTTCAAGGCAGGTCTGCCGGTATCCCAGGTACTGGCTCCAGAAAACGAGGGATGAAGTCTCGTCTTTCCATTTGCTTACACGGGACTTCAACTGGCTGAGCTTTACGGTTTCCGGATCGTTTCCGAACATTTTCCCGAAATCTGCCCCTATAAGGGGTCCGAAATTTTTGAGAGAGGAGAGGAAAGCCTGTTTTGCTTCCAGGACTTCGTTTATGGCAGCTTCAACGGAGACTGCGTCAACCCCATTTCCTACCAGTGTGACTGATTTGTCAGTAAGAGCCCCTTCCCTGACTAGCCTGCGGAAGGGGACCAGCCACTTGCGGTGCTCTTCCAGCAGGACAGGGTCGCTTTCAAAGCCTTTCCAGTAGTCTCCGAAGAACTTTTTGCCAGACAGTTCGGCGCCTTCAAGCTCCTGCCTGTGGGCTTTTAACTCGGAAACACATGCAAGGTCAAGCAGGATTCTGCTGTCCTTTGAAGGTGCCCCTGAAAGATAGCAGGCTGAAATCTCCTTTTTCAGTTTCCTGTATTTTGAATTTAAAACACTGAATAGTTTACCTGAAACGTCTTTAAACTCCGAGGTATTGAGGTCAAAAACCGCAGGATGGAAAGTTTTGTCTACAAAGGTTTTCAGTTCCCCGTACTGCCTGACTTTTGAGACCAGGGATTCGGCTTCGGAGTTTGAAGTCTCGGAATCCCAGGCAGGGTTCTTGAGCAGTTTTTCGGGCAGGGGCTTTGATTTCCCTATAATTTTTGCAGCTTCGGTTATGCCTGCAATATCTTTAAGTGTCTGGGGCTTTGAGGTTGCAGAGAGGTCGTTAAGGGTTTTTGTTGCCTTCTCAAGGCTTTCAAAAGCAAAAGCACATTCATCCGCAGCCGACCCGATATCCCCCAGATCCGAAGGCAGCACAAGCCCGGGCTCGCAGCCGTACCAGGGATTTTTCCTTACCGGCCCGAGAGCTGGGAGCACCTGCCCCATTTTTTCAAGAATGGACTCGGCTTCCAACCAGGCTTTGGGTTCCCAGGTATCAGGGTCCTGGAACTTAAAACGGGGCATTTTCAGGCCCTTTGACTCAAAGTAAATCCGGGTTTCTTCTTTTACTCCGTAAAGGGCATAGAGGCTTGGATAGATCTTTCCTGCAGGTTCCCGAAGAGTTTCTGCATACCCGTTGAGTTCCTGTTTAAGTTTTTCAAGTTCGTTAAGATCCCTCTCAGCACTGATGGCAGGAGGAACAGGCCGGTTGAGGGCTTTTTCCAGTTCTTCAAGCACGGCTTTTTTCCGGGTCTGGTGGCTGTGCACCTCAAGACAGAGCTCTCCTAACCCGGCATTATCGAGCCTGCTCTTTACAACCTGCAGGGCAGCCATCTTTTCACTCACAAAGAGTACGCTTTTGCCCTGAGCAAGCAGTTCTGCAATCGTATTTGCAATGGTCTGGGATTTTCCCGTACCCGGAGGCCCTTCCACAACAAGGTCTTTTCCGGCCTTCACATCCTCAACGACTGCAATCTGCGAGGAATCCGCATCCATTATGTGATAGGTATCTTTTGCCGAAAGCTTCAGGTCGACTTCCTCTTCCCGGAAGCCCTGAACCTCGCACTCGGGCTCTTCGGGGTTGAAGACCTTCTGGATCAGGGGGTGCTCGGCAGGGGACATGTCCTCAGGCCAGGTTGCAGGGTCCAGGTCCTTGTACATGACAAATTTTCTGAAGTTGAAGAGGTCAAGGCAGACTTCAGGAATGATCTTCCACTCCGGTTTTTCGCGGATTGCCCCGAGCACGGCCCTGAAGTATTCCTGAATCCCGGAAGCATCCTCAGGCATTTCAAACTCGGGAATCTCTATCCCGAATTCTTTCATCTTTGCCTGCAGGGTAATGGAGGTGAAGATTTCGTCCCCGGTCCACTGGATACTGAAGTTCCTGCCTTTTCCTATCCTCTTGAGTTCGACAGGGACAAGGACAAGAGGAGCCTTCGGGTTCTTTACTGAAGATTTAATCTCACTCCACTGAAGAAAACCCATCGCAAGATAGAGGACAGGATAACCCTGCTCTTCAAAAATAGAATTGGCCTGGTTGTAGACGTAAAAAAGTTTCCTATCAAGGGC
The DNA here is from genome assembly GCF_000007345.1 of Methanosarcina acetivorans C2A. Taxonomy (NCBI): domain Archaea; kingdom Methanobacteriati; phylum Methanobacteriota; class Methanomicrobia; order Methanosarcinales; family Methanosarcinaceae; genus Methanosarcina; species Methanosarcina acetivorans. Next base: position 4,317,102 of record NC_003552.1, on the reverse strand, counting down.
ATCGCTGTCATCAGAAGTTTCAAGGAACGGTTCGAACCGGGAATTCTGGGGTTTGCTTTTATCTTCCGAAGCAAGGATTCTTCCTATCGTTTTCAGAAGCCTGCTTTCACTTTCCGCAGCGTCGTCTTCCCCTTCCTCCCCGTTTCCACTTTTTCTTCCCCTTTTGGGCCTGGTCTTTACTGCCCGGAACTTCATTGATTTTTCCTGAAGAACAAAAAGGTCATAGACCTCCTCCGGGGTTCTGCCCGTAATTGAGATCGTCCGTCTCGTGGAAGGGCGGTAATTGAGAAGGTTATTACGAAGGGATAGATCAAGCAAGTTTTGTCTTAATGATTCCAGTTCCTTTACTATGTCTACCATAAAATACCAGGCCCTTTTCAAATAATCAAGAAAATATATTTAAGATACGAATAAGAATACAGGATGATTGTTAATAAATTTTGTTGATGTCTTGTCGGAAAACAAAACTTCAAATTGCAAATGAATTCTGCTGAAAGGAGATCGAACTCCTCTGTAAGTCTCACATAGTTCTGAAATAATCTGATCCCATGAATCCGCAACTGTAGAATATTGATGTAAGAGTATAAAATATTTTACCAGATACTTTAATGTTGATTCGCTGTTGATTTACTGACTATTTACTGTTGATTTACTGACCATTTACTGTTTTGATTTACTGACCATTTACTGTTGATTAATTGTTGATTTACTGACGATTTACAGCTGAGTATACTGCTGTATTGATTTATTGTCGGATTTACTGTTGACTTGCTGAATGTTGTACCGGAAAAAACCTTATTCTGAGTATGGTTCCTTGATTAAACTTCAAACCGATTCCACAAAATAGTTTGTAAGTAATTTCCAAAATATCTTTTGAAATAGTTTACAACATATCTTCCGATATTATTTGGCAAACCTATTTTGTCTCTGATTTTTACAAAGTTTATTCTGCTTTACTTTCAAGGCTTTATCTTTTTTAAGAAAGGATTGTGTAAGTGATTGTATATTACCTCTTTGAAAAATACATGTACACATAAGGGAATACATCTGAAATTATTTACTTGGTATTAGAATTTATTGGTAGCCCTTAACCGATCATATTCTTCTGACAAAGAGAAAAGTAACGTTACTTATCCAAGGAATAAATCCTCTTGAACGTGCCGCCCTTTCAGAAGATTTTCACTTCATATTTTGCTTTCACTTTCCAGACTCATAAGGAGAGAGCTTGCGAGAATAAGGATACATCCGAACAGGGTTGCCTGGGAAACCGGGTCGTTTAAGATGAGGTAGGCAAAAAAAATGGCACTTACAGGCTCAAGCAGGGAGATTATACTCGCATTCTGAGCTTTTACATGCTCAAGTCCTGTGAAATAGAGAATGGATCCGAAAGAGGTTATCATTACCCCGAGGAAGAGCAGGACTGGCAGGTTTTCAAGCAGGGCTGTGGAGGATATCTGCAGCATAAAGGGGAGGAGGATCACAAGAGTCACGCCTGTTGAGAGGAAAAGCTGTTCCAGGCCTGAATATTCGTCTCTGAGGTAGCGGGAGGTCATGATTATGCAGGCATAAAAAAAGCCCGAAAAAAGTCCCATAAGCACACCGTAGAGATAGCCTGAGCCTGCCGTGCCGAAAACAAGATTTGCCGGGCCCACGACCACCACTACCCCTATAAGTGAGAGAGTAAGAGCAACAAGGTTTTTTGTGCTGATCTTTTCTTTAAGGATGACAGGAGCGATCAGCAGGACATAAAAAGGAACCGTATAAAGCAAAAGCACGGACATTGAGACATTCGTAAAGTTCACAGCCGTGTAATAGGAAAGCATCACTCCGGCTTGCCAGGCCCCGAGCAGCAAGATGGCTTTTCTTTTTCCCCTAAGCCGGATCCTTGAGCTTCCTGAGAATTTTCCTGCCGTTGCCAGGTAAGCGGCTAGAACAAGAAACCCAAAAAGAAGCTGGCAAAATACAACAGGTCCCGCCGCCATGTTTTTAATGTAAAGGAAGAAGATTCCTGCAAATCCGTAGATTACGGAGGCGGCAATAACCTGAGCATTTGCTCTTATATATCTGGGCTCCATGACTTCTTCAAATAAGGAGTTGGTTTAAATAAGGCTTTCCAGTGCTGCCTTCACAGGCAAAAATGAAAAACTATTTACCATAACATAGATTCGATAACGTTAAATACTGTCGAAACAAAAATAATAGTGGATAGGCGAGTGTGGAAAAGAATTTGTAGAGGCGTGCCTGGGTTACTTTCTCAGATATCATCACATCACCCCCAGGCGCGCCTGTCCCCTTCAATCCGCACGCCTCTGTCCGGCACAACAATTCTCTGATGTCTGCATTTTCTACTTGTCTTCCGATCTATTGTATCTTCAGTTTGCTTTTCTTTCGGGCTACTTCATATTCAATCTACGTCTCTCCAGCCTGCTTCTTTTCCTGCTTCTTTTCCTGATTTTTTCCTGATTTTTTCCGGTATACATCTCTTCCTGAGACTTTTGTCCTGCCTGCTTCTTTCCTTCTTTACATTTCTTTTGTCTTTCCTCACAGGGCTTAGCTTCTTTCGGAAACTCGAGATGCCGATGAATGGTCAGGCTGAGAGACTTTATGTTTCACGCCAAGCACCCTCACAACAACCATGCTGACCTCAAAAAAGATGACCATTGGTACAGCTACCATGACCTGGCTGAGCACGTCAGGAGGAGTAATTATAGCTCCTGCAACCAGGAAGACAATATAAATGTGCTTGCGGTAGGTCACAAGGGTACTGTACTGGATAAAGCCGTTCCGGGTCAGGAAGGTGAGGACAATCGGGAGCTCGAAAATTAGCCCGAAAAGGGCCGTGCCTGCAGCTGCAAACGAGATGAACTTGAAGATCGAATAGGTTGCAGTTACCCCCGAACCTGCTGCGTTCAGGTAGAGGTAGTCCAGAAAAAGGGGAAGCATGAAGAAGTAAGCATAAGAAGCCCCGATAACAAACATTACAAGAGCAGCTACACTCAAAAGTAAAAACTGACTTTTCCCGATCTGTATAGGATTTCGTAAAGAAAAACGCCTCGATACAGCCCGGTAGGCATAGAATGCGATAAAGGGCAAGGTTAAGAGCAGACCTATTATAAATGAGAGCTTGAGCTTCAGCATCATTACTTCGAGAGGGGACACATAAACCAGCTTAGCACCCTCAGGTAAGAGGTCCTCTTTCATCCTCTCAATCAGCGGACCCGTAAACTGAAAAGAAAGAACGACGCCTGTGAAGAGAACTGCAGCAACCACAGTCAATTTCTTTCGCAGGGTCAGCAGAATTACACTTAAGTTTTCAATTGCTTCAGACATATCGAGTACCTATCCGGCAAATAAAGGAACTGATTATCCTTCAGGAATTAATTTTCTTTGGGAGTCAATTTCCTTCCGGGACTGATTCCTTAGGGATTGATTTCCTCAGGGATTGATTCCCTCAGGGACTGATTCCTTAGGGATTAATTTCCTCAGGGATTAATTCCCTCAGGGATTGATTTCCTTAGGGATTGATTATCCTGTTATATGTTTTGTTATGCTCGGGTGTAGTAAATGCAAGCTTCCAGATCAAAGCATCATATTTCAAGCTTTGTGTTTTAAGGATTTAACATGAAACTTAAGCATGGGAACTAAAACACGGAAGCTGATACTGTTAATACGAATAATCACTGTAAATATTAAGTACGGTAAATACATATCTTGGCTCTATAGTTTTGGAGCAGTCAGGCTTCGGAATATCCAAAGCATCCAGCATACCTGATATATCAGGCACGTCCGGATATGCGGGATATTATCGGACCCTTAGATGTAAATGTAATAGGAAGTTCCGATATTAATATATTTATTAAAATGCAGTGTAAGACAGAAAAACCTTAGGTAAAACAGCAGAAAAACAGATAGAACAGCAAAAAAACAGATAGAACAGCAGAAATACAGATAGTAAGCTAAGTAAAAATAGCTATCAAGCCAGCAAAAAGAGAAAAACCCAACAGATAAACAGAGAGCCTATCCCAAAAATCAAAATTTGCTTCTTTGGGTCTCGTATTTGAGTAACAAATCGAGCTTCTGATTATGAAAGCAATCCTGAATAATTCTGATAAGTGAGATTAAAAATAGGTTTTGGGATGAGCTCAGATAGAAACCGACAGAAAACCGGATAGCGGACCAGTAGAAAAACAGTTAAAAATTCAGATGAAACCATGAACTCCCATAATACCAGAAACCAGCTCCCTGATACAGGAAACAAAATTAATGGAAGCACTAATACTTATTCTTCCGGGGTACCTGGAGACTTCGAAGAACCCCTTATGGCTCACCTGTATGAGCTCAGGAACCGGCTTGCCGTAGTTTTGGTCTGGCTCTTTCTGTCTATGCTGGTTGCATATCCCTTCTCGGAAAAAGGGATGATGCTTGTCTGGAAGGAATTCATAAGTCCGGAACTGGATATGGCGGTCTATTCCCCACTTGAATGGATCTTTGCCCGCCTCAAGCTCTGCCTGGTCTTTGCCCTTGCAGTCTCAATCCCCCAGTTCTTCTACCAGCTCTACAGGTTTGCAGGCAAAGGGCTTTATCCTCATGAGAAGCGCTTTTTCCTGAAAGTTGTCCCTGCTTCGTTCCTCCTCTTTATCCTGGGAGCCGCCCTCGGCTACTTCATTGTCTTGCCTGTGATGTTCAGGTACATTTTCTTTTATTCAGGGGATGTGGCTTCAGCCCAGCTCTCCGTCCAGAATACTCTCTCGGCAGTGACAACGATCCTTGCAGGCTTCGGGGTCGTATTTCAGGCTCCCCTCCTTGTGGTATTTGCCGTGAAACTGGGGCTTGTAAAGTACCAGACCCTCAAGAAACAGCGTTTGCTGGTCTACAGCGCAATTGTAACGCTTTCCCTGTTCCTTTCACCCGACCCTACATTCATTGCCCAAATTCTGGTCGCGCTTCTGCTTGCAGTCCTCTTTGAATTCAGCCTGCTGCTGGTAAGGCTTTTTTAATATCCTGGAAACGGGCTTGGATAAAACTGCCAGCCCTGCCTTTTGCAAGAATTTTTATATTTGGTCGCTGATAATAACCGACAATGATAGGTTCCCTTGAATTACTTGCAATCCTTGGCGCTGCACTCTTTCTCTTCGGGCCAACGAAGCTCCCCGAACTTGCAAGGTCGCTTGGAGGTGCGGTAGGAGAGTTCAAAAAAGCCCAGAGAGCTGCTGAACTGGAGCTTACGACTTTCGATTCATATACCCGGAGAACCGAGGGGGCTACTGCCGGGGCAAAAGAGGAAGCAACGAAAAAAGAAACTGAAGACCTGAATACAAAAACTGGAGCGGACCAGAGCCTTAAAGACTCACTGGAAGCCAGGTCTTCCATTCCAGAAACGGAAAATCCCGAAGCTTCTGGAGCCAATGGAAAAATTCCGGAAAACTGAAGCTTACAATGCAGGTCAATATAAGAGTGAATAGATAAAAATCTGACAAATAATAATTGAAAAATAAAAGGTATATATAGTAGAAGTAAATCCTCATTCTCTACTAACAGCAGTATTCAGAATAATTTTTGTTCTACTAAAATTATTATAATTTGCTGACAAACATTATTTGCTGATAAGCCTGAAAAACCAGAAAAAAGTAAAAATTCGAGGTATAGATATGGTTGGCATGCCAGGTCCCATGGAACTGATGTTTATATTCGCAATAGCTATACTCCTTTTTGGGGCAAGCAAACTCCCGGAACTTGCACGGTCTATGGGAAGTTCGGTGGGAGAATTCAAAAAAGCCCAGAGAGAATCCGAACAGAACCTGAAGGATTTTGAGAAATCCTTAAAGGAACCCATAACTCCAAAGACCAAGGTACAGGAGACTGCTACAAAGCTCGGGATTGACATAAAAAGCAAGACCGACGACCAGCTGCTTGAAGAGATCCAGAAAGTCGCAGAGAAACCAAAAGAAGTCTCTGAGCCCTGAAAGCGTCTGAAAAGCTAAATTGTCATTTTTCATATTATTTCATCGAATTTCATTTTTTGAATTTCATTTTTTGTCTTCCCGAAATGCTCCCGAAATGCATACCTGCGTTAAAATACCCATGTTAAAATACTCGTGTTAAAGATCCAGAACTGACCCGGAGGTTTCCTGTGACAGAGTTGATCAGTGAAGTTGACAAAGATGATAATTTTCTTGGACTGCGCCCTAGGGAAGAATTTTATTCGGGAAATCATATTCACAGGGCTTCCCAGCTCATCCTCCTTGACCCCGAAAACAGAATGCTCCTTCAGAAGCGGGCTCCCGGAAAATACTGGTTTCCCAACCGCTACACCTATTCCGTAAGCGGCACTGTCGCAGACGAGTCCTACGAAGCCTGCATTGCGCGGGAAATGCTCGAAGAAATAGGAATCTCAGTCCCTTTCAGGAAATTGTTCAAAATCCCCTGCATCCTGGAAAACAAAGGAGCTTACCATACGGTATTCTCAGGCAGATGCTCGGAAGGAACTGCCAGCCTTATCCTGTATGACCCCGAGGAAGCCGTTTCCGTTGAGTGGGTGGAGCTCGAAGAACTGTACAGGGCTGTTAAAATCGAGCCTGACAGCTATACGCCTTCCCTGAAGGCAGGGATAATCAAAATCTTTGAAGAAGGGCGCGAAAAATATCTTTTCTGACATTTAAGAGGACTAAAAAGGACTTAAATTACAATATCTCTGACCAGTGCAACATCATTAGCTATATCGTGTCGTTCCTGTCCCCTTGACGCAGGAGAGCGTCTTTCCTACAAAACAGAAAGAGAAAAGTAAAAACTGTCGAGGGTACTTGTGAGCCGGAGCTACTCCAGCAGCTCAAATAGGCTGAAATTTCGGTCTAAGTCCTCTTTCAAATCTGTTCTCAGCTTTTTCTGCAGAGCCGCAAGACAGGCTGGCGGAGGCGCTGATGTTTACCAGAATTGAAAATCGGCTTCCAAGGTAAGAGCACAATATTCTCTCAGTCCAGAGGGGAGTTTCTTCAGTATAACTAATCTCCCTTAATTGCGGTGCCTGCTGCATGTAACTTTTCATCTGGCAGGCAGCCCGGCTCAGATCTCGTGCTACGCAGGAAGAGAAAAAAAATGAAAAAAATTTCCGGGATTCCGGAATAGAGCCGCCACTTAATCGGGGATCACTTTCAGTCTTCCGCTTCATTAAATTCCCGTTTTACATACTCTCCGATGATAGGAATATTCTCCCCGCAGACCGGGCAGGTCTTTTCAGGCGTAATTTCGTACTTTTCTATATCGAAAAATCCTCGGGTGATCAGTATTTTGCCGCAATTCGGACAGAAGGTATTATTGCGGTCGCTTCCCGGAACGTTGCCCATATAGACATACTTCATTCCTTCTTCCGTTGCGATTTTACAGGCTTCCTCCATGGTTTTTACCGGAGTTGGCTGGAGGTCCTGCATCTGGTACTGGGGGTGAAAGCGTGTAAAGTGGAGGGGAGTTTCAGGTCCGAGGTTTTTGTAAGCCCACTTCGAAAGTTCCCTGAGTTCTTCTGGAGAGTCATTCTGATGCGGGATGATGAGATTGGTTATCTCTACATGAATCCCGAGCTCTTTTGCAAGGGCAGAAGCCTCAAGTACCGGGGCCAGCTTTGCACTGGCAACATCATGATAAAACTTCTCGGTGAAAGCCTTGATATCGATATTGGCAGCATCCAGATAGGGTTCAATATGCCTGAGGGCTTCGGGAGTCATGTAGCCGTTGGTCACATATACTGTAGCAAGCCCGGCTTCTTTTGCCATTTTTGCGCTTTCGTACGTATACTCGTGCCAGATTGTGGGCTCATTATACGTCCAGGCAATGGACTTCGAGCCTGAGAAAAGCGCCCTTCCTACCAGCTCGTCCGGAAGGATATCTGTTGTGTAAGAGTCTTCAAGACAAACCTGAGAAATCGACCAGTTCTGGCAGTGCTTGCAGCGGAAGTTGCATCCGATAGTCCCCACCGAGTAGACATAAGACCCCGGATAGAAGTGGTAGAGCGGCTTTTTCTCGATAGGGTCCACAGCTTCGCTGGAAACTGTCCCGTAAATAAGAGAATAAAGATTACCTCCCCGATTTTCCCTGACTCCGCAGAATCCTCTCTTTCCGGGAGCGATTTTGCACCTATGGGCGCAGAGCCCGCAATGTACTTTGTCAGCTTCGAGTTTCTCGTAGAACATGGCTTCGCGAATCACAACAATCCCCATAGAGTGATTGTTTTTTTTGGGTAATAACGTTACTGTTGGAGATTTTTCCGTTCAACGAAAAGGAGCAGAAGAATCATGTTCTTAAGACAGTCTCTGCCACCGGTAACAATATCCATTCGAATTCAATGGTTTTTGCAATGTAAGCACTCAATCCTGATTTTTATATATCAGCCGGCATAAAATTCGAAACTACTTTATACTACAGTAAACAGATATATTTCCGGATGCGTTATGGGGAAAAAACATTTGATATGCCCCTTAAGTCTTCTCTTATCAAGCTGGGGTTATTCCTTATCATAGCAGGTTTACTTTACATAATCAGTCTCAAGAACTACCTGCTCTTTCGTATTGTGGTAAATCAGTTTAATGTCATAATCGCTTACATGGTTTTCATAATAGTATGGAAATCAAAAGTCATTTCGGAAAACCGGTACCTTACATTTGTCGGGACAGCACTTTTTTTCATAGCATGCCTTGGCTTTTTGCGTGCATTTTCCTATGAAAGAATAGGCGTATTTTCGGGATACGGGGCAAACCTCCCCGCCCAGCTCTGGATCTCTATAAGGTATATGGGAGGTGTTTCCTTTTTTGTAGCCCCTTTGCTTTTGACCCGTAATGTATGGGACGGAAAAAGTAATCTAAAACCTTCAGGAAATGACCTGTTTGCCCGGAAAGTTTTTCTTGTATATGCTATTATTACGGCAGCTCTTCTGCTCTCAATCTTTCATTACGGGAACTTTCCGGACTGCTATGTGGAAAACTACGGACTTACTCATTTTAAAATATACAGTGAGTATTTCATCTCTTTCTTATTCATATGTTCGTTGATGCTCCTGTACCAGAAAAGAAACAGCTTCGAAAAACATGTTTTCAGAATCCTTATGGCATCGATAGCGCTATCAATCCTGACCGAACTGGCTCTTACCTACTATACGTATACGGAGGAGTTTTTCAACTTTATCGGGCATATTTTTAATGTCCTGTCTGTTTACCTGATCTATATAGCAATCGTGGAAACGGGGTTTGAGGAACCTTGCAGCCTTTTTTTCAGGGACCTTAAATTCAGGGAGGAAGCTTTCAGGAGGGAAGCTACTTTCCTGAAGGACGACCAGGGACGAATTTACAGGATGCTTGGACTGGAGAAATGTACGCCTGCCGGTGAACCTGCATACGAGGATCTGCAAACAAAAGCTGAACATTACAGCTCCCTGCTGCAGAACGTACAGGGGATTATCGGCTTCAGACTCGATGAGAAAGGCGTTCCGATATTTATGGAAGGGGCTGTGGAAGCAATCACAGGTTACGGAAAAAAAGACTTTATTTCCGGTAAAATGAAGTGGACCGAAATAGTTGTACCTGAAGACCGACCGCTGATCCTTGATAGTATGAAAAAAGCAGAGTTAAGCCCGGAATCCTCGCATGAGCTGGAATACAGGGTCAGGAGAAAAGATGGGGAAATTAGGTGGGTCAGGGAAATTATGCAGCCCCTTCCCGAGGATTCCGGAATGCCGGGGCAATTCCAGGGCTTTATTCGTGATATCACCCAGCGTAAAATGGCTGAAGAAACTCTTTCCAGAACAGAGGAAGCCCGCATAAAAGAAATCCACCATCGAATTAAGAATAATCTGCAGGTGATCTCCTCGATGCTTAGCCTCCAGGCGGAAAAGTTCAGTGACGAAGAAACCCTTGAAGCCTTCAGGGAAAGCCAGAACCGTGTAACTTCCATGGCCTTGATTCATGAGGAACTTTACGAAGGAAAGGATATGGAGACTCTTGATTTTGCAGTTTACCTTCGCAGGCTTATCGGAGACCTTCTCAGTTCATATACCGTAGGAAACAGGGAAATTGACCTGAAACTGGACCTTAAGCAGATTTATCTGGGAATGGATACCGCAGTTCCTCTCGGCATCGTCGTAAATGAACTGGTTTCGAATTCCTTAAAGCACGCTTTCCCCGCAGGAAAGAGAGGAGAAATCCGTATAAGCCTCTCAAGATCGGAGAATTACGAAAAAAGACATGAAAACGGTAATTTCGAAGTAGAAAGGTACATCGAAACGGGCTCACGGAGCATAGAACCGGATGAAATGGGTATAGAGAAAAGTGAAGAGGGAATAGTAAGGTGTTCCGGGAGCAAAAGGGGCATTGAAAAGAGTGAAAAAGATCCAGTGTTTATGCTGATCGTAGCTGATAACGGAAATGGATTTCCTCAAAATATCGATTTCAGGAATACGGATTCTCTTGGACTCCAGCTTGTAAGCATTCTTGTAGAACAGATAAACGGGAGCATCGAACTTAACAGGGATGAAGGAACGGAATTCAGAATCCTGTTCGGAAAGGTAGGAAATTGAAAGCGAAAATAAAAACATAATCAAAATGGCGGGGCTCACCCCGCTGCAAGCAACGGGTATGTTCGCGCCCCTGCTCCGAAAATCTAAAAAAATAGGTCCTTTTAAAGCTCACACTCAAAGAATCGTATCTTTGACTGGACTGTGAGGAGCGGAAAATATCTCGCTTTGAAGCTCTTTTTTGCGCCCTTCTGGATCAGGTCCCCGTTCCCGCAGGATATACAAAAAGAGGATCAGACCAAGCCCGTTTACCGGAAGAATTGAAGGGAGGCTGTTCCTAATTACGTTAAGGAGATCCTCCAGTGGATCCGGATAGACAAGTAGCGGGAAAATGACCAGAAGATGGAGGCATTCATTCTACCGGTACCCCTAAAAAATGACCTTGAAGTAGTTAAGTTTCCGCTTTCAGAGAATCGAAAAGCCTCCTCCAACAATCCCTGCAGCAATGGTGGCAACCGCACAGGGAAGTCCAGCCTCCCGGAGAATAGCGATAGAGCCCTCCTATCAGTCCTACAAGACCTCCAAGTAAGTAAGGGTCTCCCAGCACAGTCCGGCAATCATGGGGCCGAGATCCCTAAAGTTGATAAACGCCTCATCAAGGGGAATGACCTGAGTGGCCCCATAAATAGAAAGTGTGCGAAAACCCCTGAAAATATCTTCCTCCTGTGCAAGCGTGTAACGGGAAAGCCCCTCTATCAACTTGTAGACAAGAGCCACTCCGATGACTCGGAGAATCCTGTATCCGGATGTTACCCCGGAAACAAGCAGGTCCGGATAACTGTCAACACTCATGTGAACCGTAAGAATTAAAGAAGGCCCCAGGAAAAACAGCAGGTCAAGCAAAAACAGCTAAACATCGATTTCAATTAGCAGTTATCTGTTTGGTCTGCCTGCGGCAAAAATGTATGGACTCCTTTTTTCCCTTGACCCGCAGAAATTCATTTTTCAGGGAATAGCTTTGCAAATATCGGGCTGAAAGAAACAGACTCAACCGGTTGTACAAGATTTCCAGATTCTTCCAAAGAATATTTTTATAAATAGATAATAATTCATTTGCCCACAAAATTTTCGTATATACGAAAATTTTAAATATTTACTATTACATTTCAAGACTAAGAAAAATATTAGGTTATCCGAAAATTAAAGGGTGAGATAAAAATGATAGAAACGAGAGATAAAACCCTGAATATGCTGGAAACAGGCCAAAGAGCCCGCGTTATCCAGGTAAGAGGAAGAGGGAGTTCCCGCAAACGGCTCCTTGATATGGGTATGGTTCCCGGGACAGTTCTGAATGTCACCAAAAAAGCCCCATTGGGAGACCCTGTGGATTTCAAGTTGAAAGGATACAACCTCTCTCTCAGGAAGACTGAGGCAGAGGCAGTTGTTGTTGAAGTACTGGAGGATTAATTTGACCGCACGGATGCCTCTTACCATGCTTTCGGAAGGGAAAGGCTGCAGGATCAAAGAAGTTCGAGCAGGTCTGGAGCTCAAGAGAAGGCTGACAGAAATGGGTTTTACGCCTTCGTCTTCTGTCCGGCTTATAGGATGCGAGAGAGGGAATCTGCTTGTCAACGTGAATGGAGCACGTTACGCCCTTGGAAAGGGTATGGCTATGAAAATTATGGTCGAACCGGATCCGTGTGAAGGTGTGGAACTTGGTTGAGAATAAAATCAGGGTTGCACTTGCAGGAAACCCCAATGTGGGCAAGACGACCGTTTTCAATGCTATTACCGGGGCCAGGCAAAAAGTGGGAAACTGGCCAGGAGTAACGGTCGAGAAAAAAGTAGGTACAAAAGAATATGCTGGGCATGTCCTTGAAATTGTAGACCTTCCGGGAACCTACAGCCTCACAGCCTATTCGGCAGACGAAGTTGTTGCCAGAGATTACATCCTTGAGGAAAAACCGGATGTTGTAGTCCAGATTCTTGACTCGACAAACCTGGAACGCAACCTGTACCTGAGCACCCAGCTACTGGAAATGGGAACGAATCTTGTCTTTGCTCTGAATATGTCCGACCTTTCGGAAAGACGAGGAGATGAGGTAGATATCCTCAGGCTTGAAAAATTACTTGGAACCTCTTTGATAAAGACAACGGCAAACGAAGGCAAAGGTATCAACGCCCTCCTTGACGCAATAATCACAAAAGCCGATTCCGAAGCACACTTGCCTCATGAGATAGGGTACGGGAAAGATGTTGAAGAGAAGATACGTCATCTGGAAAATATTCTCGTTAAAGACATGACCCTTCTGAACAGATACCCTTCCAGATGGTTGAGCATAAAACTACTCGAAGGAGACGAAAATGCTCGCTCAAAACTTTCTCAGTCAAGTGTAAAGCCTGAAGTTGAAAAATTCCTTTCCGGCCTGGACCCGGAGGGATACGAAGCTGAAATGGCCGATAAGCGGTATGAGTTCATAAGCAGTATACTGTCTCAGGCATGTACGACCTGTGTTGAAAAAATGTCACCTTCCGACATGGTCGATAAGGTACTTACAAACAGGTATCTTGGAATACCTATCTTCCTTACCCTGATGTGGGGTATGTTCGAACTTACCTTTACCTTCGCCTCTCCCTTCATGGAACTCATAGACATGTTTTTCGGTTCGCTTGCCGAAACTGTTGCTGCAAACATTGATTCTTCCTGGCTTGCATCCCTGCTCGGAGATGGGATAATTGCAGGAGTGGGATCAGTTATACTTTTTGTACCCAATATTTTCATCCTGTTCTTCCTCCTGGCTTTGCTGGAAGACAGCGGATATCTTGCAAGAGCCGCCTTTATTATGGACAGGTTGATGTATTCAATGGGACTCCAGGGGAAATCTTTTATCCCTATGCTTATGGGCTTCGGATGTTCGGTCCCGGCTATTATGGCAACTCGCACCCTTGAAGATGAAAAAGACCGCCTTATTACGATGATGGTTACGCCTTTCATGTCCTGCGGAGCCAGGATGCCTGTGTACGTGCTGCTTGCAGGGACGTTTTTCGGGAAACAGGCAGGATCGGTTATCTTCGGGCTTTACGTGCTCGGCATAATTGTGGCAATCCTGTCTGCCAAGCTATTCCGGAGTGTCATTTTCAAAGGCAAACCTTCTTCCTTTATAATGGAACTGCCTCCTTACCACTTGCCTTCGGTCGGCAATTCCCTGAAACATATGTGGAACCAGGGCTCTCTTTACCTGAAACGGGTAGGTACCGTGATCACCGGAGGAGTGGTGATTATATGGCTACTTGCATACTTCCCGCAGGGAGTCGAATACGGAAGTGCGGAAAGTTACATAGGCAGCCTGGGAAAACTGATCGAACCTCTCGTAGCTCCGATAGGGTTTGACTGGAAAATTGCAATTTCCCTAATCTTCGGGTTCCTTGCCAAAGAGGTTGTCCTCGGTTCTCTCGGTACCCTATACGGCACAGGGGAAGATGAAGGAATATTGTCTTCGACTCTTGCAGCAGACCCTACATTCACACCCGCGATTGCACTCGGGCTCATGGTTTTTACCCTGCTTTACGTACCCTGCATAGGAGCAGTTGCAGTAATCAAAAAAGAGTCGGGATCCTGGAAATGGATGCTTTTTGCAGCAGCTTATTCGACAGCTGTGGCGTGGATAATGGCCTTTGTGACGGTAAAAATAGGGAGTAACATATTGGCATAAAGAGGCGATGTAAATGGAAAATAAGAAGAAAACTCTAACCTATTTTACCCTCCTCTGGGGGATAACCTATCTGGTAATCGGAGGCCTGCAGATTTTGAAAGGAGCCGGGCTTTTGCCTGAAAACTTTATAACTGCAAACCTGCTTCCTCCGGAACTTGCCGGAGGGCTGGTACTTGTAGTCATAGGGGCGGTTTACTTATACGGAACTGTTGAACTTTCAAATGGTTCCCTGGAAGGAAGAGCCTACGCATATGTAGGGATCGTACTTTCCATGCTCTTCGGAGCTCTGTATTCCCTGAACTTTATTGCCGACCTTATTAATGCGTGGGTTTTGTTTGCGGAGGGATTTGAGGAGTGGACACCACTTGTAGATTTCAAGCCTGCACTGTACCTTGGCCTGATTTCTTTTGTAATATACATGGGCTGGGAAAATAAATTCAAACTTCAGGAAAGGGGGGAACCAAGATAATGGTACTCGGATACATATATGTACTGAAACAGATGGAAGAAGCGGAAAAGAAAGGCAGTATCTCTTTCAATGAGATTTCGAGACATTTGAAAATGAGTACGCAGCAGCTTAAAGGTTTACTCGAAATTATGGAAGGAATGGGACATGTTGAAAAAGTTACGGAGACAAATCCTGACTGGTCTTCTTCCTGCTCCGGCTCCTGTAAAAATTGCGGGTGTTGCGAATGTTCAGGAAAAATTACCTTATCAAGCGGTAAAATTTACAGGTTGACCGAAAAGGGACGGAGAGTTTGTCACAACCGGACAGGCTGAACCCGAAAAACCTTTGTAAAAAAATCTTGATGAACAGAAACCGGAGATTTCAAAAGCCTGAGAGCAGCCTTCCTGAACTTAAAGCTGCATAGACAGACCAAAAAGCAAACAACCGTACAGGATCAGTAAAGACCTGAAATAAAAAACGAAAGTCGAAAACAGACTTTAAAGCTTTAAGACTACAGGTTACAAAGCAGCCAGGGCTTTGAAATTTTTCGGCTCAACGGAAAGGAAGACCGGACAGAGACGCCTCCCAACCTGGAAAATTCCCGGGAAATTAGATCCTGTCTTCCGATCCACAAAATATCCCGGTACTTATAAACTGAAAGAATAAATTTCAATTTTTGTGCCATAATTACATTACTCTTAACTGGCGGTACAATAATAGAATACGAGCTCGAAGAAGTCGAAAGGGATTACATAGAATTCAGAAAAGAAATGGGAAAGAATTAAACAGGAAATCAAAGTTGCGCTGGCGCGCCCCGCTGCAAGCAACGGGGTATGTTCGCGTCCCCGCTCAATATTCCGTTAAAGAAAGCAATAGCCCTGAACAATTTAGTTTAAGCAGAAGTTAACAACCAGAAAATGGAATTGATAAAACATATTATCATTAACGGTTACCGGGTAAGTATTCCATTCCCGCAGCAAGCTAGCGGGGTATTCAACTGAAATAAAAAAACGAGAACTGAAAACATTCTTTAAAACTTTAAGCCAATCGGTTGCAAAATGACCAGACTTTACTCTCCCGAACCAATGGGAATATTGAATATAACCAATTAGGGTCCAAGTATTCAGGAAGTCAAGCTACAGTCAAGAAGCTAAATAATGCAACATTAGGTGAGCTACAAAGTGTTTTCTTTGTTGCTGCAATTACGAGCGTGACTATAAATGCCGAAAGAGAAAAAAATTTTTATTTTAAAAAGGTTCACGCCTTACATGGGCAAGAAGAAAGTACTTTTGCCATTATCATTGGTATTGTCGGGAATTTCCGCAGTTCTTAACATCTTGCCTTTTGTGCTTATATGGTACATAACACGTGATATATTATCAGCTCCCCAATCGATTGACATTTCAAATGTCAGTTTTTATGCGTGGCTAGCCTTTGCAAGTGCAATAGGAGGAATAATAGTATATTTTTGCGCACTTATGAGCTCGCATCTTGCGGCTTTTCACGTAGAGGTCGGGATACAAAAAGTTGGCATGAACAAAATAATGTCTATGCCGCTTGGTTTTTTTGATAAGCATTCAAGCGGGAAAATACGAAAGATTGTAAATGACGGAGCGGGAACAACTCATACATTTTTAGCACATCAGCTCCCGGATATGGCAGGCAGCGTCGTCTCCCCCATTATTCTTATAGCTCTGACTTTTATCGTAGACTGGAGAATGGGACTTGCTTCTTTTGTTCCAATTATTTTGGGCTTCATAACAATGAAGTTCATGATGAACTCCGAAGGTAAAAAATTTCAAAAAATGTATTTTGATTCTTTAGAGGAAATGAGCTCCGAATCCGTGGAATATGTCCGCGGTATTCCGGTTGTAAAAACATTCGGCCAAACAGTATTTTCTTTTAAGCGGTTCTATGACAGCATAATCAAATATAAAGAGATGGTTCATGCGTATACCCTTCTTTGGCGAAAACCAATGTCATTTTACACCGTAATTATGCAATCAGCCGCATTCTTTTTAATTCCAGTGGCTATCTTTTTAATAGGAAGAGGAGAAAACCTTCCCCTTGTGCTTGCGGACTTTGTTTTTTACATTCTGATATCGCCAATTTTCACTATGCTTTTGATGAAATCGATGTATTTTCAGCAAAATACTTTGATTGCGGAGCAAGCCATTGACAGGCTGGATAACCTATTAGATTATCCAAGCATGAGCCATAGCGAAAACACAAAAAACATCCAAAATCACAGCCTGGAGTTTAGGAACGTAGCGTTTTCATATGAAGGAAGCGACAAACGCGCCGTCGATAAAATCAGCTTTAAATTAAACGAAGGTGAAACGGTCGCACTTGTAGGTCCTTCAGGAGGCGGAAAAACAACCATTTCCCGGCTGGCCGCTCGCTTTTGGGATGCAGATGAAGGCGCAGTATTAGTCGGAGGAATAAATGTCAAGGATATTCCTAAAAAAGAACTAATGGACAATATTTCCTTTGTTTTTCAAAACACCAGGCTGTTTAAAGGTTCACTAAAAGAAAATATAGTTTTTGGAAAAGATAACGTCGGAGAAGAAGAACTAAATAAAGCAATTGATTTTTCGCAGTCAAGAGAAATTATCGAAAATCTCCCTGACGGACTTGATACGATAATAGGCTCAAAAGGAACCTATCTTTCAGGGGGAGAACAACAGAGAATTGCGCTTGCCAGAGCCATGGTCAAGAATGCTCCGATCGTGCTTTTAGATGAAGCCACTGCCTTTGTAGACCCTGAAAATGAACATTTAATCCAAAAAGCTCTTAAGGAGCTTAGCCGTGGCAAAACAACTCTTATGATTGCACATCGTCTTACCAGCGTACGGGAGGTCAACAGAATTCTGGTTATCGAAAGCGGAAGGATTGCAGAGGAAGGAACGCACGCAGAGTTGCTGAATAAAGGTGGCATCTACAAAACCATGTGGGATGAATACCAAAAATCTGTTGCCTGGAAAATTGCCGCAAAAGCCAGGTAAACTAAGGAGGTCAATATGATAAAATATTTTCAAAATAAATATGCTATGTCTGAAAAAGGCGCAAAAGACCTTCTTCACTCGATAATCTGGACCGTAGTGATGGACATCAGCTTTCTGGCTCCGGTAATCCTCAGCTTTTATTTCCTCGATGAACACATAAGCTCCCTGATAAATTCTTCAACCAGCCAGAAAAGCAGCTTTCTCTACTACGTTATTCTGTCTGCCGTGTCCTTCCTGATAATGTTTGTTATCGCCACCTTTCAGTACGACTCGGCCTACACGAAAATTTATGAAGAAAGTGCTCAAAGACGGATCAGTCTGGCTGAAACGCTAAGAAAGCTTCCATTAGCTTTTTTTGGCAAAAAAGATATTGCCGATTTAAGCTCTACCATCATGGAAGATGTAACACAGATAGAGACGCTCTTTTCCCATACGGTTCCCCAGCTTTATGCAGCGGGATTGACTCTTCTGATCATGGGGATGATGATGTTTTTCTATAACTGGGAGCTGTCCCTTGCCGTATTCTGGGTAGTTCCGGTTGCCGCCCTGGTTTTTTATCTTTCGAGAAAGTTTCAAAATAGTACACAGGTGAGAATATATAATATAAAAAGAGATATCTCGGATAATATTCAAGAGGGACTTGATTCAGTCCACGAAGTAAAGTCCTACAACAGAGAAGAGGCTTTTTCAAAGGCGTTAAACGCAAAGTTGGATAACTACGAAAAGTTTTTGATCAAAACAGAGCTTTTGATAGGCGCATTCATCAACCTTTCTTACGCTGTTTTAAAGCTTGGTCTTCCCAGTGTCATATTGGTCGGAGCATATCTTTTGTCAACCGGGACCATAAATATTTTTACTTACATTGTTTTTCTTGTCATCACTGCGCGCATTTATAATCCGATTACGGACGCTTTGAACAACTTTGCAGCGCTTATATATCTCAACGTGCGGATAAACCGCATGAAAGAGATGGATGGAATGCCAAGACAGGAAGGAAGAACTGAATTTCATCCGAAAAACTACGATATCGAATTCAAGAACGTGGACTTCTCCTATCAAGACGGTGTGCAAACATTGCAGAATGTAAACTTCACCGCAAAGCAAGGTGAAGTAACGGCGCTTGTAGGACCTTCCGGCGGCGGGAAAAGCACGGTTGCAAAGCTGTCTGCTCGTTTCTGGGATATCGACAAAGGGGTCATCACCATGGGCGGAGAAGATATCTCCAGGGTTGATCCTGAAACCCTTCTGAACAATTTTTCAATCGTTTTTCAGGATGTTACGCTTTTTAATTCAAGCGTTATGGATAATATCCGTCTTGGGAAGGAAGACGCACCGGATGAAGAAGTAATGAAGGCGGCACAACTGGCCCAATGCGATGAGTTCGTAAAGAAGCTTCCGCAAGGATATGACACCTTAATAGGAGAAAACGGAGAAAAATTATCGGGAGGCGAAAGACAGCGTATATCAATAGCCAGAGCAATACTAAAAGACGCTCCAATTATCCTGCTTGACGAGGCTACAGCATCTCTTGATGCGGAAAATGAGAGCAAAATCCAAAGAGCACTCAGTGAGCTTATAAAAAACAAAACCGTTTTGATTATTGCGCATCGTATGAGAACAGTTTCAGGGGCTGATAAGATTGTTGTCATTAAAGACGGGGTTATCGCAGAAACAGGCACACCTTTTGAATTAAAAGAAAATCAAGGAATTTTTTCCTCAATGTTAAAGGCGCAATATCAAAGTAATTAATACTTTTGGGATGTGAATTAGGACTGCATCCTGCTGTCCGGCAGGAATGTAAGAGGGTTCACACTGGAGAGTCTGCTCTCCAACATCAACAAGGTATTCCAGATATAGTGAACGGTTTTAAGGTAAGTATTTGCCGTCCAAATAGCGGAGCATATCGAATTAGTCCTATGAAAAAGTTAAAAATGTTTAGATTTTGAAGTGTCTTTTTGAGGATTTGAAAAAATCTGGCACTTAAGGTGGAGATAGAGGATAAAATTAACAAACTGATGAAAATATTTTTGGAATAGTCAGATCCAGAGAAAAGGAAATAATGAACTCACTGGATTATGGAACTGAGTCTAAAACAGCGAAGAGCCAAATTTACTTTTGCCCGTACAATTTGAAAAGATACGATTTTCCTTCTTGAAGAACTCTTGTATCTCTGACTGGACAGTATTTCTGGATATTTCTCAGGGGTTTATTGAGATCCCGAGCAGAGCAAAAGGAGTTTTTCGTACATGCAAATAATATACTATTTTACAAATTAATTTCTTCTAACAAATAGTATTTCATATTCTAGTATAATTTTCGGATATACGAAAATTATAAATAGTTACTACAACATTTCAAGTTTGAGGAAAATATTCGCATCCCAAAAATAAATTTGGAAAAATGTGAGGAAATTCCGAAAAATTGGAAAATCTTTTCAGATGCGAAAAACGGAATAAGACTCATATTAATGCCAATTGAAGGAGGCTTTGAAGAAGATGGCAAAAACGAGGTTTGCTGGGAAACAGAGAGGTTAATTCGACTCCAAGGTGGGCGATAATCAGAAAAATTAAGGTTTGAGATGGAAATGTGTCAATCTTGATCAAGGGTAGATGAAGAAGAGGAGAATCTTCCGAACTTATCCGACTAGACTGACTCTCAATTGAAAGATGGGGGATTCTATAAGTATGGCTAATAAGCCGGATTTACAGGATATAACACCGAATTTACAGGGTATATCTGAGACCTTGCTTATCCCGTTGTGGGCGCGGGCCGTTGAAGCAGAACAAACCTGCCCGATAATTAAAGATACAAAAGCAGCGGAGATAATGAACGGAGTAGACTATGATTTCACGAAATTTGCCAATGCATGGAAATCCCAGATCGGGGTTGTGGTGAGAACCAAGCTTCTGGATCAAGCTGTGCGGTGTTTCATTCAAAAGTACCCCGACGCTGTAGTGGTTAACATAGGCTGTGGACTGGATACACGCTTTGTGCAGGTAGATAATGGTAAGATACACTGGTACGATTTGGATTTACCGGAAGTAATCCGCATCAGACAGAATTTTTTTGTCGAAACTGACCACTACAGGATGATTGCCAAATCGGTCTTTGATGATTCCTGGATGGACGAAATTAGTGTAACAGACGAACCGGTTTTGATCATTGCCGAAGGGCTACTGATGTATTTTACCGTGCAGGAAGTCAAAACCCTGCTGAATAAACTGATTTCCGAATTCCCGGGAGCAGAAATGCTTCTGGAAGTTATGAGCCCGGACATCGTGAAGATGAGCAAGCGACATGATACTATAGGCAGAATGGATGCTAAATTTCGATGGGGAGTAAAAGATAGCCAGGAATTGGAAACCTACAATAAGCAAATTAAAGTGGTCAACGAGTGGAATTACTTCGATTATCATAAAGACAGGTGGGGCTGGCTGGGCTGGCTGGCTGTTATTCCCGCTTTTAAAAATCATTTCAATAACAGGATAGTCCATTTGCAATTCACTTAAGACCGGAATTTCCTGCGTATACTGCCAGATCATCGTTGCTGCAATGCATAACTCTAGTATGGTGGCGCATCGCGCCAGAAACATCATTGATATTATAGAGAAGAGGTGATAATAAGGGACGAATTTTCAGAAACCCAGAGGAATAAAGTACAGAATACGATTATGATACCGTTCAGTTGATCGGATATCATCAAAGAAACGTGAATTTGAACAGATTAGCGTATGCTATCGACCAGAATATCAGCTATTTACACACTTTGACAAATGATTTCCAAAGAATGACATGAAGAGGGGTTTATTATGGAAAAACCACACATTACCTTAAGTAATCAGTGGCAATTGAGAAGAATTCTCACCATGCTATTAACGATGGCAGTTGTTCTTTCGTTACTTCCAGCCACTGTATATGCCTTCGATCCTGCGGCGGAAAACTGCACCAGCACTGCGACCATCAACTGTACGTTGGAAAACGCATCTTATACAGGACAAGGAAGAGATAGCAGTGTCGTTGTTCGCAGAGGGCTGCGGAACGGAGTCAGATCCGTACCAGATTGCGACAGCAGAGCAGCTTGACCGGGTGCGATGCTATCCGGATAAGCACTTTATTCTGACTGCAGATATCGACCTCTCCGGCTACGAGAACTGGGAACCTATCGGTACTTTTAAGCCTTTGTCCGACGACCCGAAGGATGAAGAGACCCCGGATCCGGAAGCAGCCTTTACCGGTACCTTCAACGGCAACGGATATATCATTTCCAACCTGACCATCAATCAGCCTGCAGGCACGGCGGTTGGTTTATTCGGGTGCGCCGTCGGCGATGAGAAAAATCCAAGCTCCATATCCAACCTGACAGTGAAAAATGCAGACGTGACCGGATACGCTTTTGTGGGGGGCATGCTTGGCGTTCAGTATTTGAACGGAAACCTGGAAGGCCTGAGTTTGACCGGCGATCAAAATACGGTTAGGGGCAACACCAACGTAGGCGGAATTACAGGCGGCAGCCTGAGTGATATGAAAGACTGCAACGCTGCGGCGGACATCGTGCTCCTGGGCGATGGCGCGAACCACGCGGGTGTTTTGAGCGGCGGCCTGGAGGACGGTTCGTTGCTCAACTGCACGGCGACGGGAGGTACGGTGACGGTGAAAGGAGACAATCGTTATGGAGTGGGCGGACTGGCCGGCTGCGTAATTGAGGGAGCGGCGGTCACCAACTGCCATGCTGATGATGTTTCCATTACAGCTTGTGGTAAAAACAATTCCATGATAGGGGGGTTATTGGGGCATACGGGAGCCTCTGACGCGGAGCACCCCACCCGGGTGATGGGCTGCTCGGCTGATGTCACCATTATCGTGTCAGACAGTACGAGCAGGGTAGGCGGACTGGTGGGAAGCGGGTTTTACCTGGAGCAATACAAGGAGTATTACCCCACGCCGACTATGTATAGTATCGTGAACTGCAGCACTTCGGGTAGCATTACCGGCGGCTCTGAATCCATAGGCAGCATCGCGGGCCATGCCCACAATTCCACCATAGAAAACTGTACCAGCACTATGGCCGTAAACTGCGCATCCGATGCACCTCAGGTAGGGAAGGAAGAAACAGGAGTGGTGCCCCCAACAACCGGGATACTGGTAGTAGCGCATGGCTCACCGGAAGATGAGTGGAACCAGCCGGTGCGGGATGCTGTAGAAGGTATTGATTGTCCGTATCCAGTCGAATTGGGTTTCCTGGAGTTTGTTGAAGGGGAAGATATCGGGACGGCAGTTGCCAGTCTGGAAGAGCAGGGTGTTGAACACATTATCACCGTGCCGATATTTGTAGCTTCAGCTTCGGGTCATATTGAAGAAATCAAATACATACTGGGAATCTCCAGTTCCATTACGGAAGAGGACGCAATTGAGGAAGGGCTGGAAGTAGTTTCGCACAATGCCGAGATTGAAATGACATCGGCCCTGGATGACCATCCATTGGTAGCGGAAATTTTAGATGACCGTATTGCAACGGTTAGCCAGCAGGCAGATCAGGAAATCGTGGTACTGGTCGCTCATGGGACCTCTGAAGAGGAAGATCTGAAAGTCTGGAAAAATAACCTGGCATCTTTAGGGCAACAGCTTAAAGAGAACTATCAATTTTTGGATGTAGATTACGGCTTTGTGGCTATGGGTGAACCGAATGTTAGAGCAGTGGTAGAAGCACAGCAAGCGGAAAATCCCGGAGCTTCCGTTATTGTTATGCCGGTGATGCTTTCTGAAGGCACATTCACCAGTACTACAATTCCTGAAGTTCTAAGCGGATTAACTTACTTATATCCGGCGGAAGGACAGCGTTCTTTACTTCCCCATGATAAAATTTCTCAGTTGATTGTTTCCCGTGCCTATGATGCTATCGGAGTTTTTGCGGGTGGAAACGGAACAACTGAATCCCCCTATCAGATCGCAACAGTGAAACAGCTTGACCAGGTGCGCAACTATCTGGATAAAGACTTCGTTTTAACGGCGGACCTCGATCTCTCTGGCTATGAAAACTGGGAGCCCATAGGTACTTTCCAGCCTTTGTCCGACGACCCGGAGGATGAGGAGACTCCGAATCCGGAACTGGCCTTTACTGGCACATTTAACGGCAACGGATATACCATCTCCAACCTGACCATCGATCAGCCGGAGGGCATGGCGGTTGGTTTATTCGGCTGTGTTGCCGGGGAACAGGAAAGTCCCATTCACATATACGATCTAACTCTGAAAAATGCGAATGTGACCGGAAACTTTTGTGTCGGCGGAGTAGTTGGTTTTCAGTATGCGGACAGTATCATGGAGAATATAACTCTTACTGGCGATAACAGAGTTCAGGGCAACATTTATGTGGGTGGCATTTTAGGAGGCAGCGATATAGGCGGAGGTTCTGCGGAGCTGAGAGAATGCAACGCTGCAGCGGATATCGTACTCGTGGGCGATGCCGCCAATTCCGCGGGTGTTTTAGGCGGGGCTCTGAACGCTTGTTCAGTTATTGACTGCACTGCGACAGGCACTGTGATAGCGGAAGGAGAAGATTATTTTGCGCTGGGAGGGTTGATCGGTGGCGCATTTGAAGGAATAGAAGTCATAAACTGCCATGCCGATAATGTTTCCATTACAGCTTGCGGTAAAAACAATACCATGGTCGGTGGGCTTCTTGGCTATGCTGGAACCTATGGTAAGCAACTCCCAACCCAAGTAACAGATTGCTCGGCTAATGCCACTATCGCAGTGTTGAACAGCACTGAGCGTGTGGGTGGTCTTGTCGGCGGCAGTTTCTATCATGAGTTGGCTGCAGAAGCTAGGCCGGTGCCTGCGCACTATGCGATCAACAGCTGTAACACCTCGGGCAGCATCACTGGAGGTGGAAACGAAGTAGGAAGCATCGCGGGCTATGCCTACGATTCCACCGTGGAAAATTGTACCAGCACTATGACTATAAACAGAGTGTCGGGAAATGTATCTCAGGTAGGGTTGTATGAAAGTGCCTTTGAGGGTGGAAACGGAACTGAAGAATCTCCTTATCGGATCACAACGGCAGAGCAGCTTGACCGGGTTCGATACTATCTGGACAAGCACTTTGTCCTGATAGCAGATATCGATCTCAGCGGATATGAAAATTGGACGCCCATCGGAACCTTTGACGAAAATATTTTCGAAAACGACGGCCATAGTGATATTGCCTTTTCCGGCACATTTGACGGCAACGGCCACACCGTCTCCAATCTGACCGCAACTCACCAGGATCTTGTCGGTGTCGGCCTGTTCAGTGTGGCATCCTCCGATGCAGTGATTAAAAACCTGACCGTGGAAAATGCCTCGGTTACCGGCTACATGTCAGCTGCAGGCATCATCGGCCTTAACTGCGGCTTGGTGGAAAATCTGGCGCTTAAAGGTGAAAATGCGATCTCCGGCATCAACTGCATCGGCGGCATTATCGGTGGACACGGATTTGGAAGCGTTAAGAACTGCACGGTTGAAGATGTAACGATTAACGTGCTGGGCGATAACGACTTTTCAAGCGGGCGCATCATCCAGTGCGATGTGGCCGAATGCGGCGGTCTGATCATAGGCGGCGCTTTTACCGGCAGCATTGAGAATTGCTCTGCCCTGGGCGAGATAATTGCCGAGGGTAACGAGCCCGTTGGCCTTGGCGGTATAGGTGGCTGCCTCGAATATATGGAGAACATCACAGGATGCACGGCGGACGTGACTATTACCGCGCCTAATTCGGCCCATGCGGTCGGAGGTTTATGCGGATACGCGGGCACCGGGGACACGGAAAATCCGGCAGTCATCGAAAATTGCTCGGTCAAGTTTGTAATGAACACGGCCAACGCCACACACATCGGCGGGCTGGTAGGCACGGGACTTTACTACATGGGAATGGAAACAGTGTTTTCCATCGACAATTGCACCATCGAGGGTCAAATAAACGGAGCGGTCACTCCGGGTGCGATTGCCGGACGCGCAGAGAACTGCACCATCGGCAGTGAAATCAGCTACGACGTAAAGTTAGACGGTAATCCTCTCCTGGCAAAGATTGGTACCACCGATAGAATGTACGAAAGTTCCGACCAGCCGGAAAGCGTGGAGGATCTTTCCGCCTGGGCAAATAGCGGCAGCGGCAGCTTTGAATCGCTTGTCAATTATGTAAACGACGATGCTCTAAGCAACGTGTGGAACACCGCAGCTTCCTCCGAGACGGCACAAATGATGGCAGGAATGTTTGGCGTGAATGTCACTGATGGCGCATCTCTAAAGGCCATGTTTGCAAATATGGCATCGGCTCCAGCAAATAACGGTTCGCAGATCTACCAGATTAAATTTGGTTATGATTGCAAGACCATCTATTTCTGTGACCAGGACGGCAATGTCATTGAGTCTCACCCTTACACCTTTGTGGAGAGCAACAACAGTCTGGGAATGTTGGCCGGAGAGACAACCTATGTATTCAAGGCGGATGACGATGCGGGTGTGCTGACCTATATTGCAATGCTCAAACCCCACTTTGACGAGGGTATGGATGAGACCACTATGCCCGCCCACGTCCACTTCTACTATGCCGAAACGAAGAATACGCTGAGTACTTACAAACCGGACAGCATAACACTCAGCAGCTGGATGCCGACCATGCTCCAGATGGGCGATGAGTTCAGTACAGCTGATAAGGTGGCTATGCTAGAATGCCTGTTTGGCATCAATAATGCCTTTGCGGGTGGGGATGGGAGCGATGAATCCCCTTATCAGATCGAAACAGCGGCGCAGCTTGACCAGGTGCGCTATAATCTGGATAAGGACTTCGTTCTGATGGCAGATATCGATCTTGCCGGATATGAGAACTGGCAACCGATTGGAATTTTCCAGCCTGCCTCCAGCGCGCCGGAGGATGAGGAAAATCCCGATCCCGAAGTGGCCTTTTCTGGTACATTTGACGGCAACGGTCATACCATCTCCAACCTGACCATCAATCAGCCTGAGGGCATGGCGGTGGGCTTGTTCGGGTGCGTTGTCGGAACACCGGAAAATCCTTGCTCCATTCATGATCTAAAGGTGGAAAACGTGGATGTTACCGGATCCGCTTTTGTAGGGGGTGTGGTCGGTGTTCAGTTTTTGAACGGTAACCTGGAGCGCTTAAGTTTAACCGGCGAAAGCAATACAGTTCGGGGAAATGCCAATATAGGCGGCATTACGGGCGGCAGCCTGAATGATATGAAAGACTGCCACGCTGCGGCGGACATCGTGCTCCGGGGTGATGGCGCGAACCATGCGGGTGTGTTGAGCGGAGGACTGGAGGACGGTTCGTTACTCAACTGCACGGCCACTGGCACGGTAACGGCGGAAGGAGATAATCGCTATGGTGTGGGAGGCCTGGCCGGCTGCGTAATTGAGGGAGAGGCGGTCGCCAACTGCCATGCTAATGGTGTGACCATCACAGCTTTGGGTGAAAACAATGCCATGATCGGCGGATTATTAGGGCATACGGGAGCCTCTGACGCGGAGCACAAAACCCAGGTGACGGGCTGCTCGGCTGATGTCACCATTACCGTATCGGACAGCACGAGCCGTGTCGGTGGCCTGGTGGGCAGCGGGTTTTACCTGGAGCAATACAAGGAGTATTACCCCACGCCAACCATGTACAGGATCGCGAATTGCAGCACCTCGGGCAGGATCATCGGCGGCTCTGAAGCCATAGGCAGCATTGCGGGCCATGCCTACAATTCCATAATAGAAAACTGCACCAGCACCATAACCACCTACTATGCGTTGGAGAATGTACCTCAGGTAGGAAAGGAAGAAACAGGAATATCGACCCCAACAACCGGGATACTGGTAGTAGCGCATGGCTCACCGGAAGATGAGTGGAACCAACCGGTGCGGGATGCCGTAGAAGGTATTGATTGTCCGTATCCGGTAGAATTGGGTTTCCTGGAGTTTGTTGAAGGGGAAGATATCGGGACGGCAGTTGCCAGTCTGGAAGAGCAGGGTGTTGAACGCATCATTACTGTTCCGATATTTGTGGCTTCGGCTTCAGATCATATTGAAGAAATCAAATACATACTGGGAATCTCCAGTGCCATTACAGAAGAAGCAAGTGAGGAAGGGCTGGAAGTAGTTTCGCACAGTGCCGAGATTGAAATGACATCGGCCCTGGATGACCACCCCTTGGTAGCAGAAATTCTAGGTGACCGTATTGCAACGGTTAGCCAGCAGGCAGGTCAGGAAATCGTGGTACTGATCGCTCACGGGACTTCTGCAGAGGCAGACCTGGCCGTTTGGAAAAATAATCTGGCATCTTTAGGGCAGCAGCTTAAAGAGAACTATCAATTTTTGGATGTCGATTATGGCTTCGTGGCGTTAGGTGAACCGAATGCCAGGGCAGTGGTAGAAGCAAAGCAAGCGGAAAATCCCGGAGCTTCCATTATTGTTATGCCGGTAATGCTTTCCGAAGGCACATTCACAGGTACCAAGATTCCTGAAGTGTTGGCCGGGTTAACTTACGTATATCCGGAGGAAGGACAGCGTTCTTTACTGCCCCATGATAAAATTTCTCAGTTGATTGTTGCCCGTGCCTATGATTCCATCGGAGTTTTTGAGGGCGGAAACGGAACAACAGAATCCCCCTATCAAATTGCTACGGCAGAACAGCTTGACCATGTGCGCAATTACCTAGACAAGGACTTCGTTTTGACGGCGGACATCGACCTCTCTGGCTACGAAAACTGGGAACCCATCGGCGTTCTGACCTATTCCAGCGATGTGAATATGGAAACCGGCGAGATGGATATGGCCAAGGTGTTCTCCGGCAGCTTTGACGGCGACAATTACAAAATTTCCAACATGACGGCCGCCACCGACGGGGATATGGTAGCGGTGAGCGGTCTGTTCGCCTGCTCCACTGGCACCGTCAAAGATCTGACGATGGAAAACGTGACCGTTAATGGCGATGAAACCACCCTAGCGGCTGGCGGCGTGGTCGGCTATGCCATGGGCGGTGAGATTTCAAACGTTACCCTGACAGGCACCAACACCGTCACCGGCACCAACTGCGTCGGCGGCATCGCGGGCGGCAGCGACGGAGCCGATATAAGCGGGTGCACGGTGAACACCGTGGACATCATCGTGATCGGCGACAATGACTTCCATGCGGAGGACTCCGAGACCAAGGGGCGTATCATCCAGTGCGATGTGGCCGAGTGTGGCGGCCTTGTAGTGGGTGGCGGCTTCACCGGTAGCGTTGAGAACTGCACGGCGACCGGTACCGTCACCGCGGCGGGCAACGAGCCGGTGGGACTGGGTGGCATCGGCGGCGCCCTGCAGTGCATGACCGGGATCTCCGGCAACACGGCGACTGTCGTCATCACGACGGAACAGGGCGGCCACGCCATCGGCGGCCTGTGCGGCTATGCCGGCACGGGCGACGACGGCAGCGGCTACGATCAGGATGGCAACTATAATGCCGACCTCCGTACGGTTTCCCCTCCCTGCGAGATCTCAAACAACATCGTAAATGTGACCATCAACGCTCCCGGCGCGACGCATGTGGGCGGCCTGGTGGGTACCGGCCTTTACTTTTACGGCATGGAGGACCGGTTTAATGTGACCGACTGCACGGTGACGGGCACCATCATCGCCGGAACGGACGCCACCTCCTCTTACGGTGTGACAATTCCCGGCGCGGTGGCCGGCCGCGCGGTGGGCAGCAACGTGGACGGTTGCACGTTTACAGGTCTTACGATCAACGGAGCGGTTGCGACGAATAAAGTCGGCGCCAACCAGCTCATGTACGAGAGCGCGGACCAGTATGAGAGCGAGGGCGACACGGACGGCGGGGCCCTGTTGTACGGCCTGACCGACACCTATCAGCCGTTGTTTAAAGGCGCGATCTTCAATGAGGAATACAGCAATTATTGGCACGATTACTGCGCGGTCATTGTCGGCGAAGACAATGCGGCTTACACGGCGGCCGCGATGAAGGCGAGCATCGGTGGCACGCTTTACGGTCCGGAGGCGGTAGCGGCCTATACTGAGAATCCCGAAAGCACCCAGTTCTATTGCGGCTTCACCGGGGATGTTGCGACCGTTATCTTCAACGGCTCGCAGATCAGCGGTTATAATGCAAGCGGAGGGGAACTGTTCTCCCATGCCTACCGCTGTGTCGGTTACGAAACAGCGACCGACGAGACGAGATTCGGCTTCTATATTTTTGAAAGTCTGGATGGCAACGCGGACGAATACAAATATTTCGCAATGGCCCCGGATACGCCGGACACCACCCACCACATCGAGTTCCGCTACGGCAGCGATCTGGATGAACTGTTAAAACTCTACGGGGGCGCATATGCCTACTGGATGGCGGCGGGAATCCCGACGGCCGCGATGAGCGACCCGGAAGAGACCGAAATTGAAGCGGTCATCGCCCTGTTCTGCCTGGAAAATATGGACTACACCGCGGCTCGTACATCCAGTTCCCTGTCCCAGATCAGCGATCTGGTAGGCACTTGGGATTATTATATAGACGGACAGGCTCAGCCTGATACGCTGTACTTTGTGGTAGATGCGAACGGAAACGGCCGCACCTATTCTATGGGGCAGCACGCCCTCGATTATCAGGTTTTCGCCTATGACAACGACGGGTCCGCTTCTGTCAAGTCCGGTATCTATGTCGCCAGAGTCGATGAACCGCAGGCGGCTAAGTATACCATCACAACAAACAGTGCGGGTAAAACCATTTTCACGTTAACCGGAGAAGATGAGGGGCAGGCCTTTACGATCTCCTATATCAAGCAGACCAGCATAATATCGCCGTTTGCAGGAGGATCAGGCACGGTTGAGGATCCGTACCTGATCGCCACGCCGGAGCAGCTTGATCAGGTGCGCAATTATTTGGACCAGCACTTTATCCTGACAGAGGATATCGACCTCTCAGGCTACGGGAACTGGGAGCCCATCGGCGCCTTTGAGCCTTTGTCGGACGCACCGGAGCATGCGGAGGTTCCCAAGCCTGCGGTAGCCTTTACCGGTACTTTTGATGGTAACAATCACACTATTTCAAATGTAACCATCAATGAGCCTATGTCTTTGGCGGTAGGCTTGTTCGGCTGTGCTGTGGGCGCGGAAGGTAATCCCGGCTCCATTCATGATCTGAAAGTGGAAAATGTGAATGTAACCGGATACTATCTGGTAGGCGGTGTTGTCGGCCTCCAGCATACGAATTTTACGGTGGAAAACGTAGCCTTGACCGGCTTGAATACGGTTCAGGGCTTGCAGGGCATTGGCGGCGTGGTCGGAACCAGTTTTGACACCGTGCAAGGCTGCACCGCTGCTGCGGACGTCGTAGTTATAGGCGATGACGGCATATGCGCCGGGGTTGTGGTCGGCGGCACGGACGGAGGCTCGTTGATCAACTGCAGGGCAACCGGCGGTTCGGTAACGGCGACAGGAAATAACTGCTGGGCGCTGGGCGGAGTATGCGGCGCGCCTTATGCGGCACCGGAGATAACGAACTGCACAGCTGAAAATGTGACAATTACAGCTTCGGGTACAGGCGATCGTCTGATTGGAGGACTGATAGGCATTGTCGGCACCTATGGCCAGGACGCCCCCACTTCGGTAACGGGATGTACGGTTACGGATGCAACCATCAACGTATCGGACAGCACGACCTGTGTCGGCGGTCTGGTAGGCGGCAGCACAACGGGTTTTACTCAGAAAATTCCTTCTGTTTTTGCCATAGATAATTGCTCCACATCGGGCACTATCAATGGCGGTTCGGAATCAGTGGGAAGCATAGCGGGTTATGCCTATAATTCCACCGTAGAAGACTGCACCAGCACTATGACATGGAATGATGGCGCTCTTGAACAGATTGGCTATGCTGTAAATGAAGAGCAGACTGCCGATATAGGAATATTAGTAATAGCCCATGGGTCAGATGAAAATTGGAACCAGCGTGTACGTGAATCAGTAGCCGAGGTTGAAGTGCCTTATCCAGTAGAATTAGGCTTTTTGGATGCGGAAACAGAAAACATAGCCATGGCCGTGCAGGCACTGGAGGAAAAGGGAGTGAAACGAATTGTGGCTGTTCCGATTTTCGTATGTTCTGCTTCTAGCCACATGGAAGAAATAAAATACATGCTCGGTTTACCCAGCACGCTGGAAGATGCAGCAGCACAAGAAGAAGGTTTGGAAAGAATCGAAAAAACCACCACTGTGGAATTGACTTCCGCTTTAGATGATCATTTATTGATTGCCGAAATTCTCGATGAAAGATTGAAAAACCTTAGCCAGGATGCTGAGAAAGAAATAGTGGTTCTGGTTGCTCACGGTACATCTAATCCGGAAAATCTAGCTGTCTGGCAAGAAAAGATGGCATCCCTGGGGGATAAACTGCAGCAAATACAGGGATTCAAGCAAGTATATTACGGATTTGTGGGAGCTGGAACACCAAACATAAGAACCGTGGTCGAAGAGGTAAAAAAGAATAATCCTGACTGCACAGTTATAGTAATGCCGGTTATGTTGAGTGAAGGAGTTTATACTGACAGTAAAATACCCACCAGCCTAGAGGGTATAACCTACCTGTACCCCGACGCCGGGCAAAGGGCACTATTGCCTCATGCCAACATGGCCCAATATATTGCATTTCGTGCCAATGATGCGATTATGGGAGACATAAAACTGCAGGAATCAGGACAGATACATGTAATCCAGTATTCCGATGTTGCTCTGGAGGAAGGAGGAAAGGTTTGTGTTTGCGGTTCCTTTGCTTACCGGGCTATGCAGGAAGCACTTGAGGTTTTGAGCCCTGGAGCTGTTGCTGAGCGCAGTCGTTTTACAGCAGTCGGACCAAACTCAGAAGGCACTGAAGCGGCACTGCAAACCATACTGGGTACCGCTAGATATCGTCTGGAAGAACGGCCTCATAATGAAGATTATTATAGTTATCAGATTACTGATCATGAAAGTGGCAGGACATTAACCGTAAAGGCGCGTCCCGAGGTATTTCCGGAGAACTTCTATGCCTTAAAAAACAAGGTTAAAGATAATACCGCAAGCTCTGAGGAAAAAAAGACCTTTCAAGCTCTCCGGGCTCAAGTAGTGGAAAAATTGCGCTGGGAAGATGCCGATAACTTGTTGATCATAGGGGAAAGCACCGTCTTTGAGGGCGGCAGCGGCATGGAGTCCGATCCGTACCGGATCTCAACAGTGGAACAGCTTGACCAGGTGCGCAACTATCTGGATAAAGACTTCGTTTTAACGGCGAACATCGACCTCTCTGGCTATGAAAACTGGGAACCCATCGGTATTTTCCAGCCTTTGTCCGACGACCCGGAGGATGAAGAGACGCCGGATCCGGAACTAGCCTTTAGCGGCACCTTTAACGGCAACGGATATACCATTTCCAACCTGACTATCGACCAGCCTGCAGGCACAGCAGTGGGTTTATTCGGGTGCACTGTCGGAGACGGGGAAAATCCAAGCTCCATATACGACCTGAAAGTGGAAAATGTGAACGTGACCGGAAACTTTTTGGTGGGTGGCGTAATCGGATTCCAGGCTCTGGATAGCGCCCTGGAGAATGTAACTTTGACTGGCATTAATACAGTCCAGGGCTATCAGGCAACAGGTGGCATAACTGGAGGTACCTTTGGAGATCTTATTGGCTGTGACGCTGTTGCGGATATTGTGGTCTTGGGCGATGGCTGTTGCGCAGGTGTTATACTCGGCGGACAGGAAGGGAACTCTGCGGTCCGGGATTGCACGGCGACAGGCACGATAACGGCAGAAGGAGACAATTGCTTTGGCTTGGGTGGACTGGCTGGCAACGCTGGCTACGCCCAGGAAGGAACCGAGGTCACAAACTGCCATGCCGATGTTTCCATCATGGTTTTAGGTGAAAACAATACCCTGGTAGGGGGACTTCTAGGCTTCACGGGTACCTTTGGTGATGATGCCCCCGCAGAGATAAAGGGGTGTTCGGCGAATGTCAACATCACAGTGGTGAACAGCACCGAGCTCATAGGAGGTCTTGTCGGTGGGAGCTTTTATCATGAGTTTTATGCAGATGAGAGGCCAATACCTTCATCCTATGCAATTGAGGATTCTACCACTTCGGGCAGCATTACAGGCGGAGGTTCTACATTGGGTAGCATCGCAGGATACGCCTACGATTCCACCATTGAAAACTGTACCAGTACCCTGACCATCAACGGCGCATCCGATGCACCCCAGATAGGGAAGGAAGAAACAGGAAGTGAGTCAGGAGGTGAGTCAGGAGGTGAGTCAGGAGGTGAGTCCTCAACAATCGGGATACTGATAGTAGCGCCCGGCTCCCCGGAAGATGAGTGGAACCAACCTATACGGGATGCCGTAGAAGCTATTGATTGTCCGTATCCTGTAGAATTGGGCTTCTTAGAATTTGTTGAAGGTGAAAATATCTGGACGGCAATTGCCAGTCTGGAAGAGCAGGGTGTTGAACACATTATCACCGTGCCGATACTTGTGACCTCGGCTTCGGGCCATATTGAAGAAATCAAGTAACTATTCAGGGTATGAGTTAACGGCGCTCCCTTGAGCGCCGCTATAATACTCTCCAAAACAGGCAACCCATTCTTTCTGATTGTAGAAATGTACACTCTAATTCTGCAGAAAGCTTGCACTCCGTTTGTTTTCTGAAAGTTCCTGATATTTTCTGCTGTAGTTTCACCATCCTGACATCTTTTTCTGCTCGATTGTTCTCAAAAGGAACTTTTAAATCTGTGAGGAATCTCAGGGTCTTTTCTTTGTGTTCTATAAACCTATCCAGCAGATTCCTTGCCTTGGTTTTTGGCTTCTCCACGTTTTCCTTGCTTTTCAGGATTTAGAGATTGTGGATTTTCTTCAATTCCTTTTATGACTATAGCATCAAACCTTTCTTCCAATGCTTTAATTTGCTCAAAATCCAGTTCTTTGACTTGCTTTTTGCATTCGTCAGTATACTTTTTCATCTCAGTGAGCAATTCATTCATTTCTTTAGCCCACTGCTGTTTATAGTTCTCTTCAATTCCAGTAAGTTCTCTCTGTAAATGAGCATTGCACAGAACATGATCACAATCATAAGCGTTGTAGGGGTTACATCCATCGTGAACAGTTACTCCCCTAAATTCAGGAAGAATTCCCATAACATTTTGCCTCATATCCTTTTTTGGGGTGAGAGAAATAACAGGTGTATTTGTCAGTAGGGGCTACATGAAGCCAGTGCCTTTTTTCTTTAATTTTCATACGGGGTTCGTCAAAATAAATAACGGGAGAAGCCAGCAACTTCTCTAGAATAATGCTTTCAAAAACCTCTAAATTCTCAAAGCATTCTTTTTCGGCCCTAATGCCTGGCAGGTTGCGTGTTCGATGGCCTGGATATCAAATAATGCCATGCTGAAGTTAGGATAAGGGCGCCAGGAGAAGACAATCTTATGACAGGAGGGCTGTTGGAATATACAGGCACGTATGATGTGAATAAACCTATCCTCTTAACTAACTGCTTGGCAGATGCCACAATCTCGGTATCATGCAACGCGATACGTATCGGGGGTTAGCTGGCGGAGGCTTCTAGCATGAGAAATATAAATCGGTGAGACCGGTACCTTCGTTTTATAGAATTACGGACTGCAGCACATCGGGAACCATCACCTGTGGCTCCAGATTAGGCAGCATTGCGGGCTACGCTTAATTCGACATTAGAGAATTGCACCAGCACGCTAACCTGGGCATGCCACAGGAAAATAAAACAAATAGGGTATTTTGAAAACGGTACAGACAAATATCCCT
Organism: Methanosarcina acetivorans C2A; assembly: GCF_000007345.1. Lineage (NCBI taxonomy): Archaea > Methanobacteriati > Methanobacteriota > Methanomicrobia > Methanosarcinales > Methanosarcinaceae > Methanosarcina > Methanosarcina acetivorans. Next base: position 4,281,615 of record NC_003552.1, on the reverse strand, counting down.
GCAAGCAGCCGTTACAGGAAGCCCTACCCTCATCAGGTTGTAAAAGCAGAGTAGCACAAAAGGGTGCGATACTGACAGGACAGGCATTTGGCATGAAAGTCCATGCATACTTTCATTTTTTGTGCCTGTAATTCAGGAATTTCATGTGCGTTTTTGAGGTGGGTGCGGGCATATCTTATGCTTGCAATAAAATGCCAAAACAACTTTTATTTGGATACACAAAAAGATTTGTTATTACAAATAATATTTTCTATTCAGATTTTATTTCATATATAAGAATAATTTTCGTATATCCGAAAATTATAAATAGTTCCCGGTGCATTACAAATATGTGGAAAAGATTAGTAAGCCGAAATAGGTTTGCAACATAGAAAATGGCTGAAAAATAGGGGAAACCGAATACGATGGGAATATGGGAGTCCGCCGGTGCTTAACCAAAAAACACCACTTAAAGCTTGGCGGAATAAAACCAAATAGATATAATATTTTCAGGAAAAAGGAGGTGAAACTAGAACTGAGGAAATAAGAATTGATGAACTATTAAACAGCAACTTAACTCCTAAATTGCATCTCACAAAAAGCTAAAAACTGATACTCCAAAATAAAAAATATGGGAATATAAATTCCAAAAGAAGGTTAACTGAAAAAGTCACAAAAGACACACCCTTGGCAATGTCCGGTTTAGATGTAAAGTTCCAAGTACCAAAGTTCCAAATACCGGAAATTGTTTAGTCAAAAAGTTCCACACATTAAGAAATAAAAGAACAGAATTAAAATATACGATACAGGATTTACAGCAAACTCACGACACTGCCATAGCTTATATTAAAAGAAGTTAACCAGGAGGTTTGAACTCTCGGGGCGTATGATAAAACTCGACAAACAAGAAACGGAGTTCAAAAGCAAGGAACATCTCTAAACTGAGTGCTGGCAAATCTACCTCAATGGACAAGATACGAGATCACGACTAAGAAGAAATGCAGGTATATAACACTTTGACAACAGGTTACAAATTCCAGGCTTTTGAACTCTTTCAGACCAACGGGAAGGAAGAGCAGGATAGAGACGCCTCCGCTAACTTTGAAAAACTCCCGATAATTTCTGTCCTGTATTCCTTTTCCGTGAAAAACGAGGTGCATATGTGTAAAAAGCAAATTGTGTTCAGAAATGACCTTTTAACGTGCAAATCCCAGGAATTCTCTGTCACCGAATCCTATGCTATTGTTACCCATTCAGCCGTATTAATTCCCGACTGTAAAATCTTTAGGAAGAACTATAATCCTAATAATCCTCTAATTAATCCTAATAATCCAAAATGGTGATATAAAATGGAATACGAACTTGAAGAAGTCGAGCGAGATTACATAGAATTCAGAAAAGAAATCGGAGAGAATTGAAAAATATTTAATAAATGAGTGTTTGAATATAATTTCTTATCGTATAAATTTCTTTTTTAAAAGCAGGTACTAAGGCTTTTAAGAATATCACCATCTTGAGGAATTTTTAATATAATTTTAATGGGTTTACGTTTCAAGAGAGAGCTGATTAGCAGGCTTCTCTTTCGTTTTTCGTTAATTTATTCCGTACTCAATTATTCAGTATCAATTTTACTTTTTTCAGTCATATTCCGACCTTTTTCATTTCAATTACATAGCCACCTTTCACATAACCATCACTTTCATACAGCTATCCTTATATGTCTTTCCCGCATAACTGAATGTAGTAATCGAAATATATTCGGTACTCAAAAAAGGGTTCGAGTTTTATGACAACGGAAAGAGATGAAGACTATCTGAAAATTATTGCATCAATTGTAGAAGAAAAAGGGTACGCTAAAGTTAAAGATGTAGCAAACGAGCTGGAACTCGGCCCTTCAACTGTTACAGGTATGTTCAAAAAACTGGATAAAGAAGGTTACATAAATTATGAAAAGTACGGTGGAGTAACCCTTACCGAAAAAGGTATGGAAATCGCCAGAAAAACAAGGGAAAAATACAGCATGTTAAAGGATTTTCTCATGCATCTGGGGATTGATGAAAAGACCGCAGAAGAAGACGCGTGCAAAATTGAACATATCCTGAATCCAAAAACGGCACAGGCATTAAAAAAATTCATAGAATTTACGGATAAAGAAGATGAATCAAGAATCTGGATAGAACATTTCAGATATTTTGTCCAGACAGGTGAATATATAAGCTGCTCCCCTGAAAACAGGGATAAGTGTCCAGTTCATGGTAAAGGAAATTGAGATATTTTTCGGGCTTTTTTGACTTAAACAGGGCTTTTTCCATACTGACCTGAGAATCTATGAAGAAAATCAAAGGGTATAAGAAGTATGTAAATGCTGGAACCATTTTAGCTGATAGAAGAAGCGCCATGGAAGGAGCACCCCTGGTCTAAAGCTCCGGATCACAGGAAATTCAGGAAGAAAATGGTAAGCATGGAATTCGTGAGTAGAGAATTCCTGCTATATAGAATTTTGACCTGTACAGGTTTGATGAGGCTCCCTTTTCCCGTAAAATTCCCCTCATACTTTCCAGGCAAATACGATCCTTGACCCGTCTTTCATATCAAGGGCCCGGAAGACTTCAAGCCCGTAATTGCCCAGCATCTCTATATATTCGGAAAAGGGTACGCTGTTTTCGAAACTGTATCCTGATCCTCCTTTCTTTACATCCTCAAAGGTCCAGAGGTTCCAATCAAGGCTTATCAGGGGGCTGGATTTCATTTTTTCATCAGGGACCTGCCGGGTTACAAAAACGCCTCCGGGGCTGAGGGCTTCGGAAATCTTCGGGATAAGGGAAGGAACTTTTCCCCCGGGATTAAAGGAAGAAAAGATAAGATCATACCCGCTTCCGATTTCATCAGTAAAAAAGTCTCCTGGAATTATGTCCACATTTGAGGCTCCATACTTTTCTATGAAATATTTAGTCTTGTGAGTAACCGGAGGAAGGTCAAAAACAAAAGCCTGAAGGCTTTCATTCAACTTAGAAAAAACGATTGCATAAAGCCCGTGTCCTCCCCCGAGGTCTAGCATCTTTTTGACATTTGTAAAATCTACATTTTCCAGCACAACCCGGATCGTATCCTGAAGAAGCCCGCAGTGCGCATTTTCAGCCATGCAGTGGACTACCTCTCCGAAGAAATGCCCTTTCTCGACGATCTCAGGCCCCTTCATCATAATCTCCGGAAGCCGGGTCCAGAGTTCAGCATTCCTGAGTCTTTCGGCAAGGTAATGTTGCTGGGAAAAAGGAGAGCTCTCCAGAAGATACGTTGCACTCAGTTCCGAGACCAGGTACACTGCCCCCACATTTGTTCCCCCGGAATCATGGTTCAGGTTCTCAGTACCGGCTTCAGATTCACCTTTTTCCCGCATCTGCGCTTTTCCGTTCTCATGTACCCCTTCCTCAAACCTGTCAAGGAGCCCGAGGCTGTGGAGAGACTCGCAGAAGTGAGGCATAAGCACCGGGTCACAGCCAAGCTTTTCAGCCAGGACCCCTGCTGATAGAGGAACTTTTAGAGCTTCGAATACCCCAAGTTCAATCGCTGCAGCAATGAGCCTGAACTCCCTCAGACCCCGAACGGAAGAATCAACAAGCTTGAAAAATCGGTCCGGGTCTACATCAGGCTTTTCCAGCAAGTCAAAAAATGATTCAGTTTGATTTTCGTTATTTTCCATACCATTTCTCCTATTCCCATATATTTCTTCGATTCATTACTTCTTTACCCATCTCTCTGATTCGACAGGACATTTACAGTTTATGATAATGAAAGTAAACCAGGTAAAATGAATTCGTTGAGTGGTAGACAGTTTGATGGAGGCAGTTTTATGGAGGCAATTTGATGAAGGCAGTTTTACGGAGACAGTTTAATGAAGGCAATTTGATGAAGGCAGTTTTACGGAGACAGTTTCACAGTAAAGATCAGCTGAAACCCTTTGACCCCCGTTTTTAAAGGAATGAATGAAAGAGTCAAAAACGGAAAAATTCAAACCATTAAAAGGACTCCAGGTGTTCCAATTAACTGTGTTGAGCCAAACCTTGATGATCTATTATTTCAAATGATAATTCCCTATGCATTTGCCCCTAAAATTACTATTTTACCAAAATATCATGACATTTGATAAGATAAAAAATTTTTCTTATAGCAATGGCGGTAAACGCTGTTAACTGAAGGTGTTACACTAAGGAAATCAGATCTTAGGAATCAGGCATTAGTAATGTATTGGAAAAACTCCATAGATATTTCTATCCGTTAGTTTCTTACAGTGCCCTCAGCAGTTTCCAATTTCTGGCTATATTTTTGATCTGCTCTCTTTTCACTCCTTCATTATTCTTCACTATTTGCAAGACCATTTGCAGGAACACTTTTCTGTGTCGAGCATGACAATGGCCTCGTTCAACGCCCCGAAGTTTCATTTCTTCTTTGCAAACACCATCCTTGACCCCTCTTTCAGGTCCAGGGTCCTGAATACTTCAAGCCCGTAATCTCCCAGCATCCCTATATATTCATTGAAAGGAACGCTATTTTCAAAGCAGTATCCGGTACCTCCTTTCTTTGTGTCTTCAAAGATCCAGAGGTTCCAGTCCAGGCTGAAGAGAGGATCAGCTTCAGTATTTTCATCAGGGACCTGCAGGGTTACGAAAAAACCCCCCTCATTCAGGGCTGAAGCGATTTTAGGAATAAGTTCGGGAGCCTTGCCGCCAGGGTTAAAGGATGAGAAGATCATGTCGTACCCGGTCCCAAGTTCGTCCTTAAAGAAGTCTCCGGGAATTACATCCACATTGGAAGCCCCGTATTTTTCAATATACTGCTTCGTTTTTATGGTTACAGGGGGAAGGTCGAATACAAAGGCTTCTAACTGCTCGTTCATTTTTGCAAAAGCAATGGAATAAAGCCCGTGTCCTCCTCCCATGTCCAGGAGTTTTCTGACCTTTCCTAAATCAACGCTTTCCATAACCGTACTTACGGCTTCCTGGAGCAGCCCACAACGGGTGTTTTCAGCCATGCAACTTATAATCCCCCAGAAAAAAGGACCTTTATCGACAACTACAGGCCCTTTCTTCATAAGCTCGGGCAAACGGGTCCAGAGAGCAGCATTCCTGGACATTTCGGAAAGATATTGATGCTGAGAAAAAGGACTTTCCTTAAGGAGATATGTAGCGGTAAGTTCCGAATTCACATACCGGGGAAAAACCGTGCTTTTTCCGGCTTTTCCTTCGCCCTCTTTTTCCGTCCCCTCTTCCTCAGCTACCTCCTCAACCATGTCCAGCAGCCCGAGCCTGACAAGAGCCTCGCAGAAATGGGGAACTAACACCCGATCAAGCCCCATTTTTTCGGCAAGCTCCCCTGCCCGAAGGGGGGTTTTCAGAGCTTCAAACACCTCAAGTTCAAGAGCCGTAACGAGCAACCTGTACTCTTTCAGTCCCCTGGTCGAGTTTTCCATGGTCTTGACGAGGCGGTCCACGTCCACATCTGGAGTTTCCATTAATTCGTTCTTTACTTTCATGTTCAATCTCCTTTTACACTTTCTTTTTTTACGCTTTCTTTTCGTCTTTGCATTGAATGTAATTGCGAGCATGTAACTGCCAAATATGAAAGAATCAATTGGAAATCAATCGGAAACGATGGTAACAAATCTGAAATCAATTGGAAACTAATCGAAAATCAATTGGAAACTAATCGAAAATCAATTGGAAACTAATCGAAAATCAATTGGAAACTAATCGAAAATCAATTGGAAACTAATCGAAAATCAATTGGAAACTAATCGAAAATCAATTGGAAGCTAATCGAAAATCAATTGGAGATCACCTGAAATCAATTATTTTTCCCTCTTCCATAACCGCGATCTCATCGCTCATCCACTTTACAACTTCCGTATCATGTGAGATGAAAAGGAAACTGATCCCGTAGTTTTCCTGAAGGCTTTTTAGCAGGGAAAGAATCTGGGCCTGGACAAGCGGGTCAAGCATGGATGTAGGTTCATCCGCAACTATGAACTCAGGTTTCATGCCAAGGACCCTGGCTATTGCAATTCTCTGGAGCTGACCTCCGCTCAATTCCCCGGGATAACGGAAAAGCAGTTCCTCACTCAGGGAAACTGTCTCGATAAGCTCCTGTACCCGTTCCCTTTCTTCGTCCCTTTTGCAAAGCCTGTGAAGCCTCAGGGGTTCTACAATCGCCTCATAAACCTTCATCTTCGGGTTCAGGCAAGATTCCGGATTCTGAAAAATAATCTGCATTCTGGTCCCCAGATTTTTCAGGGCACTACCCTTAAAGCCCGAGATATCCTGGCCCGTAAAAAGAACCCGCCCCGAAGTAGGTTCAAGCAGCCTTAAAACCGTTCTTCCGAGCGTAGATTTTCCGCAACCGCTCTTTCCGACAAGCCCGAGAGTTTCTCCTCTTTCGATCTCAAAACTAACCCCGTCAACTGCCTTACGGACCTCTTTTTTGAACAGCCCTGAATAATAGTACTTTTTCAGGTCCTCTACCTTCAACAGTTCCATGCTCCCTCCTTCTCCACACCCGAGGGAGCAGATTGTAAAGTAAGAGAAGGCCGAGCTGCAGTTTCCTTTCTCCTGCCCTTTTCGGAGAGAAAGCAACGGGTAAGGTGTTCATCACAAAACCCCCGAAGTGCCGGGTGGACCTGTGAACAGACCTCAAGCCGGAAGCTGCAACGAGGATGGTACCTGCATCCCTGAGGAGGAGAAAGGAGACCCGGAGCCTGCCCTGAAACGGTCCTGAACCCACTCCCGGGAAGCGAATGCAACAGGTCAAGGGTGTAAGGATGTTTGGGGTTGGAAATTACCTCAGCTGTCTTTCCGACTTCTACGATTTCTCCGGCATACATGACTGCAATTCTGTCAACAAAGCTGCCGGCAAGCTCCAGGTCATGCGTGATAAGAAGCATTGAAGCATTTTCCCTCCGGACAAGCCCGGCAATCAGCTCCGCAATCTGCAATTTAGTATCCGTGTCAAGCCCCTTTGTTGGTTCGTCTGCTATCAGAAGCCCGGGACTGAGGGCAAGCCCGATTGCAACCATGACTCTCTGCAGCATCCCGCCGCTGAACTGGTGCGGGTAATCATGCCCTCTCAAAGAGTTTATTCCCACAAGCTCAAGTATCTCTCCGGCTTTCTCTTCTGCTTCTTTTTTTCCCATGCCTTCGTGGTAGCGGTAGATTTCTGCAATCTGCCTTCCTGTAGAAAGGACAGGGTTGAGACAGGCCGAAGGGTTCTGGAACATGATTCCGATTTCTTTCCCCCTGAAGAATCTCATTTCCTTCTCGGGGAGGGAAAGAAGATCCGTGTCCCTGTAAACTATTTTTCCTTCAATTTTTGCGTTACCAGAGAGTAGCCTCAAAATGGCCTTTCCAAGAGTGGTCTTTCCACACCCTGTCTCCCCGATAAGTCCCAGGATCTCCCCTTCTCTTATCTCAAGGGAAATACCCTCATTGGCCCTTACAGGGCCTTTTGAGGTTTTGAAAGTGACATTCAGATCCTCTATTGAGAGAAGAGGAGAACTCATCTTGACAGCACCTCCTGATCTGCAGGCTGCCCAAGGTTGTCCCTCAAACCGTCTCCTGCAAAATTGAACGCAAAAACCGTGAAGATAATCATCAGACCCGGGAAGAATGTGAGATGTGGAGCCGTGCGGAGGTACGGAATCCCGGCTTTGAGCATGGAGCCCCATTCCGGAACAGGGGGCTGAATTCCTAGCCCGAGAAAGCTCAGGGCCGAAGCAAAGATAATAACGTGCGCAATTTCAAGAGTTCCAAGCACGATTACGGGCTCCATGCAGTTCGGAAGGATATGTTTTCGCATTATGTAGAAGCTTGAAGGTCTCAGAGCCCTTGCAGCCTCCACAAAAGCCCTCTTCCGGAGAGACAGCACCTGTCCGCGTACAAGCCTGGCATAAGCAGGCCACTGAGTAAAAACAAGGGCGAAGACCACACTTGAAAAGCCAGGACCCATCAGCCCTGCAATCACGAGGGCAAGGATGATGTTGGGAAAAGCCATCACAATATCTACTCCTCTCATTATGGCTTCATCCAGCACGCCGCCCCTGTACCCGGAAAGCAGCCCCAGGGATGTGCCTGCAATGGATGTTACCGCAACTACAAGGAGACCGATACCCAGAGAAATGCGCGTGCCGTAGATAACCCTTGAAAAAATGCAGCGCCCCAATTCATCGGTCCCGAAAGGATATTCCAGAGAAGGCGAAAGAAGCCTGCTGTCAAGCCTCTGGGCAAGGGGGTCGTGCGGAGCAAGTTTTGGGGCAAATAGGGCCAGAACGCAGAGGACGGCGATAAGCAGTATACCTGAGACTGCAAGCCTGTTCTTCCTGAATTCCCCGAAACTCAACCTTTTTTCAGCCAGGTATGCCTTTTCAGTTCTCACCGTTCTTTCAATCAGATCTGTCATATCTTATCCTCGGGTCAAGCACTGCATACAGGATATCGACTACAAGGCTGGAGAAGGAAAAGAGCACGGCAATAAAGAGGACACAACCCTGAACCATGGAAAAATCCCTCGCAAAAATCGAGTCGACAAGAAGTTTTCCAATGCCGGGCCAGGAAAAAATGCTTTCCACAATCACGGCTCCCCCCAGAAGGTATCCAAACTGCATTCCTGCAAATGTGATAACCGGGAGCAAAGCATTTTTCAGGGCGTGCCGGAAAAGGACAGTGCGCTCGTCAAAGCCCCTGGCCCGGGCAGCCACTATATATTCCTGCCCCAGCACTTCGAGCAGGCTTGCCCGGGTAAGCCTTGCAGTAACCGCAGCCATTGAGCTGCCAAGGGTGAGAGCAGGAAGTACAAAGTGTTCCAGGCTTCCGTACCCGAAACTTGGGAAGAGAGGGAGGATCAGGGCAAAAAGCCAGATCAGAAGAAGCCCGAGCCAGAAGTTCGGGATAGAAACCCCTACCAGAGAAACAAACATACAGCCGCTGTCAAGCAGGGTGTTTTTCCTGAGTGCGCCCAGAACACCTGCGGGCAGGGCAATTAGCAGGGAAACCAGCAGGCTGACAATTGCAAGTTCTACAGTTGCAGGCAGTTTTTGGAGGATTTCGGAAAGGACATCTTCGGAGGTCACAAGTGATTTTCCGAAGTCCAGCCTGAGCAGGTGACCCATCCATATGAGGTACTGCATATGCACGGGGGCATCAAGCCCTTCTGCCTCTCTCAGGGTTTCAATCTGGCTGGTACTCAGGTCATCTCCGTACCTTGCAAGGGCTATAACCTCGGCAGGGTCACCGGGAGCAAGGTACATCGCAGAAAAAGCTACAAGCGTAACTCCTGCGATTACGACGGAAACCATTGCCAGACGTTTTGCTATGTACCTCCACATGGGAATCTTCCGGGCTTTGCACCTTACGTTCTTTCCAGATAGATCCCTGAAAGGTTCAACCAGGGATCTTCAGAACTTATGACATACCCGTTTACCGCAGGTCCGGTTGCAACGACCTTTTCCTCATGTACAAGGTAAAAAGCCGGAACTTCTTCTGTCACAAAAGCCTGCAGGGAATGGTAGAGTTCTTCCTGCTCCTGCGAATCAAGGGTCATATCGGCTTCATCGACGAGCTGGTCATAGGTCTCATTATTGTAATGCGAATAAGGGTTTCCGGAATGGTGTACGAAGAAATGCCTCGGGTAGGGGCCCCAGACGAAATAACCGCTTCTGAGTATCATATCAAAGTCCCCTGCGCTTTCGAGTTTACTTATGGCTCCTTCATCAAGCACCTGGATTTCCACATCCATTCCGACTTCCCGAAGGGTTCCCTGCACAACCTGAGCCATGGGGTTATGCCTAGCTGCCCAGACCCCTTTACTTACTATGAGGGTCACATGCAGGGGTTCTCCGTCCTTTTCTGCAATCCCGTCTCCATCAGCATCTTTCCACCCGGCTTCCTCAAGGAGATCCTTTGCCTTATCAAGATCCGGGGTATATGTCTCAAGGTCAGGGTCTGAGTACATCATTACAGGGGAATAGGCCCTTCCGCCCGCCGGCTCCCCGATACCTTCAAGCACTTCGTTTACGAGAGTCTCGGTATCGATTGCATAAGCAACACTCTGGCGCACCCTCGTATCATCGAAGGGAGACTTTTCGCAGTTAAACTGCAGGAAGTCCGTAAAGGTCGTAAGTTTCCTGTGGATCTGGATTCCTTCTTCGGCTTCGAGCCTTGCGACATCGTACTCAGGAACCTTAATGATCATGTCCACCTCTCCGGTCTCAAGAGCAATTACCCGCGTAGCTGCCTCAGGGATTACTTTGAAAGTAACCTTATCAAGCAACGGCTGTTCTCCCCAGTAAGCTTCGTTTTTTGTGAGCACTATTTCCTGGTCCTTTGCCTGCGTATCAAACTTAAACGGTCCGGTTCCAACAGGTTTGACAAAATTCCCTTCGGCATCAAGGCAGCTCGGGCCCATAACAGGCCAGGCTATGTGGGTCAGGTAAAAAGGCAGAGGCATGGGTTTTGCCAGGACGAATTGCACGGTATGGTCGTCAAGAGCTTCCACACTCTGGACCGGTCTTAAAACTGCCTGCCTCACATAGGACTGGTTGGAGTAAGAGAAAACAACCGAATCCGCATTAAAAGGAGTCCCGTCATGGAAAGTCACATTTTCACGCAGGTGGAAGATCCAGGTTTTGCCGTCATCAGAACTTTCCCAGGACTCCGCAAGCCCAGGGATAACGTTCAGGTCCGAATCAAGCCTCACAAGGGTTTCATAGACCTGAGCCCAGACAAAACGTGCATCCCCCGATGCAAACATATCAAGGTACCAGCTGCTGACATCCGTACCTACACCCACCACAAGGTCCTGAGAGCCCTCTCCGGCCTCTGCACCTTCTGCAGTCCCTTCCGTTTCTTCATCTATACAGGCGCTTGCTCCGATTACAACAAGCAGCATAAAAATGATCAAAATGAACTTAAAAACCCGATTCATAGACAATCCTCAATTTTTGTGGGAAAAATTCAACAAACCGGAGGAATTCAAGCCATTAAAAAGACTCCAGACGCCCCGGTTAACTGCGCTCAAGCTACCTTGCAGCTCATTTATTTCAGCCTGCTAATTCCCTATGCATTTACCCTTTCATTATTATTTTTTTAGAAAATTATAACATTTGATAAGATAAAAATTTTTTCTTATAGCAAAACAGGTAAACGCTGTTAACTGAAGGTGTTACATCCGGAAAATTTTGTATTAAAATCAGTTGCATTGGTCATCGGTCAAAAAATTCTCTTGCTTGATAGCTATCTACTTTGCATTGGAAACCAGCCTTAAATTTTGGCCTGTTTGCATGAAAGCAATGCCTGATTCTGTTTTTCAATTTTCGCAAATATTTGAAAACTGTTGTGAAAAATGGAGGCAATTTATTACGATTCATCACTTAACGAAAAAGCATGAGAAAAAATTAAATTTGTATTTGGAAAAAGGCGTCGATAATAAGCAACCCATTCTATTCTTTTTAAACACTGCCAGAATATTTCCTTTTTTTAGAATTTCGGCTTCGTTATTGTTTATTCAAAAATTAGAGAAGAATTATGCTCACAATTTTCTAAAAAAGTTATACAACTACCTTTTTGTAGGAGATAATAATTGTGAGCCAAAAAAAGAATTTTATATATTTTTTCCTCTCAATTCTCATAGATATTGAATAGAACTACGTAGCCAGCTGCTCATGAATATTTAGAAGTTACGGATTGAATTTAAAAATCAGAATCTAAAACGTCTAACTTCTTTTAAATGACAGACAGCGGTTTCTTTGTAAGTTCCGAAAATCAGCAAATTTTCAAATAAATTTGATATCGTAAGCCAAACTTTCTGATTATTTTACTTTCAGTCCGTTCCAGGTTCATTATATTGTCTATAGGTTCATTATATTGTATATCGGTTCATTACGTTGTCTATAGGTTCATTACGTTGTCTATAAATAGATGTATACGGCACAAAACAAGTTATTGATTTTATGTGCGGTGGCTTTTTTACTGCTTGCACAGGACGTATCGGCTAATGAATACAAAGCAAACAATGTATCCTCTTCAAATTCAAGGAAGAATTTTCCGACTCGAAATATGTAATAATTTTATCATATAGTTATATAGTTAAATACGTCACTTGAGGTTGTTTCTCATACTTTGCTAAATTTTTAAATTCTCAGCGAATACATGAAATTTACTTTTACCCATACGATCCGAAAAGGATACAATTTTTAAATAGATCTGCTAAAAAACATTTAGGGATAACTCGTTAATTAACATTAATAGTAATATTTATATCATATTTAATTACATTAAAAGGAACCAGTAATAAAAATTAACAATAAATAGAATACTATTAATAAATCACACGCTAGTCATTCAAGGATGGTTAAAACATTGAGAAAATTGGTTGAAAAATTGAAAAATAGTTAAATGAAAAAATTGTAGAATTTTTCTAAGTTGTTTGAAATAGCAATTTTATTCGGATTATCATGAACCTGGTCAAACAAATATTATACGTTAGAGGGACAGAAAAATGAATTTAAACACCCGCATTAAAAATTATTGGGAAGGCGAGGCACAAGGTTACAGTGAAGCAATTGAAGATGAACTAAACGGTTTTGAGAGAAAAGCATGGGCTGATTTGGTACTGGAATATGCCCCTTCCAGAGATTGTCTTGATATACTGGATATTGGCACCGGACCGGGATTTTTTCCAATCGTCTTAACTCAGGGCGGGCATAATGTTACCGGTATAGACTTAACCGAAAATATGATCGAATTTGCACGTTTTAACCTTGCACGTGAAGGTGTTAATGCAAATTTGATGACTATGGATTGTCAGAATTTGAAATTCCCGGATAATAGTTTTGATCTGTTAGTTTGCCGCAATCTCACGTGGACACTTGACGACCCCGCCAGAGCATATAAAGAATGGTACCGAGTCCTGAGACCAGGTGGGAGGATTCTTATCTTCGACGCTTGCTGGTATCTGCACCGGTTTGATGAGAATCTGAAAATAGCCTATGAGAAAAAGGAAAAAGAAGTTCTCATGAAATACGGGCACCCAATGCACCAGCACAAGAATCAAGCCGAAGACGATGCACTCAGCCGGAAGCTGTTTATGAGTGACAAAGTCAGACCGCAGTGGGATTTGGATATAATGCTTAAACTCGGATTTTCAAAGGTATTTGCGGATACTTCAGTAGGTGAACGAGTACTAAATGAAGAGCAACAGGATAGAAACAGTATGCACCCTCCGTTTTTAGCAGGAGGAGAAAAATAGAGGGGACACACTAGTTGCGTCTTATGGCAAAACATTTACGGCTTGTACGATTCCTGCGTGGATTCAAAAAAGATGTAGCAAGCAAAGTAACAGTTGGGCTTTTGTCCACAAAGTGCGGTTTTTAAAAATGTCCGTATTGTATAAGTCGACACCCACGGCTAATTAATAAAGCAGCCCGGCTTTCAGAGAGCCCTTATTGAGCCACATTATTGAGCCACAGTTTCAAAAATGAGATGCTGTTCAAACTGCGAGTAACGTCACAGGCCACGGGAGATGAAGTAATGCTTAAAGACATAGGCGAACGGTTATTCACATTGATTCCGGTACTCCTAGCTGTTTCATTAATAACTTTTACCCTTGGCAGCATGTCTTCCGGCGACACGGCACGTACGCTAGCTGAAAAGAAATATGACAGGCCAACATATGAGCAGATTGAGGAAATACGAGTAGAAATGGGATTTGACAGGCCGGTGCTCGTCCGATACCTCAGCTGGCTTAAAGATGCGTTGAGGGGTGACTTGGGCTTTTCTTATTCAAATGACAGGCCGGTAGTTGAGGAAATCGTTCGATATTTTCCTAAAACATTACAGCTGGCACTTCTCGCACTATTGTTTTTAGTTATAATTTCATTTACTCTCGGGATTTTATCAGCGGTGTTTTCCGACTCGTGGATCGACAAGGTTTCCAGAATATACTGTTTTTGGAGTGTATCAATGCCCGAATTCTGGTTGGGACTCATTTTACTGTATATTTTCGGCGCTCGGCTTGGACTAATATCGGTGCTTGGTGGAAGTTCAATGAAATTTCCAATAATACCTGCTCTCACAATGTCTATATGCAGTGGGGGGATTTATGTCCGACTTATTCGTACAAATATGGAGGAAGTACTGAACAAAGGATATATCCGTGCAGCCAGAGCAAAAGGCGTTAGCGAATATAAAATTATAACAAAACATGCTCTGAAAAACGCAACGCTCCCTGTAATCAACAAGCTTGGAATCGGATTCGGCTCTTTGTTAGCCGGATCTGCCATTATTGAATCGATATTTTCATGGAACGGACTTGGAAACCTGGCACTCGAATCGGTTAAACTCAAAGACTACCCGGTAGTCCAGGGATATGTGCTGTTTATGGCTGTTTTGATGGTGCTAATTAACCTGACAGTAGATATTGTATGCGGCATCATTGATCCGCGTCTTAGATATGAATGAGAGGAACAAAGGATGCAGGTCAAAACTCAAGCAATAAAGAGATCGAATGCATGGTTTCGTTCATCCGATGGCATTAAAAATCGTATACTTACGCAAAAAGCAGCAGTTTTCGGTCTTTTGATAGTGGCTCTGATCATCTTCGTTGCCATAGCTGCATCCGTAATCGCGCCAAATGACCCTCTTAAGGTAAATATGTCAATGCGTTTCAAAGGTCCAAGCTCGTTATATTGGCTTGGCACCGACAATCTGGGGCGATGCATTGCATCCCGTCTGATTTGGGGCGCCCGGATGTCACTGATATACAGCCTGTGCGTGCTGGGCCTTATGATGGCAATTAGTACTCCGATAGGGCTCCTGTCCGGGTATGCAGGCGGTCGCATGGACACGTTTATTATGCGGGTTACCGACATATTTCTATCACTTCCGACTTTTCTGATGGCATTAGCCATCGCCGGTATGCTGGGACCCAGTGTGAAAAATATGATTATCGCCATGGCCAGTGTGTGGTGGGCACCTTATGCAAGAATAATACGTGGTATGGCGATGCAGATAAAGCAGCAGGATTTTATGCTTGCAGCAAAAGCAGCCGCCTGCACTCACTGTCAGATTATTTTTCGGCATATACTTCGCAATATCGCCTCCCCGATTATTGTAATGGCCACACTTGAAATCGGTTCGATTATACTGGCTATCGCATCATTTTCTTTTATCGGCCTGGGTGCACAGCCGCCTACTCCCGAGTGGGGTATTATGCTCAGCGACAGCAAAGAATTTATGCAGACACAGCCGCAGTTGATGATTTATCCGGGAATTGCAATTCTCTTTACAGTCATGGCATTTAATCTTCTGGGGGAAGGACTGAAAAATGCAATACAAGACTGAACAGGGAGCTCAGAGTGAAAAAGCGGCATTAGATATCCGGGGCCTTTCTCTGGACTATGTCATGCCGGATCAAAACATCCACGCCGTGGTAGACTTGAACCTTGTTGCTAAAATGGGAAAAATCACCGCACTCGTTGGGGAAAGCGGCAGTGGAAAATCCACTGTCGCACTTGCGGTAATGGGTATTCAGGATAAAAACGCTATCATTTCAAGTGGTGAGATTTACCTTGCAGGGATGGATGTACTCTCTATACCTAAAAAAGATATGCGGTCTTACATATCAAACCATGCCGGAATTATTTTTCAGGATCCGATTGATTCGCTGAATCCGTTATTAACTATTGGAGAGCAGTTAATGGAGACGATCCTGATACATGAAAAAATAACAAAAAAACAAGCTCGTGCCATTGCACTTAATCAACTTCTGGCGGTCAGCCTACCGCAGCCGGAGGAATTGATGAAAAAATACCCTTTTATGCTGAGCGGAGGGATGTGTCAGCGGGTTATGATTGCCATCGCAAGTGTTTTCCACCCACCGCTTCTCATTGCAGATGAGCCAACGACCGCTCTTGATGTAACGGTTCAGGCCCAAATTCTGTATCAACTGGATTCGATGCGGAAGAGAGACGGAACTGCAATTCTGCTTATTACTCATGATCTGGGAGTCGTCGCAGAAATAGCAGACGAGGTGTGTATCATGAAAGACGGACAGATTGTGGAAAGAGGCACGGTAGACGACATATTCTATAATCCACAAAATATGTATACACGCAAATTACTGGCGGCGGCGCTCTAAGAGGTTTGGTCATGGAAGTATTGGTGGAAACCCAAAACATACGAAAATCCTACGAAAAACAAAATTTGTTCATAAAAAAGCGAGAGCAGGTGTCTGCCGTAAACGGGGTATCTCTCAAAATTCAGAAGGGATGTTCGATAGGCCTTGTAGGGGAGAGCGGAAGCGGAAAAAGCACACTTGGCAGGATGACGGCCGGACTGGAAACGCCGACTGAAGGAGATGTACTGTTCCGGGGCCGACCAATCTCAAATATTTCCCTTAGAAAAATGCGCCCACTACGACGTAATATCCAGATGATCTTTCAAAATAGCAGCAGCGTTTTTGATACGTCCTATACCGTAGGCGAAAGTATTGCCGAGGTCATTAAAAACAGCGAGCAAGTATCAAAAACCGAATGCTTAGAAAAAATTGAGACAATATTGGAACAGGTGGGACTGGATGCCTTATACGCGCAGCGAAATCCAAAGGAGTTGAGCGGAGGGCAGCGCCAGCGTGTCAATATTGCACGTGCACTTGTTCTTCACCCGGAGTTTGTTGTTTGCGACGAACCCGTTTCCAGCCTTGATTATTCACTGCGTAAACAAATTCTGACTTTACTTAATGATTTACGAAATAAATTTGGTTTAACCTACCTGTTTATCACCCACGACCTTAACTGCGTGCCTTATGTCTGCGATATGATGGCCATTATGTATGCGGGTAAGATAATGGAGCAAATCGATTTAAAGAAAAAATCGATGCAGGATGCACTTCACCCGTACACCAACCTGCTGCTTTCGTGTATACCGGCAAAGATGCCTTCGGAAAGAAAAAAATGCACGATGGAGAGCATAATCGATACAACAGTTATACCTGATTCAAGACACTGTTGTCGGTTCTTTCCACGCTGTCCTTACTGTACGGAACGTTGCATAAATGAAGAGCCATTGCTAAAAGAGGTCGCAAGCGGTCATTTTGTAGCATGTCATATCGTATAAAGCCATTATAGAAAAGGAGAAGGAGAAATGAAGAAAAAATATATCTGGGCAATTACCGTGTCAGCACTCTCACTGGTGCTATTGCTGAGCGGATGCATCTCAAATCAAGCATCAAACAATGCTCCTAACGACACTTCTGTTTCTTCAGCTGCCCCCGTCACGACCGTCAGTAATCAGTCCGATTCCATTACAATTATGGTTTCCGGCAAACTGAATCCGGAAGATGCCAGCCCGATAGAATCCAGCACGGAAATGTGCCTTTACGAAATGGTGTACGAACCGCTGGTCAAATACGGAAAAGACGGCGTGATTGAGCCTGGGCTTGCTGAGAGCTGGAATATCAGCGATGATGGAACGCAGTATACTTTCTACTTACGTAAAGATGTCAAATTTTCAGATGGTACCGGCTTTAACGCTGACAGCGTGGTAAGCAGTGCAAAGCGCTGGGATCCCACGAGATTTTCCACACCGCTTACAAATGTGGAAAAATTAGACGACTACACGGTCAGGCTGACATTTAAGGAAAACAGCTACCCCGTATTAATCGAACTGACCTATCCCCGGCCGTTCCGCAGCGCATCTGAGAATTCATTTGATGCAAACGGCAACTTTATAAAAATGATCGGAACAGGGGAGTGGATGGTGGAGAGTTATGTCCCCGAAGAAGAAGTGGTCATGGTGCCCAATCCGTATTACTACGGAACAAAACCGGATATTAAAAAGATAACCATCAGAAAAGTTACTGACGGCGAATCAAGAATTATGGCGCTTCAGGCCGGAGAAGCCGACCTTTCTCTTGCCGATTTGCCCGCAGAAAGCAAATCAATCATCGAGTCCTCAAAAAATCTTGCCGTTAAAACCGCTGAAGGTACAATGGGATTTTTCCTCATGCTAAATCAAGAAAATGAAGCTCTGCAGGATAAAAATGTTCGTCTTGCGTTAAATTATGCAATAGACAAAGACAGTATCGTGGAAAATATACTTGGAGGTGACGGAGTTGCCGCGAAAGGCATTTTACCTGAGACGGTACCGTACGTCACTGACGAAAACAGCGAGGGATACTCCTATAACCCGGAAAAAGCCAGAGAACTGCTGGCCGAATCGGGATATACGGACAGTAATGGGGACGGCATTGTTGAGAAAGACGGGGTACCGCTGTCTCTTAAGCTTGTTTTCCAGTCTGAGGAATATGCAAGCTGGAAATCTATGTGCGAATACATGCAGGCAGCTGCCAGAGAGGTAGGAATTGATATCCAGCTTGAACAACGGGACACTTCGGCCTACTATGACGCGATCTGGAAAAACCGGGATTTTGACATGATTATTTACCGCACATACGAGGATTCATGGAATCCGCACGGATTTTTGCGCTCCATGTTTTATCAGACCGAGGGCAGCACTTCCGTGTGCTGGTATGACCCGCAGCTAAATACATATCTTGACGAGGTCATTAAAACACAGGATGAGACAACACGTCAGGCAAAGTATGATCGGATATTTGAGCTGATCAACGACGAGGCGCTTGTTGTTCCTCTGTGCTATCCCAATAAACAGTATGCATATAATACCCGCTTGCAAAACGTGACAGTTGCACCGACGAACTATGAAGGCATAGAGTGGCAGATGCTCACCATGGCAAAGTAAGGGGGCAAAGCATGCAGGAAACCTTGTTTGAACGGATCGAAACAGCCTGGTCTGCCGATGCCGGGGGTTATGACCGGGGGATTCAAAAACAGCTAAGCAATAAAAAAGACGTAAAACATTGGCAGGATGAACTTCGGCAGGTGCTTGGTGAGGAACCGTTACATGTACTTGATGTCGGGTGTGGACCGGGATTTTTTACAGTTATGCTTGCCAGGTTAAAACATAATGTAACAGCTGTTGATGGCGCTGAGGGAATGGTAAAGCGCGCCGGCACCAATATCAAAAACGAGACTTTAAATGCAAAAGTGTATAAAGGTGACGCCGTGCTTTTGGATAAAGAGAAGGAAGACAGCCTTGACGCCATAGTATCGCGTGATGTTGTCTGGACACTCTATGACCCTGAGGGCGCTTTCCTCAGGTGGAAAAATCTGCTGAAACCGGGTGGTAAAATCGTCATTTATGATGGCGATTACAGGCGGGATCAATCGTCTTTTCGTTACTACGTATTGAAATC
Source organism: Methanosarcina acetivorans C2A (assembly GCF_000007345.1). Lineage (NCBI taxonomy): Archaea > Methanobacteriati > Methanobacteriota > Methanomicrobia > Methanosarcinales > Methanosarcinaceae > Methanosarcina > Methanosarcina acetivorans. Next base: position 4,262,322 of record NC_003552.1, on the reverse strand, counting down.
GACCTCAGACCTGATTAATCTCTTTACGGAAGGAAAACAACGGAAAAAACAACATCATAGTTCCGCAGGCAACGGATTCGAGCAACTGCCGATGATTAGGCACAGGCGACCGCAATATGATCGGGAACTGTTGCTGAAGGCAGGTTTTTCAAAAGTTGAGGTGACAAAAGATTCTTTCCGCAACAGTCCATTACGTCTTGAATTCTGGAGATACGGGTATCAGGGAAAAAAATTTCGTGTAATTGCCTACAAGTAAGTGAGCTAATTATTACGAAAATACAGATTCTACGGAAAATACAGACTCAGGCCGGCTGTTTTGAGTATTTTGGAGGATTTGTACAGGAGATTCTTAAGATACCACGAGGCAGGTCATTATTAAAAGCCCGGTCATTGGTCATCGGTTAAGGAATTTTCTTGCCTGAAAGCTATCTACTTTGCATTAGAAGCCGGCCTTAAATTCTGGCCTGTTTGTATGAAAACAATGCCCTGTTACATATTACAATATTCTAAAAATACAATATTCTAAAAATACAATATTCTAAAAAAATTCAACAACTGTTGTGGAAATAGAGGCAATTTGTCACGATTCATCAACTTATAGCCTATCCGAAAAGTGGTTCCCTGCTATAACTCTTACAAAATGCAATATAAAAAACCGGAACAGATACACCGATTGTATAAACCTATTGTGACTTTTCAACATGCATTACTGACTTTTCGGATAGGCTCTTAACCGAAGACACATGCAGTAATTTTAGCTTTCAGGCTTATATTTTTGCTTACTAATTCTTCTGGAAAAACCTCTTTCCTCTGCAAAGAACTGAGAATTGTTCATTGGTCCTCCTGAGCAAAACAAAGCAGAACAAAAAAGACCCTGTGTTTTTGCACTTGCAGTTCACCTTCCAGGAAATTTTCAATTTCTTTTGATCCCAGGGCAAAACCAGGGTGGGCCAACTCGGGCAGATCAACCAGGGATATCAGCCATCTAATAGTGGACGACCGAAATTATTACGAAGAAGAAAACAAAACAGGAAATGATAAATCAGAAAAAAAGGGTTTTAGAAGGCTGCATCAACATAATCAACGGACCTTTTGAAAACCGCTGTGATCATGCCGTTTTCGTCGATCTCGTTTGAAAACCTGATCAGCTCCCAACCTTCAACTCCCAGGTTGTTAAGATCTTCTTTTGCTTTTGACCACTCACTGAACCTAATCTCTTTAACATCGTATTCCCAGATGGTCATTTCGATTCATCTCCAGTAAAATTGGGTTAATATTATACTATATATTAACTGGTGGAATCTTCTATATGTATCTTTTTAAAAAATAGATTTGCGATTAAATCAACTTAAATTGAGTTCAAACAAAAACCAGTTTCCGGTTATTCAGCAGAAACCGTATACTCCCCGAATAGCTTAAAAACAGGCAAACCCAGATGTAAAGCTGAAGGGCTGAGCGTAAGACTGGATGTAAAATTGATCCCGAACCCCGGGAAACAAAATTTTCAACCTCAAAACTGAGTTTTTAACCTTAAGGTTCCCATTCCCAGACCTGCTCCTCAGGCAATTTCAAGCTGCCTCAGAGGCACGACATACGGAACTTCGGCGTGTGTGCTTATACGGGCCTCGACCCCGTAAACCTCTGCTATGTTCTCTGAGGTAAGAACCGAGCCAGGGGAGCCCGCAGCAATGATTTTTCCCTGCTGCATCATGATTATACTCTCCGAATACCTGGAAGCAAGGTTCAGGTCATGGACTGCCATGATTGCTGTTACCTGCTTTTCCCGTACAAGTTTCTTTACCGTTTCCATGACGTCCAGCTGGTGCCAGATATCAAGGTTGCTGGTCGGCTCATCCAGGAGAATTACTCCTGTCTCCTGGACAAGAGCCCTTGCAATCAACACTTTCTGCTGCTGTCCCCCCGACAGTTCATTGAAAATAGAGAGAGACAGGTCTTCTATCCCCAGCATTTCCAGAACTTCCCAGACCTTTTCTTCATCTTTTTTGCTGTCGAACCAGCTGAGGTGAGGGCGCCTTCCCATCATCACGGTCTCAAAAACGGTAGTCGGAAATACCCGGTTCGAACTCTGAGGGACATAAGCCACGTTTTTTGCAACTTCCAGCCGACCCATCTGCTTAATGTCCTTGCCGTCAACAGTGATTTTCCCGGTTTTTACATTCAGGATCCTGTCGATACATTTTAAAAGTGTAGACTTCCCGGCCCCGTTGGGACCTACAATGCTGACCAGGCTCGAAGCCCGGATCTCAAGGCAGATATCCTTCAGAATATTAGTGCCCGTATACCCGAAGACTACGTCTTTTACCTGCAACTTTACCATCTTAGCATCTCCTCTTTCCATTCCTTCTTTCCATTCCTTCTTTCCACTCCTTCTTTCCACTCCTTCTTTCCACTCCTTCTTTCCACTCCTTCTTTCCACTCCTTCTTTCCACTCCTTCTTTCCATTCCTTCTTTCACAATTCTCCTGTGTTCCGTATCACCAGAATTCTTTTCTTTTCCTTTTCAGGATGAGGTACATGAAAAATGGGACTCCTAGAAGCGAACTGGTAATGCCTGTGGGAATAATCGTAGGCCTTATGATGTTCATACCCAGAGCATCGGCAGAAATCAGGATAAGAGCTCCCAGAATGCCGGAAGCAGGGAACAAATACCTGTGGTTGGACCCAATGACCATCCGGGCCATATGGGGAGCAACGAGTCCGATAAAGGCAATTGTGCCCGTAAAGCAGACAATTGTTGCCACAAGCAGACTTGCAAGCAGCATACTGAATATCCTGATCCTATGTGCATCGACCCCAAGGCTTTTTGCGCTCTCGTCTCCCGCAGTCATGATGTTCAGGTCTCCTGCCTTCAGGTAAATAAAGGGTAAGCAAACTGCAAAGAGACCAAACATCAGAGGAAAGTTCCTCCAGGAAAAGGCCGAAAGATCTCCCATCCCCCAGCTTACCATAATCCGGAGCTGTTCATCCGTTGCAAAGTACTGAAAAAGGCTGCTGAGGGCACTGAAAAGGTAATTTACAGCTATGCCTGCAAGAATCAGGGTCTCGGAACTTGCCCCTCTAAGGCTTGAAAGAGATATGATAAAAAGAGAACAGAGCATGGCAAACAAAAATGCATTTCCCACCAGCAGGTAGGGCCCACTTATGATTCCAACTCCGAGAACGGCTGCAACCGCAACCCCGAAATGCGCCCCTGCGGAAATCCCGAGAGTAAAGGGGCTTGCCATTGGGTTTTTCAGGACAGCCTGCATCACACAGCCGCAGACTCCAAGCCCGAACCCTGCAAGAAGCCCTCCCACTATCCTGGGGAAACGGATGTTCCACACAATCTGGACAGGGAGGCTATCCGTGGCAAAGTAGCCGGGTATTAACTTGTCAAGCAGGATGCGGTAGACTTCAAGGACTGAAATATCAAGAGGGCCTATTGTTATGATGAAACCTGAGAGGAATACGACCAGAAAAAGGAGAAAGCCCATGAAAAGGAGCTTTTTCCCCACATAGCGGCGGTAGGCTGACCTGCTGGAGAAAGTCCCTTCCATACCGGGGTTCTGCTTTCCCGGAAAGCTTCCCATTATTTTTTCCTCCCTGAAACTTTCGACATCATTTCCCACTTTGAATAATCAGTAAACATCTTTGGGAAACTCCTGATAATCAGCAATGGCCGTAAATACCCCGTCAACTCCAAGGAGTTTTTTATAAATATCGTTGCCTTCCATTTCCAGGTCAAGGTCTTTGAACTCCTCGGGATGGAGGCACTTGGCCATATACATCATGTTCAGAAGACTACGGTCAAGAGGCCGGCCCCTGGCATGAGGGTAGAAGCAGTCGTACACATTCCCGTTTTTCACAGCAGGGATCTCGGACAGTTCCGGGGTTTCCATTACGAAGTCTTTGCCGGTCTGGTTATCCCAGCTGCTCCAGGCAACGAAAATATATTCAGGAGCCCAGGCAACGATCTGTTCGGGGGCTACGTTGATATTTTCTCCGGTACAGTCCTTTGCAAGGTTATTTCCCCCCGCAATGGTAAGGGGTTCATATACGGCTTCTGTCCTTGTAAAATCCCTGCCTTCAACGGAATCGTAGAACCCCTTTTTTGCTCCTCTGGGAGCAAAATAAACGGTTGGGATTTCACTGTCATCAAGCTGATCTGTCACGGATTTTACCATATCAACTTTAGACTGGATAAAGTTTTCAAGGTCTTCTGCCTCCGCTTCCCTGTCAAGCACCTCACCCAGGAGACGAATCTGGACGTAGTTTTCCTCAAAGGTAAAACCGGTTTCAGCATCCACACAAGGACATCCGACCTTTTCTTCCACCAGGTCTCCACGGTTGTACCCAAGGCTATCGAAGACCACATCAGGTTTCAGAAGAGCCATAGTCTCATAATCAATCTCACGCCGCGTATTAGTTTCGGGAAGTTCATCAAGCTGGCCGCCACCGTAAATTTGCAAAGCCTCCCAGGCTTCGGGGGCAAGCTTGTTTCCCTCCTCATCCTTCGGGAGTACGCTGCTTCCCCTTGTAGCCTCATCCGTAGACACCATTTTTTCCAGGTCCCCTAACGCGATAACTATTCTGGAATTGTCAGGATTTGTAGTTATGATCCTCTCAACAGGCCTGTAAAAAGTCACCTGGCGGTCGCTCATGTCAGTAAGCGTTTTTGGCCTGCCTTCCCAGAAAACATAAACGAAAGCAGCATCTCCGATATCGTCAAGAGAGTAGCTTTCGTCCCCGAGCATATAGGCACAGACAGCAGCCGAGAGTTCTTCTTCACTTATCTCGTTATCCTCCCCGGCACAGGGGAGTTGAGTCCCGGACGCAGCAGCAGGGTTTATCAGGAGCAGTAAAGGAGTTAAAAACAGCAACAGCAGGGCAAAGAGCAAAAAAGTCCTTTTCATTATTTTTCCTCCCCAATTTTTCCTTTAGAAACCTGAGTACGGGACGCAAACAAACAGGAAAGGAGGGAGAGCAAGGTAAGGCCTGTTCCGAATCCCGGAGCCGAAACGCTGGACTCTTCTTTATTTTCGGTATCGGTTCCACTGGCAGCTTTGACATTTCTGCTTTCTATGTCAGAGGCAAGCGTATTGGAATCGAATACGGATTCCCAGCGTTCTTTTCCTTCATCAAGCTCCTGGGTCTGTACCAGAAGATCAACCCACTGCCCTTCAAAGCCGTCTTTTCCCTTTGCAGAAGAAGTAATGACCCTGTATTTGATTTCTGTTACATTAAGCGCAGAAAAAGCTATTTTTCCGTTTTCCCGGTCCACCTGGAAGTAGGCAGCATCAGACACTTCCTCATCATTTTCCGGGAACTGGAAGCCTTCAGGAATTTTCTCTACTATTCCCACAGCCAGAGGAAGCTCACCTTCGATGCTCAGGGTCACTTCCATCGGTTCCCCTCCAGAAAATTCATCCGGTACGTCTCTAGTAATACTTTTTACATTCACATGTCCTGCTGCAGCTCCTGTAGGAAGAAAGGCAAGCCCCAACAGGAAAAGGAAAACGCAGGGAAGAAAAAACTTCTTCATCCCCTGCACATCCATTCTGTCCTGATTTTTCGTTTTCCAGTTATATAGTCTATTTTCAAGCCGTCCGCCCGGCAGCCTAGAGGGCGGTCCAGAAACCCGTTTATTCATTGTAATTCCCTTCCCCGAATCATTCTTCCTTGAATTATTTCAGGCCCAGTCCCCAGAGATCAGGAAATCAGCAACGGCTTCTATTTCCGGGAGTTCCACTTTCAGCTCCTCTCCTGCAAACCCTGCCCTGAAAACGTCCATATCCGATGGCACTGAAGCCAGGACATGAGTCTTGTCCACGGTTTCCAGCATAAAATGGGTCCCTATTTTGTCCGCACGGTTGAGAATGAAATACAGGGGTTTTCCGGCTTTTTCTGCAAGCTGCCTTATTTTCTCGGAAAGCCGTATGGACTCATAAGACGGGTCAAGGACCATCAACACGAGGTCGCAGCCTTCCTCAACCCCTCTTCCGAAGTGTTCGATACCCGCTTCAGTGTCCACAAGCACCAGGTCTTCGGATGTGGTTTCAATGTTTTTCAGCAGGTGCTTTGCCAGTGCACCCATAGGACAGGCACAGCCCTCCCCGAAATCATGGATTTTGCCCACAGCCATCATTTTTATGTTCCCGTTCGCCACCGTGTAAGCCTCAGGAATTTCAGGTATCCCCCATTTTTCTTCAAAAATGCTTGCAGCTTCCCCACTCTGAAAAGCTTTCATCATTTTTTGTCCCAGGGCTTTTTTTCCTCCCAGGTAATTCATGAAATCTTCCGGCATTTCAACCCCAAGCTGCCTGTGCAGCCCGAAGTTCGACTCGTCGCTGTCCACCACAAGCACATTGTACCCCTTTCTTGACATTTCCTTTGCGAGCAGGGCAGTAATCGTACTTTTGCCACTTCCACCTTTTCCGCATACAAGAACTTTCATTTTCAAACCTCTTTTTGAACCTTATTGTTTCAATAAACAAAGAAAGTTTTCAATTTTGGATATACATCCAATTAATTTTGTACACAATATCCAATTAATTAAGTACTAATTAAAATTCAGAGCGATTGAATTAGCATTTGTTGTTAATATTCTTAAGATTTTTATGCTCAGATAAGAAAAAAAGGTTCAAGATTTATAAAACTTTCGAAATATTCTCCTTCTAAAACGAAGTGTCCTCGGATTAATCAATTGATCATTTCCGGAATCCCGAGGAAATCTCTTAGCTTTCTTTCCTGCGCCGCAGAGATCTAAAGAGCGTCACCCATCGGAAAAACACAACCTTCAAGCCAGCCCGGCAATTGAGAAAATAGAATCTACTCTTCCCCGACATATTCCCCAACAATCGGAATAGCTTCTCCGCATTTAGGGCAGGTATTTTGAGGGATTATTTTGTACTCCTGGACCTCAAAAAACCCTCTTGCAATCAAAAGGGTCCCGCATTCGGGACAGTAAGTATTCTCATGGGGATGTCCGGGGACATTGCCCACATACACAAAACGCATTCCTTCCTCAATTGCAATCGAGCGTGCCAGGTCAAGGGTTTTTACAGGGGTCGGAGGAAGGCCCTTCATCTCGTATTGGGGGTGGAAGCGGTTGAAGTGAAGAGGAGTGTCAGGCCCGAGGTTTTTGTAGACCCAGCGGGAAAGTTCCCGGAGCTCGTCAGGGGAGTCGTTGCGGGTGGGAATTATCAGGTTTACAACCTCCACATGGATTCCAAGCTGCTTTGCAAGCAGAGTGGCTTCAAGTACAGGAGCCAATTTTGCACTGCACACATCCCGATAGAATTCTTCAGAAAATGCCTTTATGTCCACGCTGAAGGCGTCGAGGTAAGGAGCTATCTGCTCAAGGGCATCGGGAGTGATGTAACCGTTGGTCACATAGCTTGTCCCGAGACCTGCCTCCTTTGCAAGTTTTGCCCCGTCATAAGTGTACTCATACCAGACAGTAGGCTCATTGTAAGTCCAGGAAACCGACTGGCAGCCCGCCATTTTAGCCTGCAGGACAAGCTGCAAAGGGCCGAGGGTTTCCAGAGAAGCCTCTTCCGGAGCTTTCTGGGAAAGCAGCCAGTTCTGGCAGTGCCTGCACCTGAAGTTGCAGCCTACGGTTCCTACCGAATAGGCGCGGGAGCCAGGATAATAGTGGTAAAGAGGTTTTATTTCGATATTTGCCACTGCCTCACTTGCAACAGCCCCATAGACCAGGGAAAAGAGGGAACCCTCACAGTTTTCCCGGACCCGGCATATGCCCCTTTTTCCGGGATTGATTTTGCACCTATGGGCGCAGAGCTTGCAGCGAACCCTGTTGTCTTCAATCTTCTCATAAAACATGGCTTCCTGAATCACTATATTAAATCCCCTGTTTCAGATTATGCAGTTATTGAAAAAGGTGTGATAATGTTATCCTCTGTTCGTTTGTTTCCTGCAGGGTAATAAGCCTGTGGTTTCATAAACAATATTGTTTGCATTTTTTTCTTCCTGCGGAGGTTTTTTCCACGTCAGAAGAAGATCATTTGTTTTGAAAGGGGGAAGCTATAATGAAACCAGAGATAAATTCCACAAGTTTCGGTTCAATTACGGTCGAAAGAAAAACTTTTGAGAACGACATCCTCATCCGACTGGACGGGCAGGTCAAAAAGCGCAGAAAGAAGCTCTCGAAAAAGCTCTACGGAACGTCTCATAAGATCTCGCTTGCCGAAGCGAAATATATCTATGAAAAGGGGGCAGAAAAGCTCGTTGTTGGAACCGGACAGATCGGCTATGTAGAGCTTTCGAAAAAGGCAAAGAAATATTTCAGGAAAAAAGACTGTAAGGTCAAACTCCTTCCAACCCCTGAAGCAATAAAACTCTGGAATAAAGACAGGGGCAGGGTAATCGCAATGTTCCATGTGACCTGCTGAGTTATAAATCCCTGAATGTTTCCCTAAAGAAACACTTCCCTAAAATCACAAAAATTAGAAAAGACAAAAAATTAGGAAGAGAAATTAAAAAATCCCGAGTTTCGCTTCCCGAGTTTCGCTTCGGGAGCACGAGGTCTGTTTCGCTCCGCTCAAGCAGACTATTTTATAGATTAGAGACAGGCGCTTCACTCAGCCGAACTAAATTAAGATTTCTTCCCTATACAATGTTACTCTCTATATCGAGTCGTTCTTGTCCCGATAGACGCAGGAGAGCGGTCTTTCCCGCAAAAAAGAAGAAAAAGAGAACGTAAAAAGAATAAAAACAACATACCAGCAAGTAAAAGTTTCTGAGACGCTTGTGAGTGGAAAAGAAAACAGTAGGTCAAAAGGCAGAAATTTTGGTCTTATTTCCTTTAATTTCTACTTTTTTTGCTTTTTGTGCAGGGCCACCAGACAAGCTGGCGGAGGCGCTTATATTTATTTGTGAATTTTAAGAAGGTCCATTCGGTCAAGATATGAGTTTGTCTGCTCCTTTTTTGCGTTGCAGACAAGACAAGTTCAGCCCTGCAAGGGGTAGGATCAAAAATAAAAGATACCAGTTTTAGATAGCTGAATAATCTCAACTGATATAATACAGGACCGTCAAAAAATAGAGGAATTAAAAAATAATGAGAATGAGTTAATCAAAAAGTCAAAAACCGTTTAACTCATATCTCAATAAGCTCGTATTCCCTGCTTCCGAATCCGATTTTTTCAGCATATTCAAGCTGGTGGGTGCCGTCAACTTTAGGCCAGGCCCCTCTGAACTTGTCAGCCCCGGCTTCATGGTTGCAGTGCAGAGCAGAGCCAACAAGCCCTTTCTGCCTGTTCACAAGGTCGTAGCTTGCCTGGTCCAGGGCCACGGGATCAGTTGATGCAAGGATTCCGATGTCAGGCACAATAGGGGCGTCACTCCAAGGCACACAATCGCAGTCCGGAGTTATTTTGAGCAGGAAATTGATATAGCCTACCCTGCCCTCTTTTCCTTTTACTGCCCCGTACGCATATTCGGTCAGGCACTCCAGGAATTCGGGGATGTCCTCTTCCCAGTTAATGTCAATAGCGCCTTCGGGACAGACCTCCATGCACTGCCCGCAGCTGATGCAGATGCCGGGGTCAATCCTGGAAACATCCCCTTCAAGGGATGCCGCTCCCACAGGGCAGATTTCCACGCATCTCCCGCAGCCGATGCACTTTGCTTCGACAACATGCGGGCTTGTCGGGTAGTGCTGGTCCTTTTTGCCTGCCGCAGGTGCACAGCCCATTGCCAGGTTCTTAATCGCGCCTCCAAAGCCTGCCATGATATGCCCCTTGAAGTGGGACATCAAGATCATGGAGTCGGCCGAAACGATGTCGGACCCTATTTTCACGGCCTTGAAGTGCTTCTGCCGGATCTCGACCTCAGCTATGTTCTGGCTCCTGAGCCCGTCCGAGATTATGAGTGGAGCCCGGACCACGGAATAATCAAACCCGTGTTCAATGGCTGTTGTCAGGTGGTCAACCGCATTATGCCGGCTTCCGGAATAAAGGGTGTTCGTGTCCGTAACAAACGGTTTTGCCCCGGCTGCCCGGACCTTTTCCACCACCTGCCGGACAAAGACCGGATTGATATACCCGTCGTTTCCGTACTCTCCGAAATGGATCTTGATTGCCGTCAGGTCGTCTACTCCCAGCAGTTCGACAAAACCTGCTTCGTCAAAAAGTCTCTGGATCTTGCTTATCGTGTTTTCATTGGGGTTTTTTGCCCTCAGGTCTGCGAAATAGACTTTACTTGCCGTTCAAATACCTCCCATGAAAGAAATCGACTTAAATCAAATCAAATCAAATCAAATCAAATGAATCGAATTGTTACTCTACCCGTCCTGCGTAGTCAAGAAAGCCTTTTTCATTTTTAGGTGTTACGCTGTTAAGGAAGAAAGTAAAATGCAGATTCTACACACAACTTCCTCTTTCAATAATCTGAAACTCGAAAAATAAAATGGATGTAAGTAGAAAAAACGGATATCAGTTAGCCCTCAGATTCAAAAAAAGTACACTTTTCATCTTACGGTTTTCCCGTAAATTTCCGATATTTCTTAATGTTCACTGCCATTTCCCTGTATCTTTCCTTTTCCAGCCGCTTCAGTCCGATTTCAGCTTTTTTTGACTGGAATGAGAGTTCGTCAGTCAACCTGTGATAGCTCTCCAGCCTCTCCTCAGGAATAATCCCGTCCCTTACCGCCTGCAGGACAGCACAACCCGGTTCGTTTCGGTGAGTGCAGTCCTTAAACTTGCAATTACGTGCTGCATCAACGATCTCGGAAAAAGCTTTCTCAAGCCCTTCTGCAGAGTCTCCGAGCTGGATTTCCCTGATTCCGGGGTTGTCTATAAGAACTGCTCCGTTCGGAAGAAGGAACATCTGGCGGACTGTAGTTGTATGCCTGCCTTTTTCATCGTCTTTTCGGATATCTGCGGTTTTCTGGACGGTTTCGCCAAGAAAAGCGTTGATAAGCGTGGATTTCCCGACCCCTGAAGAACCTACGAGTGCCACGGTTTCCCCTGGATTGAGATAAGGGCCAAGCGCATCAAGCCCGGTTTTCGAAAGGGCACTTAATGGAATTACCGGCACGTCCCCTGTAACGTCCCGGATTTTTTCGACCAATCGGGCAGGGTCATCCGCAAGGTCAATCTTGTTAAGCAAAATCACCGGGCTTGCCCCGGAAGAATATACAATGGCAAGATACCGTTCAAGCCTTCGAAGGTTGAGGTCCTTTCCCACGGAAGTAACGATAAAGATGGTATCAAGATTTGCGGCAATTAACTGCTCTCCGCCCCCGTCTCCTGCTGCACCCCTTGAAAGGCAAGTTCTTCGGGGCAGGATATTCACAACCATGCGTGAACCAGTCTCAGGCTGGTCAAGCAAAACGACAAAATCCCCTACAACCGGCTGCTTACCGATTCGCTGGAGGGCTCCGGAAATTCCTGCTTGTACGACAGCTCCCGGTACAAGGACCTCGCAGACCGTTTTATGCCTTGATGAGATTCTTCCGGCAAGATAGAGGCCTTTGTAGGCAGAAAATGCCAGCTCAAGCTCTTCATTCCAGCCTGGAATATTATCGTTGTTACCGTGAACTGAATTATGACCTGAACTTTCTGTTTCGCTATGATTGTTCATTAAATGGAAGTATCCGATTAAACGGATAAATATTTTGATATTTTGCCCTTTACCGGTTCGAGAGTTCCTGAAGACATCTTTCCTACCGGCTGCAAAAGTTCTCCTACCCGAATAACCGCTTTATTCTAAATCCCTTTTTACTGTTTTAAATTTAGTATATAGTCAAGTGGCAAATTCAAAATAATGATCGATTCTGAATCTTTGCAAATAATTGCAATTTTAATTGTCATTGTTATAGCCGCTTTACTTATATTCTCACATTTAGGGAAAAAGCTCAATGAAGCTGAAAAGTACATAGAAAGTCGTGCTAAAGAGAAAGAAAATGAGAGCGAGAATGAAAAAGAGTATACAATAGCTCTTTGAAAGGAACGATCGAAATACTGATCAGGAAAATAGTTATGGGCACCTCCCAATATGGGAGTAAAAATGGCTTTTGGGATAAGCTCATCTACTATTTTCTCTCAGATGGTTTATTTGACGCACTACATTTTTCATCAATAGGACAATTAAACCATAACGCTTCACATCTGGGAGGATTCCTAAGGAAATAATCATTTAGTGTCATTGTACGGACTCCACTTAGACCTCCACCACCATATAAACATAGAGAGCAAACTGGCTTTTCTTTATTACACCTTAGTTCTATAATATGCTTGGAGAATTCATTTACAAAAGAATATAACTTACTATATGTTTCTCTAATATGTTTCTCTATGTTTTCTACTTCAATTCCTTCAGGATGCCCTTTTCTTTCGCTATACACTTTATTGTTTAAATAGCCTGGTTCCTCTATATCTGAAATAAATATGAATACTGATAAATAGTGAGTTGCTTCTGATCTCATAGAATGAACTTCATCATACCAATCCGCAGATTCTAACATCTTTGCGTAGTAATCATCAAAACCTCTTATAGTTTCCAAACGTTTTGATTTTTGTTCATTAAATTTACGTGGTAAATTTGCTTTAGGGTAAAGTTCTGTCACAAGGAAACCAATGTTTTCGCAAAAACTGTATATTGAATTAATGAATGTCTCATACCTGACTAAAAGAATTGTTTGCTGAATAGTAGTACCATACCCTTTTTCTTTTGTTTGTTGTAATTCACTTTTCCATCTCGGTATCTGATACAAAACTTCATTATAGAGGATTGATACGGCATCAAATTTATCTCTAAGTGAATCGGCCCATTTGTACGCATAAGAGATTTTTATATCTCGTTTTTTAGAATCATTGTACTCGAGAAATATCGGAGGCTCAATAGTATCAATAAACCTTAGAAACAATTCAAAATCAGAATAGTCATATCTTATTGGCACGATATGATAATTTTGTTCCATATTCAACAGCTCTTGATACTCTCAGTACAATCATACTTTCACATAGGGTTTTTTGTCCAGAACAGCAGCTTGTTCTTTCGCTTTTAGCCAGCTCTTCAAATCAGCATCAGCTTCAAGTACTCTAAATATTTCGTCAATTGTTGCCAATACCACTAACACATTTCGATTTAAAGCATTCTTGCACTCACTAATAGCTGCATCAGAGTAGTCAGAAAATGATATATAAAGTCCTCTTACCTGCCCGCCTCTGTTAGCTATACGAACTATATGGTCTATCACTTCAGGTCTACCTATAGTATTTTTCCACCACTTCATTTCAACTATGTAATAGGCATTATCAAGCTCAATCGCTCCGTCAATCTGTTCGATAATCCCTTCAGAACAATCCCCTTTTATCACGAAGGAGTCACGAACTAGAATTCCATAACAGGCAAAGAGTTCATTTAACACCTTTTCAAGATCTTTACCTCTCTTGTGAGGGTTTTCACTCTTAAGCAACGAAGATAAATCAGCTTGTACTCTTTTGATACGTTCCTGTTTTTTCTTCTTCTCTGCAACTAAAGCAGCTTCCTTCTCCCGAATATTCTTAAGTTTCTCGTTGTCTCTCTCAATACGCATTCTGGTGAAGGAATCTTTCCTATTTACGATTTCTCGCACCTTCCAAACCAAACCTCTAGCCTCGTTACGTCGATTTTCATAACAGCAGGTATCAAAGTCTTCAAAATCAACAACTGCCTTTAGAATCTTACGCCTTGTGGAAAGAGATTTATCTCCTTGCTCATTCAACTCTATCAATACACCACGAGCAATATCGTACATCTTGATAGCATTTCTATCCCTTGATACTATATCCTCATAAGGTTTTAACGTAGAGCTGCTCACGCCAGCATTTCTAAAAAACGAAAGTAAAGCTTGCTTCGACTTGACAAGCGTTGGAATTGTTTCTATCAAAACTTCTAGAAGCTCAGGTGGATAATGATACGAAAAATTGTCAAGTATTGGCTCATCCATGTTACAGTCACAAGATTTACAATGCGGCTGCACTATAAAAAGACAGATAAAGTAAGTATTTTCGAAATCAATTTATATTAAGAATTATCCGTATTTAGAGAAACAATATAGTTAACCTGCAAACTAACCGGTAAACGATAACGAAAAATGATAAACAAGGTATTTACAGTTAAAGCGGGACTAAAGAATATCTTCACCCTGCACCACTTAGATTTTTATACAGTAAAGAAGTATTCTATACTGGTCATCTCCAAAAAGGAGCAAACGGAGATGTTAGAGAGGGGTTTAAATGTCAAAAGCGGTTGGAATCGAATCTTTTATTCCTATTGATATTTTTATAAACGGCTTGGCTGCCGGTTTATTCATATTTGTCATTTTCCTTTTTCAATCTCTTGGCTAATGTTGTGAACTGGCAGATAATGCGAAAAAGAGATTAGAGAAGATTATTAATATATTTCGGCTCTTCACTGTTTCGGATGGGTAACTTAAATCATCTCCTAAATATCGAAAGAACATCTATAAAATTTGGATACATTTGCCGTTGTAAATCACATTCAAACTCAATATTTCTCTTTTTGGCTTGGCTACTTTATAACTATGCAAATATTTCCAAGCCACAGGAAATAGCGAAGAGCCAATATTTTATCCATTATAAAATCCGTCACAGAGGCTCTGTATGAGTTACATGAGGGTTCGAATTTAACCCCTCACACAGTTAGTAGCGGAATACAATGAGCTCATCCCAAAACCCAGTTTTAATTTCGATTATCAGAACGTTATTCAGGATTGCTTTCGTAATCAAAAGCCCGATTAGTCACTTAAACTAAGAGATCCAAATAAGCAAATTTTGAGTTTTGGGATCGGCTTACAGGTGAAGACGAAATCTATGGACCGTTGACTTAGATCCATAGCGGCGAGGAACATCTTTCCAGGTACAACCTGTCATAACAACGTACAAAATACCGCTAAATAACTTCCTAATATTTTCACGTGGTCTTCCTGCATGTGATTTCTGTGGGGGAAGATAAGGTTCTATGGATTCCCATAGAACATCTCTATTTCATGAAATGACATAAAAGTAAATATATAATTTTAATATAATACTACTTTTGGGACGAGCTCGATGAGTCAGGTAAAAGAGGGTTTCAATATTTTTGGATTTTTACTTTTGAACTTGTACAATTAAACTGAGAAACCAGCAGTATGAGACTTCAAGTTGTACAAATAATTATCTTGGGTGGGGGATTTCTATTACCATTAAATCAAAGAGAGATTATGATTTATACATTGAGGCAGATAGATTAGCTTTAGGAAAGAATTATAAAAGACCTAAACTAATAGGTGACGAGATATGGAAATTTCAGCGATTATTAAGAAAGACCGAGTATTACAATAACTGTCAAAAGTCCTTGATTCATAAACTCTATTCAAAATACATATTTTTTAGATTCCACAGGATGAGCATCCATCTCGGGTACAGTATTCCAATAAATGTTTTTGGTCCTGGATTATGCATAGCCCATAGAGGAACCATTGTTGTAAACAAAGATGCCAGAATTGGAGAAAACTGCAGAATACATGCCTGTACTAATATAGGATCTGGTAGAACAGGATCTGGCAGAGATAGCATTCTTCTGGCACCGAAAATAGGGAACTGCGTATACATCGGCCCTGGCGTCAAAATCTTTGGAAATGTCGAAATTGCTGATAATATTGCAATCGGAGCGAATTCTGTAGTAAACAAATCCTTCTATGAAAAGGGGATCTCGATTGCAGGCGTTCCTGCTAAAAAAATAAATAATAAAGGATCAGATGGAATGATAATTACAGCTACAAAAATGATTTCAGCTCCTGCTCTACATGAAGCTGTTGAGCGCCCACTGTAATTCAATAAGTTAATTGATTACTATTCAAACTGAGAAAAGCAGCTTCAAAAAATTCTCAGCAGCTTTTCTTTTGAATTTTTCAATTATTTTCTGAGCCTCATACTTTTTCTATTCTTGGACATGATTTTATCTTCTTAACTGCCATGCAAATTATTTATTTTAACAATAGTTTTATCCGTTATTATAATAAATTAATGAATGGGGGTAATATTTATGGAAACAATGGACGCGATTCTCACCAGAAGAAGCATCCGGAAATACCTGCCGAAACCGGTTAGCAGGGAGATGATTGAGGAAATTTTGAAAGCCGGGATGAGTGCACCTTCAGCAGGGGATGAACAGCCCTGGCACTTCATTATAATTGACAGACGGGATCTACTTGAAAAAATATCGGAAATGCACCCTTATGCAAAGATGTTAAAGAACGCTCCGGCTGCACTCCTGATCTGTGCAGACCAGAATATTCCGAAATTCAGGGATTTCTGGGTGCAGGACTGCTCGGCAGCAAGTGAAAACATGTTACTCGCTGCCCATGACCTGGGATTGGGGGCCGTCTGGATAGGGGTTTACCCGGCTGAAAAACTCGTCACCGGAATCCGGGAATTATTTGAGATCCCTGAATATGTGATCCCATTTTCAGCAATCGCAATCGGGCACCCTGCCGAAGAAAAACCCGGAAGGGCCAGGTATGAAGGCTCAAGAATTCACGACAATTCCTGGTAAAGCCTCGCTAAATACAGGACAGGGACTAATACAGGACATGGACTGAATGAGGCTTTCTCTCCCGATTTTTTCATATTTAACCGCCTTTTATTTTTCTAAAGGTTTTTCATCTCTATCCGTTTCATAAGCGCTCATCTGTATTGAAAAGGGGAATATACTGGCAAAAATAGCCTGGTATAATACCCTCATATTAGTCAGGAACAGTTAACCGGAAAGATTCAATTTAACCGGAAATAACCGAAAAAACTCAATATACCAGAGTAGGGGATTTTATGGAAAAGAAGCTAACATCACTACTTATTTTATTCATGATCCTTTTTGCCGCATTGCCTTTTTCGGCAGGTGCCGTTGACGAAGAAAGCACGCTCAGATATACGAGCTCGGGAAACGTTTTCGGTGGTGGAGACTACCTTCAGATCGACCCGGATACCCCGGGAGACCTGGTGCTTGGGGGGTCAAGACTTGAGATAAACGGAAACGTTATGGATGATTTCATCGGAGCCGGGGGAGAACTGATAATTAACGGAGATGTTTCGGGGAACATCATAGCAATGGGAGGCTCGATTCGAGTAAATGGGAATGTCGGAGGAGACCTTGTAGCAGCCGGAGGGCAGATTATACTCTCAAAAGACAGCACGGTTGAAGGCGATATCCTGCTTGCCGGAGGGCAGGTAACTCTTAACGGGATTGTTAATGGAAACGGGTCGGTCTCTGCCGGGACCCTCCAGACAGGAGAGAACTTTGAGCTTGAAGGGAACCTTGAACTTGAAGCCGAAAATTACCCCTCCGACCTCGAAAACAATGTGGGGGAAAACCTGAGTATCATACCCCAAACCCGAGATCAAAACCAGTATGCGGGTGAAATTGGAGGTTTATGGATCGTTTTCTTCTTTATAGGGCTGCTGGCATCTCTTGCCCTGGGCTTTATCCTTATCTACACCTTCCCGGATTTTGTGACCGAGCTTGCGGAAATTGTAAGGGACTCAGCATTGAAAGCCGGGCTACTTGGCTTCTTGCTCCTGATCTTCGTTCCGGTCCTCTCCTTTGTCCTGCTAATTACAATCTTCGGGTGGAGCCTTTCTCTCTTGCTGATGCTGCTCCTGACCCTGGCAGCCCTTATCGCTACAATACCGGTCAAACTGCTCGCTGGAGAGATGATTTACACTAAGGTCTTCAAAAAAGAAGCGGGGAATATGATATATTACCTCATCGGCGCAGTTATATTTGCAGTATTGTATGAAATACCCTACCTTGGCTGGCTCATACAGCTTGTTGCCCTGCTGGTAGGGCTGGGGACGCTCGGAATCTGGCTTGGAAAGGTTGCAAGGCAGGAAAGTTAAGCGGTTGACTCTCTCAAATTCATCTTCCGCGAGATTAAGGACATTCAGGGAAGGACTTCTTCCCTATATTTTTCAAATCCAAGCCTTTCAAGGAGGTCTCCGAACCTCTCCCCATCAAGCCCTTCTCTTCTGTAATACTCAAAGGTTTTTTCAAGGATTGAAAATAGCTGCTCCTCGGCTGCAAGCTCAAGAAGCTTTGTCCCCTGCCTGGGATGACGCCCTCCATTTCCTCCGACAAAGATCGTGCACCCGGTTTTTTCCGCCCTCAGGGCATCTTTCCTGCAGGCTGCAATGCATGCCCCGCAAAGGATGCATTTTTCGAGATCTATACGGATTTTATCATCCAGAACTGTTATTGCTCCCACTTTACATGCTTTTTCACAGAGCTTGCAGCCGACACAGTTCTCCTCAAGAATTTCAGGCTTCACCGTGCCCATGACTCCGAAATCATTTTCCTGGGGTCTTACACAGGCTGCAGGACATCCTGTTACTGCAACTTTGAATTTTTTCGGGACAGCTTCCCCAAAGTATTTTTCATCAATTCTGCACGCCAGGTTCTGGCAGTCAATCAACCCGTTTCTACAAACCCTGTCTCCCTGACAGGCAACGACAGCCCGTACCCTTTTTCCGGCAGAACCTCCCGAAATTCCCTGATTTTCAAGTTCATTATTTGCTGTTTCCGCATCTTCGAGTTTGACAAAAGGCACCTCAATCTGCTGCCTTGAAGTTATGTGGACATAGCCGGAACCGTATTTTTCGGCTGCGTCTGCAATTGCTCGCAGTTTTTCGGCATCCAGATTGCCACTCACAACTTTCAGCCGCATTGAAAACATATTCTCCTGCCTCTGAGGCAGAAAACCTTTACTTTTAATTGAAGATAAGTCAATTTTTTTTTCAGCCATATAAGTCACTTCACGTTAAGAGGCATAATAGAAACGGTATATAAATATTCCGAGATATATTAAAATTTAAAAAAAATTTAATGTAAAAATCAAAGAAAAGAAAAAACATTGAACTGCACAAGTGCCATATAAAGCCCTGTGCCTGCAAAAATGCTGAGCATTGCATTCCTTTTCCATAAATGGAGCCCTGCAACAATCCCTATTGTGAACAGTTCCGGAATCCCGTAAGGAGCCAAAAACCACTGTACATCCTTCAGGCAGTAAATGACCAGAAGCAGGAGGATCATCGGTGGCAGGTTTTTTTCTATGGTGGAGAGCATTGCAGGGGGTTCTCTTGAACCGAAACACAGGAAAGGAAGAACCCTTGTAGCAAAAGTGGCAAGGGCTATTACAGTGATGGTTGCAAGCATTTGCAAAGTATCGGGCATCAGTTTTCCTCCTGTGAACTGTCCTGAACAGGCTGTGCTGTAGCATGAGCCTGTCCGATCCCTTTGACCTGTCTGATGCCTTCATTTAATTGCGTATCTCTCTGCCCAAATTTTTCCCTGGCTATCAGAATCAGGGTCCCCAGAATAATCGAGATTAACAGCATGTTTTCAGGGCTGAAGAGTATAAGGGATGCGGCTCCTGCACCCACTGCGGCTACGAAAGGGAAGCGTATGCTGGAGTTGAAGTACTGCTCGATTGTCAGCACCACAAAGAGGGCAGTCAGTACAAAGGCCATGCCTTCAAGGTTAAGATTCAGCAGGGAGCCAAGTCCTGCCCCGAGCACCGACCCTGCCACCCAGTAGAAGTGGTCAAGAGCTGAAATGTAGAAGTAAAACCTTGCCTTTGACCCGCCTGCCGGAACTTCGGCTGTGGTCAGGAGGGCATAAGTCTCGTCAGTTAATGCAAAGATAAGGTAAGGCTTGACTTTCCCGATATCGGAAAATTTATCCAGCAGGGACAAACCGTAAAAGGCATGCCTGAGGTTCAGGAGCAGCGTGGCTATAACAAACTCCGGAAGCCCGGCTCCTGCAGCAAGTAAAGCGACTGCAAGGAACTGACCCGCACCCGCATAAATGAGGAGGCTCATAAGGAAAGCATAAATCCAGTGGTATCCGGCTCCGTCCATCAGAAATCCGAAAGCCATTCCGAGGGGTATGTATCCGAGAAACACGGGAACCGTAGTCTTGAGAGCACTCAGGAAAAGGTCCCTATCCCCTTCCCTTGTTTCGTACCTTTTTACCTCCTTTTCAGTCATACTATCTCTTCTTTCACTCTTTGCCTCATTTTGTCTGAAGAAGAAAAACAGAAATTGCACTTATTATATTTAAAGGCGCCGAATAAATATCGTGAGCCTTATCATATAACAGGAAAAATCTGCGATTTTTCTAAAAAATCGGAGTACTTATAAGCCTGCCCATATTGATATATAAATAGGCTCATATTTAATTGCATGAGGATTCTCCAGAGACTGAATGTTTTTATCCTGCTGGTTTTAATCCTTTTTCTTGCCTACATCCGGTACCTGACTGACTTTTTTATCCAGAACCGGTTTTTTCTGGATGCTCTTCTTGTCTCTTTAGTTGTCGTCCTGCTTGCTTACCTGGCAAACTCCCTTGCCGACAACCTGATCATGAGAAGAGTATCGACTTCAAAAGACCGATATGCCTTGAGGAAAACCGTATCCATCCTCATCACCATCTTTGCTGTTGCCTCTCTTTTTGCAATCTGGGTTGAGCGAACGAGCACCCTGCTTATTGCCTATGGGATCCTGAGCGCAGGAATTGCAATTGCCCTTCAGGACCTCCTGAGAAACATAGCCGGAGGAGTGCTCATAATCATATCCCGCCCTTTCAAAGCAGGTGACAGGATCCAGGTCGGGGACAATGTAGGCGACGTGCTCGATATAGGAAGTTTCAGCACAACAATTATGGAAATCCGGGAATGGGTGGATGCAGACCAGTATACAGGAAGGATTCTCCAGATCCCTAACAGCTTTGCCCTCAACCAGACGATAAAAAACTATACGCGGGATTATTCCTTTATCTGGGACGAAATCCGGGTTATGCTGATTTACGGCAGCAACTGGAAAAAAGCCGAAGAAATTGCCCTTAAAACCGCCGGACCGATTGTAGGGGAGTTTGAGGACATGGCGCAGAAGGAACTCAGTCTCATGGGGAAAAAATATTTCATTACAACCTATGATGTGCAGACAAAACTCTACACAAAGATGCAGGAAAACTGGATCGAAATGCGGTTGAGGTATGTGGTAGATCCCAGAAAAAGGAGAGCAATCAGCCACCTTCTTATCTCAAACATTCTGGAATTCCTGGAAAAAGAAGAGGATATCATGGTGGGAACCGCAACGAGTATCGACCTTATGAAAGCTCCGGAAAAAGGATGATATGCAGTTCTCGTTTTCTCTTAATACCAGCGGGAATTCGCGTGTTCTTTTTTTCTTTCGGGCCAGATGAGACAATTTCAGCTCTTCAAGGAGCAGAAGAGAAAAAACAAAAAATTCCAGCTTCGGGTGTTCAGAATAAACAACCTGATCAAGAACCATCAAAAATCAGTAAAAAGAGCAGAAAAACAAACATGAAGTTCTTCGAATAGCAGGCACAAAGTAATGAAAGCACTTTTCAAATCAGGTACTTTCATGCCAGAGAAAAAAGAAAAGAAAAAAGAAAGTCACAATTCATAAAGGCAAAGTCAGAATAAAAATATACACCAGCCGGGATTCGAACCCGGGTTCGAGCGTTGGCAACGCCCGGTGATGACCGCTACACTACTGATGTTCAAAGCTGGCAGGGCGCCCTGCCGCTTTTCTAACTATATACTTTCTTATTAATTAAGTTGACCCCCGGAGAGATTTTGCAGGTATTGGTCCCGTATAAAAACACAATTCGTTTCCGACCGTAGGGGTTTTTATGCGCCGGTTCGGGCTGCATTTCTCACCTTTAAAATTCATCTTTTTCTTATTCTTTATTTTTTACTCCTTATTTTTTTACTTCTTATTTTTACTCCTTATTTTTTTACTTCTTATTTTTACTCCTTATTTTTTTACTTCTTATTTTTACTCCTTATTTTTTTACTTCTTATTTTTACTCCTTATTTTTTTACCAGGTTCTATTCCCTGTCGCCTTCAACCGCATACCTGCAAGCCTCCCTCCCTCCCTCAAAATTCAGATGCTCAAAAGCGTGCAACCTTACATTATGATAAACATCAGTATCACAAACCGGGTAATGTACTTTTATAAACATTTTTTAACCCCCATTTTGTTAAGAGATAAAACATCCTAAATATATAAGAAGTAGTCAAACTGGCTGAAAGTAATCAAGAAATATCCAGCATAAGATCAGCTTCACCAAAAAAGAAGGCAGAGTATATTTTAAAAATGTAGAGGGTATTCAGTTCTGAAACTGATCCATAAAATAGAATAATTTACATATTAAAAACTGCTCGGAATAACTGAGGTTTTCTTTGCAAATACATATCAAAGATTAAGGAACGAAGTGAGAACCGTGTCAGGGAAAATTTTCAGACCAAACAGGAGAAACAAAACTTCGGGAGTGATTTTTTGCTTCCAGTTCTCTCTAATTACAGATTGACTTTTTATGCACATGTACATTTTTATATCGAATTGTTTTTCTAAAAAAATACGGTTAAACACATTCCAGTTTTGTTTGGTTTCTCTGCTACTATCTGATCTAAAATTCTTTCAATCATAGAAACCCCCTATGAGAAATTTATGGAATTCCCCATTAAAACAATGATATTGTCAAGGGCGGTTAAGAATCTTCCAATTTCGGCGGTTTAAAAACTTCCAATTCTCAATCCTTGTGAAAAGTTCGAGGATTGTAGATAATGCTGAAAACGGAGGAATGGCTATTGATACGAGATTTGTATTCACAAGGCTTCAGCATCAGTGAGATCTCTAGAAGAACAGGTTATGCTAGGGAAACTGTGAGGAAATATCTTAAAAAGAAAACTGCCCCAGAACCTCAGAAACGTCCGCCAAAACCGAGTAAACTTGATCCTTTCAAACCTTACATACAAGAAAAACTCAAAGAAGGTCCTTATACTGCTGTTCGCCTTTATAGGGAAATCAAAGAAATGGGTTTTGATGGAGGAAAAACCATAGTCAAGGACTTCGTAAGAGAAGTCCGACCTAAACAGGGAGTCCCTGCTGTACTCCGCTATGAAACAAAACCAGGTGTACAGGCTCAGGTTGACTGGGCAGAGATGGGAACAGTTGAGGTTGATGGAAAGGTAAAGAAACTCTTTTGCTTCAACATGATTCTTGGATATTCCAGAATGAGATATGTTGAATTTACACTGAGCATAGACACTCCCACTCTTATTCAGTGTCATCTGAACGCTTTTGAGTACTTTGGAGGATTTACACAGGAGATCCTCTATGATAACATGAAACAGGTTGTTATCAAAAGAGCCTTAAAATCATCAGATTCCGAATGGAACCCACAGTTTGAGGATTTCTTCAAATGCTTTGGTTTTATTCCAAGGTTATGCAGGCCTTACAGGCCTCAGACAAAAGGGAAAATTGAAAATACAGTCGGTTTCGTCAAGAGGGATTTCTTCCTTGGAAGAAGGTTTACCTCTCTCGAAGACCTGAACGCCCAAGTTCACAGTTGGTTGGAAAGGGTAAATTCAACTGTCCACGGAACAACCTATCAAATCCCTCTTGAACGCTTTAAGGAGGAGAAACTGAGCCCTCTGGATCAGGTTCCTCCTTACAAAGTTGTCCATAAGGAGACCAGAAAGGTCTCCAGAGACTGTTATATTTCGTTCCTTGGAATAAGTATTCTGTTCCTTACAGGTTTGCAGGGAGAACTGCAGAGCTTCAGATCCTTGAAGGAATATTCGAGGTCTATGTTGATTATGAGAAAGTCTGTGAACATGAAATCCTTCCTGGAAACTGCAGAGTTTCAAGGAAAAAGGAACATTTCCAGGGTCTCCTGAGTGAGATTCTTAAAGAGAACTCAAAATGCAAAAAAGATTCACAGATCCCGTTGAAGTTCTCAGATCCCGAAGTTGAAAAAAGGTCTCTTGATGTCTATGAAATATTTAGTGAAGGTGGTTTTGAATGAACAACTTCACCTATGAGAGACTTCACAATAACCTGCAATACCTGAAACTTAATTCTATCGAAGAGCTTCTGGATAACTACCTTGAAATTGCTGCAAGGGACAACAAGACAACAATGGAAGTCCTTGATTACTTGTTTGAACAGGAAAAGAAACACAGAGAAGCTGTTGCAATTGAGAGAAGGATGAAAAGTGCAGTTTTTCCCGTTAAAAAGACTCTTGAGGAATTCGATTTTGAATTTCAGAAATCCATTGATAAAAAAGCAATCGAAGACCTTGCAACCTTGAGATTTGTTCATAATTCAGAGAATGTCGTTTTCCTTGGTCCTCCCGGAGTTGGAAAGTCTCATCTTGCAATCGCTCTTGGGATTGAAGTAGCAAAAGCAGGGATTTCGGTTTACTTTACCAATACAGGAAACCTTATCGAGAAGTTGAAAATAGCAAATCGAGAAGGAATGCTTGAAAAGAAACTAAGGGACTTGATGA